>DATJEI010000294.1:0-5447 GCA_035496735.1 Bryobacteraceae bacterium | reverse complement strand
CCGCAGTTTGTCGAGGCCGCGCGAAATCTGGCGGAACATGCCATGCATTCCAACCAGGCCCTGGATGACCAGGTCGACTACATGACCTCCCGCTTGATCGCCCGAAAGTTTGGACCCAAGGAAAAGGAAGTTGTCGCACGTTCCTATGCGGATTTTCTCAACTACTACCAATCGCATAAGGCCGACGCGAGCAAACTCCTGACGGTAGGGGAATCCAAGGCGGATGCGACCCTTCCGGTGGATAAGTTCGCAGCGCTCACGGTGCTGGCGAATGAGCTGTTCAATCTCGACGAGGTACTGAACAAGTGATGTCGCGCGAATACGAAGGAACCAAGATGCACTTGCTCCGCGAGATGGCGCTCCGCGAGACGCGGCGGCATTTCTTCGCGCGCGGTGCGCGCGGGCTGGGTGTGGCTGCGCTAGCGACCATGCTGGGGGAAGAACTCCGGGGAGACGCATCCGCGGTGGGCGGGCTGCCTGGGCTTCCCCATTTTGCGCCCAAGGCCAAGCGCGCGATTTACATGCACATGCTCGGCGGGCCTCCCCAGATGGACCTTTTCGATTACAAGCCCGTCATGACGGAGTGGTACAACAAGGACCTTCCCGGTTCCGTCCGCCAGGGCCAGCGCCTGACTACGATGTCCGCGGGTCAGGACCGGTTTCCCATTGCTCCGTCAATCTACAAGTTCGCGCAGCACGGCCAAAACGGAACCTGGATTTCGGAGTTGTTGCCCTACACGGCCAAGATGGTGGATGAGATTGCGATCCTGCGTTCGCTTCACACCGAGGCCATCAATCACGAGCCAGCGATTACCTTCATCCAGACAGGATTTATGATTGGCGGCAGGCCGTGTATTGGTTCATGGCTAGCCTATGGACTGGGTAGCGAGAGCCAAAATTTGCCGGCGTTCGTGGTGATGAACGCCAGCCACAGCGATCCCAAGGCTCCGACGCAGGCCATGTCGGCGCGCATGTGGAGCGCCGGCTTCTTATCCTCGAAATATAGCGGCGTCTCTCTCCGTACCGGAGGCGACCCGGTTCTCTACATCAACAATCCGGAAGGTCTGCCCGCGGATATCCGCCGCAAAATGCTCGATGGCCTGCGTGACTTGAATCAGCAGGAATACGAACAAGTCGCGGACCCGGAAACCATGTCGCGTATCGCGCAGTATGAGATGGCGTACCGCATGCAAAGTTCCGTGCCGGAGCTGACCGACATCTCGAAGGAGCCGGAGCACACTTTCGAAATGTACGGCGAGGAAGCGCGCCAGAAGGGCACCTTCGCAAATTGCTGCCTGATGAGCCGGCGGCTTCTGGAACGTGGCGTGCGATTTGTGCAGATCTATCACAACGGTTGGGATTTTCATGCGAATCTCCCCCGATCTCTGCCGAACCAGACTAAGGATGTAGATCAGAGCGGGTGGGCTCTCTTAAAGGATCTTAAGCAGCGAGGGATGTTGGATGACACTCTGCTGGTCTGGGGCGGGGAATTCGGCCGGACGATCTACTCCCAGGGCAAGCTTTCGCCCACCGATTACGGCCGCGACCATCATCCGCGCTGTTTCACTTTCTGGATGGCCGGAGGCGGTGTCAAAGGCGGCGTAGTACATGGGGAAACGGACGAGTTTTCTTACAACATCGTCAAGGACCCGGTTCACGTACGCGACTTTCAAGCTACGCTTCTGCACCTGTTTGGCATCGACCATGAAAGATTCAGCTATAAGGTCCAGGGCCTGGACATGAAGCTGACGGGAGTAGAAAAAGCGACGGTCGTAAGGGCCGTCCTCGCCTAGCAGGATGCTGAAGTGCACGATTCTGAACAGCTCCCTCTCTGAACTATTCCAAAAGGTGGGAGAAGGCCGCAGTTGAATCAGGTAAGCGCTCGCCCGCTGCCCTCGCGGCGGTCGCCTCACCCCTCGGTATCGCAAGAGAGTAGCCCAAGCAGCGCAACTTGTGATCGCCGCGCCGGGGGAAAATCAGATCCAAAATTCTCAGAACACAGGTGTTTAGCTGAGAGTTTCCAAGCAGGGATCTTGGTAGGTTCATCTAGGAGGGCGCACATGGCCGTTTCTAAGTGGCTACGCAAGGGACATGTGGGTCCAGATCGCCGAAGCGATCCCCGTACTATTTGTACCGGAGAGACGGTCATCGATGTTCTGAGTCCCCGGCCGCAACCTGCCGTGAAGGCCCGTATTCTTGATGTGGGGACGTCAAGCGTGAAGCTCAGCGTTCCATACTTTGTGTCTCCCGGTTCGCTTGTCCGTATCCACCTGACCGAGTGCGTAGCAGACGCTGAAGTCAGGCACTGCACTTGCGAGGATTCCGAATACCACCTCGGCGTCACCGTGGTCGAGATTGTACCGAAGAACCCAACCAGCGCGTAGGCAACGTTCCCGATCGCGACACGGGAGCGGCTGTCCGACTCGCAGCCAATGACATCTGCCCAACAGAAGGTGGTGGCTGAAAGACACTTGCAGGCACGCCACCAAATCGTCGTTCTCTTCGACTGAATTCCTTGAGGGCTTCGTCAAGGTCCGCTTCGTTAAAATCCGGCCACATTCGATCCGTAAACAGGAGTTCGGCATAGGCGGACTCCCACAGCAGGAAATCCGAGAGACGCTTTTCACCGCCAGCGCGAATCAGGAGGTCGACATCTCCGCTCTGCGCGGACAAGGCCTGTGTCAGCAAAGGTCCGAGCAATTCCGCCGAAGTCGGAACTTCACTGGTGAGAGCGGCCGTCGCGCCGGCCACTGCGCGCGTAATGGCGTCGCGCGACGAGTAGTCGATCGCTACGCACAGTTGGAGACGGCGCCCTGACTTGGTTGCGCGTTCGGCCGTTTCGATTTCGCGAAGCACCACCTTTGGCAAGCGATCGCGCCGGCCAATAACCCGGAGCCGTACGCCGTGCTGGCGAAGGCGTCCGGTTTCCAAGCGCAGGAAAGTCCGTAAAAGCCGAAAGATGCTATCCACCTCTGAGGATGGCCGACGCCAGTTATCGGATGAAAACGCGTAGAGCGTAAGACGGCTTATACCCACATCGGGTGCGCGCTCCACAACGCGGCGCACCGCGGCCACTCCGGCGCGATGGCCGGCCACGCGAGGCAGCCCGCGCTGCTTTGCCCAGCGACCGTTTCCATCCATGATGATGGCGACATGTAAGCCGTGTTGTTTGTCAGCTTGCATATTAATTTCCTGGGACCGCGGGATAGTCCGGCCGTGCCTGGGCGCCTGTCATTGGCACGGGACTGTACCAGTCGATTCCGCGGGTGAAGTACATGGCAGCCGCCACTGCTACGAAGCTGGCAATCGCGCCGACCAGCAAGGCGTTGTCTTCGAGCCGCAACATGAGATAGATCAGGACGTATAGAAAAGTAAAAGTCACCAAAGCCCTGATCCCCTGACTACGGCTTGCGAATACCCATCCCGCATTGGCCGAAAGCAGGATTACCGTTGCAGCACCGGCAACCAGGAAGCCAAAGTCGAATCCGATTCTCTCGGCGAAGGATAGCAAGAGCAGATAGAAGATGATTTGTGCAGTTCCAACCAAGATGTACTGTGCCGGGTGAACGCGTTTGCCCGTCGTGACCTCAAATATGAAAAAGGAAAGGAAAATCAGTCCTAGAAAGAGGAGCACGTACTTGAGGCTTCGGTTGACTGACTGGTAGGGATCTGCAACCTCAATAAATGAAACCCCGAGAGCAGTTGTATCGAGCCCGCCAATCGACTCGATCGGTCCTTCAACTCGCGTGCCTCTGGCAATAAAGGGAACTGCCCATTCAGCGGTGAAACCATTACTGGACACGGACCTGCTAATCGGCAGAAATCCTCCATCAAACCCTGGGCTCGGCCAGCCCCCCTTCGCTGCCAAGTGGGTGGTCTTGCCATAGGCCAGTAATGCAATGCGTTGAGCGCCTGAGAATCGCAGTACCGATGCCACTGCGAATTGCGCATTCGGTTTCGCAATACTTCCAGCCTTCGCGCCGAGGAAGGTCAGTTTGATGCGCTGGTTCTGATCTTCGCCAATGGAGATGTTCTGTGCGACTTCCGCTGGGACGAGTGTCAAAGTCTTTTCTGCCATGGTCAACGTGGCGTCCGCCAGAGCTCCTCGCGCATCGCTCACTCCGACCACGATCTCGGCCCGGCTCCAGTCGAGTTCGGCGCCCTGAGGTGCCGCTCCGGGGACCCCGGTAAGATCGAATGCCGAATCTAGGTTCAAGTCCGCCTGGAACACGGGAACCTTGAATAGCGAACGGTGCCTCTCTTCCGTTACGGTTCTAACCGCGCCCGACGCTCGCGCTGGAAACACAACATAGATGCCGTGCCTGGCGACGTCGTGCTCAAATTGCGGTGGAATATTGTAGGGGATTGCAAGCGTTGGTCCCAGAAAAGTCTGCTGACCGCCTACATGACGGCTGATTTCCTTGACGACTTCCGCCGCTCGCTTGGTCCTGTCTTCCACCAGACCTCCAACATAGAGCGCGGGAATGGTCACCAGCAGCGCCAGGGCGCAGACCACGATGAGTTTCACGCCCATTGATCTTGACCTGGTTTGAAAACTCGATTGCAAAATTGACTCGCCCACTGAATTCCTCCGTGTCCAGTACTTCACTTTGCACTGCAAAGTGAATATCCAAAAAAATCAGGCCTTGAATGCAGCGAGGCCTCGTAATAACGGGGATGCAGCTTTGTCCGAAGCTCCCCGCGCTGCATCACGAACCACCTGCTCCAATGTCGAGAGGTATTCGAGATATCGCGCCCGTCCGGCAGATGTGATGCGGCATACGGTCTGGGACCGATTCTGGTCATGCCCCTTTACGATTTCCACCATCTTTCCTCTCTCAAGCACCCGCAGATGCCGGCTGAGGTTGCCATCCGTTAGCGCACAGAGTTGCTTAAGGTCATTAAACGTCAATCCCTTGGGATTGCCGATCAAAGAAGTCATTACACTGAGTCGCGCTCGCTCGTGAATCACTCGGTTCAGGCCTTCATAGGCGAAACGCCCTTCGCTTGATTTCTTAGCTTTCATGGCGGCCCTCCGAAGCGCTAAAGAACAAGATCCCAGCGGCCAGGAATTGCCCCGTGCCGAACGCGACTCCCATGGTCCAGGGAGAAAATGCCCGGCTATCGCCGAGCGCGAGGCACGTCAGTCCCGTAAGCAGATACCACATGCCTGCTGCGACCATGGCCCGTGGCAGGAAACGGCACGACGAAAATATGCCCAGACTAAAGATGATCTGCCACAGCCCCGGAAGCATCCACAATGCCGAGGGAGCGGACTGCACTAGCACAAGTGTAAGGAGCGCTCCGGCGCCGGCCGCCGGCAAAAATTGCTCGACCGCCATGTAGATCATTTCATTCGCGATGCCAGAATGCATCCGGTGTGCGCGGGTGACGGTTTGCACGCCGATTAGGGCAGCGGACACAATGGCCGTCACGATCCAGACAGA
>DATJEI010000293.1:0-5713 GCA_035496735.1 Bryobacteraceae bacterium | reverse complement strand
GGGCCTGATCGCCACACTTCGATCAGGGTTAATCCGACGACTTACACGGGCAGATGGCGGGCACAGTTCCGCGCGGGTTTTTTTAATGCTTGGAACCACACGAGTGGTTGCCGCCTAACCGCTACACCAGGCAACCCTTGGTGTGATCAGCGCGGCGCGGGACCCGCGAATCATTCAGTTCGGATAAATAGTCCTGTTTTAAGTCGGAACGGCCCGGAGAACAGCTTAGCGTGACTAGCCTCGGCGGGGTGGCGCTTCATCGAGTAGGGATTTCAAGTCTCCCTTGTCAAAAACGCCGGGCTGGCGGACACCGTTGAGGAACAATCCCGGGGTCCCGTTCACGCCATTCTGAACACCGGCGATGAAATCTTGCCGGACCCGTTCGAGATGCGATTCCTGTTGCAGCTCGCGACGGAAGCGATCTAGGTCCAAGGCCAACTGCTCGGCATAACGGAGCAGATGCTTGCGCTCAAGGGCATCCTGGTTCTCAAACAGAAGATCGTGCATTTCCCAGAAACGACCCTGCGCGCCGGCCGCTTCGGCGGCCTCTGCCGCCATCTGCGCGTGCTTATGAATTCCAGACAGCGGATAGTGCCGGTACACCAAACGAAGACGCGTGCCGAATTCCTGCTGCACACTTTGCAGCGTTGCAAACAGAAGCCCGCAGTCGGGGCACTGATAATCGCCGTATTCGACGAGGGTGTAGGGGGCGCCCTCCGGGCCCCGCATGTGATCCCACTGATGCACGGGATTCAGGAGCAGCAAATCGCTAGTATCTTCGAGCATTAGTTATCCAATTCTAGCGGTTGCGGACGGCCCCTGAGCCCGCCCAAAATATAACTGGACATCTTTGTCTAGTTATCCTATTATGAGGTTGGATGTTCTCCACCACTACCGAATACGCGCTGCGCTCCGTGGTTCTGCTGGCCATGCGACGGGGAACGCCCCAAACGGCTCAGCAGATCGCCGCTGAGACCAAAGTGCCGATCGATTATTTGTTCAAGGTCTTGCAGTCGTTGAGCCGTGCAGGGCTGGTACAGGCACAGCGCGGGAAAAATGGCGGGTTCAGCCTGTTGAACGATCCGGCGGACATATCCATCTACGATGTTGTGCAGGCGGTAGACCCGATCAAACGAATTGCGAAATGTCCGCTGGGCATAAAAGAGCACGGCGTCCGTCTGTGTTCCCTGCACCGCAAGCTGGACGACGCGGTGCGCCACATCGAAGAGGCGTTTTCATCCACCAAACTAGCGGACTTAATCGACGACTCATCTCCCATCCGGCCTTTGTGCGCCGGGGATGTTATAGCGCCGACTAAAGTCAAGCTTCTCTCCACGGGGAGGGATTTGCATGCGAAACCGATCTAAAGTCTTTCTGGCCGTTTCTATGGCCGCTGCCACCGCCGCCCTGGCCGATCTGGCCGGCTCGTATGTCGTGCCTCTGGACGACGAGTCCATCCGATACGCCACGCGCGCGGCCGACGATCCCGTGGAACGCTTGAACCGGAAAATTGCGCGGGGCGAGGTGAAGCTCGAATTCGAAGATTCTCACGGCTATCTCCGCAGCGTGCTGCAAGCTCTAGGGATTCCGATGGAATCGCAGGTGCTGGTTTTTTCCAAAACCAGTTTTCAGGCGGCGCTGATCTCGCCCCGTCGGCCACGGGCGCTGTATTTCAATGACTCCACCGCGGTCGGCGCGGTGCACTCCAGCGACCTGCTCGAATTCGCGTCGGTCGATCCGAAGCTAGGCGTGATCTTTTATACGCTGAACCAAGAGAAGGTCGATAAGCCGCATTTCGACCGGCGGGACGCGGCTTGCTTGCAATGCCATGACTCGGGGGGGCCAACCTTGGGCGTGCCCGGGTTGATGGTTCGCTCGGTTTACCCGGATCCTAGCGGCATGCCGGTATTCCAGGCCGGCGACTTCTTCACGGACCAGCGGAGCCCGCTCAAAGAGCGCTGGGGCGGCTGGTACGTGACGGGCACTCACGGCGAAATGACGCACATGGGCAACGCGGTGGCTCGCGATCGCGATCATCCTGAAAACTTAGAAGGCGCCGCGGGTTTAAATGTCACCGACCTGACCCGCAAGTTCGACACCGGAGCGTACCTCACTCCGCACAGTGACATTGTTGCTCTGATGACGCTGGAACATCAGGCTCGCATGACCAATCTGATTACTCGCGTCGGTTACGAGACCGCGATTACGCTCGCGGGCCAGGCCGCCTTCAACAAGGCGTATCACCAGCCGGCTGATGAACTGAGCGATGTCGCGCGCCATCGGATCGACTCCGCCGTCGAACAACTGGTCGAGTACATGCTATTCCTGGATGAAGCAAAACTGGATGCGCCGATCAAGGGCACGTCCGGCTTCGCGGAGGCGTTCCAGAAAGCTGGTCCGCGCGACCGGAAGGGGCGGTCACTGCGCGATTTCGACCTGACGCAGCGCATGTTCCGTTACCCGCTAAGCTACATGATCTACTCGGAAGCATTCGACGGAATGCCCGAGGCTGCGCGCGAACGCATCTACCGCCGCTTGTTCGATGTGTTGACGGAACGGGACAAGTCCGCCCGCTACGCCAAGCTGTCGACAGGAGACCGGCGGGCGATCCTCGAAATCCTCAGGGACACCAAGCAGGACCTACCGGAGTACTGGAAAGCTTCGTTAGCCGACGCGCGCTAGAATTCGCCTTCACATGTGATGTAAATGCAAATATGTTAAAACATGCCGAAGATGATTCAGCTCCGCCACGTTCCGGATGCGCTGCCTCGCAAGTTGAAAATGCGCGCGACGATGGAGGGAACTTCGCTGTCGGAATACCTGATGAAAGAGATCGAGGTCATCGCCAATCATCCTCCCTTGCAGGAAACCCTTGCCGAGATCGCTAAATTGCCGCCGGTTACATGGGGCGAGCCGGTCGCCAAGACCATCCGCACGCTGCGCGACGGCCGATGATCGTCCTGGACGCTTTGGCGGCTGGGGAATTGTTAGGAGACACGCAGGCCGGCAAAGGGATTGTGGCCCGCCTCTCCGGCGCTGGGCGCAACGCTGCTGACACGGGATCGAGCGCTCGCGTCGGCGCGATTGCGGCGCGGAAACGTCGAAGTAATTTAGGCTAACGCGCGGCCAGCAGCGCACGCAGGTGGCGGGCGCGTTCCGGCGAGCGCAATTGGCGCAGGGCCTTGGCTTCAATCTGCCGGATACGTTCGCGGGTGACGTCGAATTCCTGCCCGATTTCCTCCAGCGTGTGCTCGCGCTCGCAACCGATGCCGAAGCGCAGGCGGATTACCTTCTCCTCCTTGGGAGAGAGGGTCTTGAGGATATTCGCGGTTTCGTCGCGGACGTTGGTGTCGATGACGGCATCGACCGGCGAGCCCACCCAGCGGTCTTCGATCAGATCGCCCAGCGCCGATTCGCCATCGCGGCCCACCGGAGTTTCGAGCGACACGGGGTCGCGCGAGATGGTCTTCAGCTTCTGGACTTTCTCCACCGGAATGTCCATGCGCCGGCTGATTTCGTCGTTGGTGGGGGCGCGGCCGAGTTCCTTTTCGAGCTCACGTGTGGCGCGCAGGAACTTGTTCATCGACTCGTTCATGTGCACCGGAATGCGAATGGTGCGGGATTGATCGGCAATGGCGCGCGTGATGGCCTGACGAATCCACCAAGTGGCGTAGGTCGAAAATTTGTAGCCGCGGCGGTATTCAAACTTGTCGGCCGCGCGCATCAGGCCAATGTTGCCTTCCTGGATCAAATCCAGCAAGTGCAGGCCACGGTTTACGTACTTCTTGGCGACGGAAACCACCAGGCGGAGGTTGGCTTCGACCAGATCCTTCTTGGCGCGCTCCGCTTCGAACTCACCGTGACGGATCACGGCCATGGTGTGGCGCAAGGCGGTAAGACCGGCGCCGGCCGTCTGTTCCCGCTTGCGGATTTCGCGCTTGAGTTCCCTGGCTTTGGCCAGGGCAGTTTGGCTCGTGCGTCCCTCAATCTTGCGCAGGTCCTGGTCGAGGTGGGTGAGCTCATCGACCACCCGCTCGATTTCCTTGGCAAACTGTTTCCACTGTGGCCCGTAGAAGGGCACGCCGCGGATGGCCTGCGAGATTTCCACCCAGCAGCGATTCACTTTGCCCGCGGCGCGGCGGCGCAGCTTTTTGTTGCTGGCCGGCACCGCCTCCATTTTGTCGGTGAGCTGCCCTAATTTCTTGTGCAGGGAGACGATATCCGCCAGTTGCTGTTTTACCTCGTTGCGCCGTTTGGCATAGGCGGCGCTCTCCACCTCGAGATCGCCTAAATCGACGAAGGCGTCGAGGTCTTCCACCTCCTTGCGGATCTGCTCGCAAATTTCGACGGCGTGAAGCTGAACCAAGGCAGAGCGGCTAATGGCCTTCTGCATCCGCAACTTGCCGCGCTCCATGCGGCGCGCCAGATTCACTTCGCCTTCGCGGGTCAGCAAAGGAACGGCGCCCATTTCGCGCAGATACACCCGTACCGGGTCATCGGTGTAGATTGACTCTTCTACCGGATGGGCAGCCGCAAACTCTTCACTATCATGAACTTCTTCGGGATGGAAGAAGCCCCCTTCTTCGTCGAAGGGGAGCCCTAGCGGTTCCTGGCTCGGGCCCTCAAATTGATCCTCAAACTGGTCCAACGCATCCACCTCTCCCGACCCGTAAAGTCGCTACGGTCGGGGCATAAGTCGTCATGACTCATAAGCCTTTTATTTTCAAACAGATGAGTCCGCACACTCCATCCGTAGGCCAGACGCATGCCGCATCCTAGTATATCAGCGTTCTGGTCTTCTGTTAAGTCCCTATTACAAAAGATGTTTTTAGACGCGTTAGGTTTCACCTCAAGTCGCGCTAGCTGCGATGCGAATCTTGAGTTTCTGCACCTCCTTCTGCGGGATGCCCATTCGCCGGCTAATTTCGCCATTGGTCGGAGGGCGTCCAATCTCGTGCTCAATCTCGCGTCGGGTCCGCAAGAACTTACTGACGGACTCAGACAGTAGATTGGGGATACGGATTGTGCGCGACTGGTCCGCGATTGCACGTTTGATGGCTTGCCGAACCCACCAAGTCGCGCAGGTAGAAAACCTGGAATCGCCCCGAGATTCGAAGTTGTCGGCAGCGCGCATCAAGCCAATATTGCCATCTTGGATCAGATCCAGCAGGTGTAACCCACGGTTCGCGTACTTCCTTGCTACGGAGACCACCAAACGAAGATTGGCTTCCACCAAGTCTTTTTTGGCAAACTCCATCTCCATTTCGCCATGGCGGATGATGGCCATGATCGGTTTCAAATCGACCAGAGGCATTCCGACCATCAGCTCAAGCTTACGGATGTCGCTCTTGAGCTTTTTGGCCTTGGCTCGATCTGACTGGCCGCGGCGCCCCACCCACTTGGAAAAATCATGGTCAAGTCGTGACAACTCGTCCATTACCGTCTCGATTTCATTCGCGAACTGCTTCCAGTGGGAAATGTAGAAAGGTACGGCACGGATGGCCCTCGAAGTCTTCAGCCGGCACCTATCCCGTGCACTAGCAATCCGGCGATACAACGCACGATTGCTCGGCGAGACCGCATCCAGTTTCTCAGAGAGTTGTCCTAACTTATTGTGCAAAAAGATAATATTGACCAGTCTTTGTTTGATTTCGTCACGTCTCTTGGCATAAGCCGGACTGTCGATTTCCAGGTCGCCCAAGTCGACGAACGC
>DATJEI010000292.1:0-21019 GCA_035496735.1 Bryobacteraceae bacterium | reverse complement strand
ATCTCAGCCACGGCGACGTTGAACTTCGCGCGCAGCCGGTCCTTCAGACTCTTGACGTAGTGGCGCTTGTCTTTGAGGGAATGCGCGTCATCCAGGCGCAGCTCAAAAGTGATGACGCCAATGGCGGGCATGAGACCCGGAACTACGCCATCGCTTCGGCGGCCACGCGCTCGGTTACAAACGCTTCGATGACGTCGCCGGGCTTGATGTCGTTATAGTTGGCCAGCGAAATACCGCATTCGAAGCCCGCCTTCACTTCACTGGCGTCATTCTTGAAGCGCTTGAGCGACTCGATTTTGCCGGTGTGGATCAGCACGTTGTCGCGCAGCAGGCGTATTTCGTTATTGCGGCCGATGGCGCCGTCGTCGACATAGCAACCGGCGACGCTGCCGACCTTCGAAATCCGGAACACGTCGCGCACTTGCGCACGGCCCTTGTAGACTTCCTTGAACACTGGCTCCAGCATCCCGGTCATGGCTTTCTTGATCTCGTCGGCCAATTCGTAAATGATCGAATGCAGGCGGATGTCGACCTTTTCCTGCTCCGCCGTGGTCTGCGCGGCGCGGTCGGGCCGGACATTGAAACCCACGATGATGGCGTTCGACGCCGAAGCCAGCAGCACATCGGTCTCGGTAATTGCGCCGACACCGGAATGCAGCACGCGAATCTTAACCTTCTCGTTCGACAGCTTCTGCAGGGTATCCGACAAGACCTCGGCGGTGCCTCCGACATCGGTCTTGAGGATGATGTTCAACTCCTTGGTCTCGCCTTCTTTCAGCTGATCGTGGAGCTGATCAAGAGTGATGCGGTTGGTCTTCGACATCGCCGCTTCGCGCGCCTTGGCTTCGCGATAGATGACGATCTGCTTGGCCTTGGCGGTATCGGTAACCACTTGCAGCGTGTCGCCGACTTCGGGCAGAGATTCGAGGCCCAGCACTTCGGCGGGCATCGACGGTCCGGCCTCGCGGATGGGCTCGCCCTGGTCGCCGAACATGGCGCGCACTTTGCCGAACACCGAGCCGCAAATGAAGTAATCGCCCACTTTGAGTGTTCCGTTGCGCACCAGTACGGTCGCTACCGGACCACGTCCGCGATCCAGCTTCGCTTCGAGCACCGTGCCCATCGCGGGACGCGCGGGATTCGCTTTCAGGTCCTGAATCTCGGCCACCAGCAGAATCATTTCGAGCAACAGATCGAGATTGGTCTTCGCACGCGCCGAAACCGGAACCATCACGGTCTCGCCGCCCCAGTCTTCAGCGAGTAAGCCGCGATCGGCCAGTTGCTGCTTGATGCGCTCGGGCTGGGCATCCGGCTTGTCGATCTTATTGATGGCGACGATGATCGGGACGCCGGCCGCCTTGGCGTGATCGATGGCTTCGAGCGTCTGCGGCATCACGCCGTCGTCGGCGGCCACCACCAGCACCACGATGTCGGTAACCTTGGCGCCGCGGGCGCGCATACGGGTGAACGCTTCGTGACCCGGCGTGTCGATAAAGACAATGTTCTTGCCGTTCTTCTCGACGTGATAGGCGCCGATGTGCTGCGTAATTCCGCCCGCTTCACCTCCCGCCACGTTCGCCAGGCGAATGGCGTCCAGCAGCGAGGTCTTGCCATGATCCACATGGCCCATGATGGTGACCACCGGAGGACGCTTCTCGCGATCCAGATCGACTTCGGTCTGCTGAATGTCGTGCGTGCTCTCTTCTTCGTAGCTGAGCTTATTGGTGGAGGCGCCGAAATCGCGCGCCAACTCTTCGGCCAGTTTTACGTCCAGCGTCTGGTTGATCGTGGCGAAAATTTTCTTCTCTACCAGCCGCTTCACCAGAAGATTGCCTTTGATGCCCAGCTTTTCCGAAAGCTCCTTCACCGTAATGCCTTCAGCGATGGTGATCTCGCGATCGATGGGCGGCGGCTGGAAGGATTCCTGGCGGCGCATCACCGGACGGATGCGGCCCTCTTCATCCTCACGGCGGCGATCGGCGCCGCGTGCTCCGGGCTTGGTGGCATGGCGGCGGCCGGGTTCGGCCGGCAGAGTCGCCGGTTCGGCGCGCAAGGGAGACGACGTCGGATGCATCGAACGCCCGCGCGGCGGACCACCGGGACCACTCGGCCGCGGACTGCCCGGACCACCGGGTCCGCGCATCAAGGGCTGTCCGGGACGCACTGGCCCGGTGTAAATCGGACGGCCGGGAACCGGGCTCGCAGGGCGTGCCGTCGGCATTCCGGGACGCGGAGCACCGGGGGCGGGAGCGCTGGGCATGGCCGGCGGGCGGGCAAGCCGCGCCACCATATCGGCACGCGGCGGAACCACAGGCCGGGCAGCGGGTTGGCCCACCAAGTTCGGCTTGGCTGGAGGACGCAACGGGATGCCGCCGGAGACGGTACTTGCTCCCCCGGTTTGAGACGGCGGCGGTGCGGCTCCCGGAGTAGGTCTTAGTGCGGGCCGTGCCGGCACCGGAATCGTTGGCACAGCAGCACTGGGCCGTGGAGCGCCCGGCGTGGTGATCATCACCGGCGCTGCAGGCGCGGTGTGAGCGGCAGGAGGCGGAGCGCTGATTGCTGAGCTTAGCTCTGGCCCTTTTGCCGAGGGAGAAGTCCTCGCCGTGTCCAGCGGCGGGATGGGCTGGCGCGGTCCCGAAAGAATCTGCCCTGGCCGTGGCGCAGGCGGCGCGGAGCGCGACGGAATCACCGGACCACGATTGGCGGGCGCATTCGGGCCAGCCGGCTGCCCGGTCGCCAACGGCGGGCGCAACGGAAACGCGGGACGCACGGGCGCGGGAGCTTCGGTGGTTTCAATCGACGCGGAAACCGCGGGCTTGACGGGCTCTGTTGGAGCCGGAGGGGCCGCACTCTTCGAAACCGGCGCGGACTCTTCCACCGCCACCGCCGACTGCCGTGGATGTTCCTGCTTGGGCGTTGCTTCGTGACTCGCCGCTTGCTCTTCGGCACCCATTCCCGCCACGCGCCGGCGGAGATGCAGCACCACATCGTCGTCGAGCGAACTGGAGTGCGTCTTCTTGTCTGTGACACCTAATTCCGGTAACAAATCCAGAATGACGCTAGGTTTTACCTCGAGTTCCCGGGCCAGCTCGTTGATGCGAATTTTACTCATACATAAAATCCCGAAGTGTAACGCCGTTGCTTCAGGGATTGCGCGCTAAACCTTTCTAAGAGCATCCTCTGCGGTCGAAATTTTACTTCGGCCCCTCGACGGACTCCGCTTTTTCTATCGTAACAGATTCATTTTCCGGTTCACTTGCAGCGCTCGCGGGCTGATTCGCTTCTTCGGCGTCGGGCGGCGCCCCACCGGAGGCGGAATCGGCCGTCTCTTCGGGCGCAACTTCAGACGCAACGTCGGAGCCCTCAAACTGCCCGTAGTAGCTGTTAACGGCCGTCTGGATAGCTTCGACCGTGGCCGGATCGATGCCCGGCACCGCCTCCAGATCTTCCGGCGTCATCGAACCCAGGCTCTCCACCGTGTTCACGCCGCCCGCCATCAACTTTTCGACCATGGCCTCGGTGAGACCGTGATCAACCAGCACCGACACCGGCGCGCCGGGCACCACCGCGGCCATCTGAGATTCCACTTCCTGGCGCTTCTCTTCTTCACTCTTAATATCGATCCGCCAGCCCAGGAGTTTGGCGGCCAAGCGCACGTTCTGCCCCTTCTTGCCGATGGCGAGCGAGAGCTGGGAGTCGTCGACCACCACTTCCATGTGCTTGCCCGGCGCATCCACGATCGTGACCCGCGCGATCTTCGCGGGGCTCAGCGCGTGAGTGGCGAATACCACCGGGTCGTCGCTATATTCGATGATGTCGATCTTCTCGCCGCGCAACTCACGAATGATGGATTGCACGCGCATGCCCTTCATCCCGACGCAGGCGCCCACGCTATCGACGTCGCGGTCGCGGCTCGACACGGCGATTTTGGTGCGCTCGCCGGCTTCGCGCGCACAGCCCTTGATCACCACCGTGTTGTCGTAGATTTCCGGCACTTCCTGTTCGAACAGGCGCATCACGAGTTCCGGCGCGGCCCGCGAAATGATCACGCCAGCGTTCTTGCCAGCCTTGTCGACGCTCTTGATGACGCACGCGATGCGGTCGCCCACGCTGAAGCTCTCCAGCTTCGACTGTTCTCTCTTCAGCAGGCGCGCCTCGGTCTTCCCCATGCCCACGATGAGGTCCGGGCCTTCGATGCGCTTCACTTCGCTGCGCACCAGCTCCCCGATGCGGCCCGCGTATTCCGAAAACACATTGTCGCGCTCGGCTTCGCGCACCTTCTGCAGAATCACCTGCTTGGCGGTCTGCGCCGAAATGCGGCCCAGTGCATCAGTGGATTTGGGGAAGCGGATTTCCGAATCGATCTCGGCGTCGGCGCGAAGTTTCCGCGCGTCCTCGAGCGAAATTTCCTTGTTCGGATCGGCCACTTCCGCCACTACCTTCTTTACGCCATAGATACGGATCGCGCCGGTGGATTCATCCAGGTCAGCCGCCAGTTCTTCTTCGGTATGAAAATGTTTCCGCGCCGCCACCAGCATGGCGTCCTTTACCGCGTCCAGAATGATCTTCGGATCGATGCCCTTTTCCTTGCTCAGAATTTCGATGGATTGAACAATAGGTCCCAGACTCATATAATTTCCATTTTTAGTGGTGAGAAAATTACCACTCGAACTTCAGGTTGGCTTTTTCCACCTGTTCGAGAGGGAACTGCACGCTCTTGCCCGGTCCGGGTTCAAGAGTGACTACGCCGCCGGCGAAACTCTTGAGCGTTCCAGTAAGGTGGCGTTGATTTTCGACGGGCTGACGCAGGACCACCTTGATTTTCTGTCCCACGAAGCGCTCAAATTCGCGCGGCTTGGTGAGCTTGCGCTCCACCCCCGGCGAACTTACTTCCAGCCGGTAGCCCGCGCCCGGAATCACGTCCTCGACGTCCAGGATGGTCCCGACGTGCTGCGAAATGAATTCACAATCGGCCAGGGTAACGCCCTGCGGCGCCGCCGGATCCACAGCTTGCCCGGCAACCGGAGGGCGGTCGATAAAAATGCGCAGAACTCGATTGCGGCCACCACCCACCAAGTCCACATCGACGATTTCGATGCCCTCGCTGGCGCCAACCCTTTCAGCGATATCGATTACTTTCTCTATGACAGCCTCACGGTCCGCCATCTGGCTTTGCCGTCCCATCAAAATGCTGCCAGCCAATAAAAAAGTGGGCTTGCGCCCACCCAACTATTCGCCAACTGACCTTAGTATACACCACGTCTGAGGTCGCGGACGCTCCAGCGACAAAGCTACACTTGAAGGTCAAGCGATTCCCGCTGGGTTAAGGAACGGAATTGGACACGACCACTCTGCACGTCCTTCTCGTGGTGTTTTTCGCCACCTTGATCCGGTCGACATTTGGCTTTGGTGAAGCGCTGATTGCAGTCCCGCTGCTGGCCCTCAGTATTCCGATTGAGATTGCCGCCCCCCTTGCCGTCCTCCTCTCGATCGTCATCGCCGCCGTGGTAGTCGTGCAGGACTGGCGAAAAATTCACGTGCGGAGCACCGGCTGGCTGCTGGGCCCGACATTTCTGGGCATTCCCTTGGGCATTACGCTGCTGACCAGCGTTCATCAGCACCTCGTTAAAGGGGTCCTCGCGCTGGTGATCGTGGCATTTTCCGGATACTTTCTGGCGGGCAAGAGTCCGCACCAATTGCACAACGACAATCGCGCGTGGCTTCTGGGCTGCGGATTCCTGGCGGGCTTGCTGGGAGGCGCGTACGGAATGAACGGCCCCCCGTTAGTGATCTATGGCGCGATGCGCCGTTGGTCTCCGCAACACTTCCGCGCGACTTTACAAGGTTATTTCTTGCCCGCTAGCTTCGTCGCCATGGCGGGATACTGGTTCACTGGACTGTGGGTTCCCGCTATAACCCGCTATTTCCTGATGTCGCTGCCCGTTGCTCTTCCCGCTATATTTCTGGGCAGAATGATCAATCACCGCCTGCGTGGAGACACGTTTCTCAAATATGTTCACGCCGGCCTGGTGTGCGTTGGCGTGGCGCTGTTGATCCAGGCAATTCGCCAGCGGTAGGTATCCCGTGTGGGTTGCCACTCGCTGCGGCGTCAGGCTACTAGGCCCACTTCTTGCCCAGTGCTTCCAGCCCCGCGCGCTCGAGATCTTCCGGCGTCATCACGATGCTGAATTCGACACTGGCGTTAAAGCCGAGGAACCAGGGCTCGGCCAGCGCCGGTATCTGGGACGCATGATCCATATTGACGACGATGATCCCTCCCCGGTGGCCGTCGCGGTCGCCGAAGTACGCCGCCTCCGGCTTGGCATCCGCCAGTATCTTTTGCATTCTGGTTCCGGCGGAACCGTCCTTGATGTAAGAGTTGAAGGGCTCAAGCGGGAGTTTCACTTCCATGAGGATTCGCATATGGCGAACCAGTCTACACGTTCGGGGACATGACTGCATCGCCCACCCACAGCTCCGAGGCTAGTAACCCGCGCCAGGCATGTTCCTGCCGCACTAAGCGGAATCCGTGACGTTTCAGAAGAGGATGGTGATCCACCAGCCGGCGCGTGCGCAGCCCGGTCGCGGTGCGGAAGAAGAGGTAGAGAGCGCGTACCAGCCAGCCATTCCCGCGAAACTCCGAGACCAGCCATCGCGCGTGGGGCGAGGCAGCGTCCGCCAAACGCGCGATCAGTGGTTCCAAATCCATCTCATCGAAGCAATCGAGAAAGAAGTGCGTGACGATCAGGTCGTACTGAGCAGCCGGCAGCGGCGCAGTACGCGCGTCGTCGTTTCGATAGGCGACGCGTTTCGCGCCGGCGCGTGCCCGAGCCAAATCCAGCATCCGCGCGCTTACATCGATGTAATCGACGCGCGCATCCGGAGCGGCCGCCAGCAATGCCGCCAGCGCACGGCCGTCGCCATCGCCCAGCGCCAGCACCCGCCGCGCATCGGCTACATCGCTCAGAAACGCTCCTCGCCGCCGTTTGAGCGCGCGCCCGAAGCCCGCATACTCGAGCCAGCGATACCAGCGCGCGATGCGATCGCAGTTCATGGCGCCTTGGGGACGGCGGCCGCAAGCCGCCACTACCCGCGTACCATCGGCAGGAAAAATACCGGGCTCAGCAGAGCCACGTCGGCCAACACCCGCACGGCATCCGCCGACAGCCTCGGCCGCGCCCGATCCAGCAGCAGGAATCCAAAAGCGCTGGCTAGTTCCGCGCCTCCCAGCACCGGACGATCCGCATAGAGCAGGACTGCCGCTGCGAATGCCACGACAAGAGCTGCGATGCTGGGCGACCAATCTAATTTTTCACCCTCCCATTTTTGGATTGCGATGCAGTTCATCCAGCACAGTCCCGAGAATAGAAGAATCGTCGTGACGTCCGCCGGAGTCTTCACCTTTCCCCAAGCCACCAGCGAAGCGCCCAGCGCGAAGAGCACGCCCACTGCAGCCTCTTTGTGCAATCGCAGGACGCTCGAATGCACCAGCGCAAAATAGACGCCGACGGCCGCGAGTAAAATCGACCCGCGCAGAAACAGCCCCGGCGATAACCGCTCCGCCGCCAGCCAGGTTGCGAAACCGAAGACCGCCATCCACACCGGAAGTAGCCCGCGCCAGCGACGCCGGTAGAACTCATGCCGCGGGGAGTAGGTATGGCCTCGCCATGCATCCAGCGTCCGGTCGGCCGCATAGATTAACCACACCGTCGCGAGCAGCAGAAGAGCCGCGAGCGCATCCACCGGCACCTGGAAGCAGCGCGCAAACAAGATCTGCCACAGCACCGCGACTACGGGAGCATCCAGGCTTAGCAAATTGGGCCAGAGCCACAAGCGCGCGGGCGCGGCAGCTGCTGACAGTGCGCTCTCCACACATTTATTATGAACGCATGCGTTTCCGTGTCCTGCTTTCGCTGGTGGCGCTGCTTGCGGTGGCGGCCCAGGCTCCAGCGAAGAAACGTCCCATCCCCATCAAGGTGGTGGTGGTAACTATGTTCGAGCGCGGCGCCGACACCGGCGATCAACCCGGCGAGCTGCAGTATTGGGTGGAGCGCGAAAAGCTCGACCGCGTGATCCCTTTCCCGCAGGGCTATCACGATCTGCGCATGAATTCCGGCGGCGTGCTGGCGGTGCTCACCGGCATCGGCACGGCTAAAGCGGCCGCGACCATCATGGCACTCGGCATGGACCCGCGCTTCGACCTTACCAAAGCCTATTGGCTGGTGGCGGGCATTGCTGGCATCGATCCCGCCGACGGCAGTTTGGGCTCAGCCGCGTGGGCCGAGTGGGTGGTCGACGGCGACATCGGCTATGAGATCGACGCCCGCGAGATTCCGAAGGATTGGAAAACCGGTTATGTCCCGTTGCGCAAGGCCACGCCCTACGAATTGCCGCTGGTCACGCCCAACAACGGCGAAGCGTATCACTTAAATGCAGCCTTGGTTGATTGGGCTTTTCGGCTGACGCAAAACGTGCCGCTGATGGACACGGACGCCTTGCATAAGGAGCGTGCCTTGTATCCCGGGCCCAACGCGCAGCGCGCGCCATTCGTCCTTAAAGGCGACACGCTTTCCTCCAGCACCTTCTGGCACGGCAAGCTGATGAACCAGTGGGCCAACGACTGGGTGAAGTATCATACCGGCGGTCAAGGCAACTATGTCACGACCGGCATGGAGGACACCGGCACTCTGCAATCGCTAACATTCCTTGCGAAGGCCGGCCGAGCCGATTTGAACCGCGTGCTGGTGCTGCGCACCGCGAGCGACTACGATTCGCCTGCCGGATCGATGACCGCCGCCGAAGGTTTAGCGTTTAACGTACGCGGCTCGTTCACCGGGTTTCTGCCCTCGCTCGAAGCCGCCTGGCGCGTGGGACATGCAGTCGTCGACGAGCTGGTCGCGAAATGGCCGCAGTACCGGAAGACCATTCCGGGCAGCCCGGCGCACTAATGTTGCGCTACTTGGTGACGGTCAGAGACGCCGTGGTTGTGTGGTTCAACCCGCCGTTCAGTCCCTTGATTGTGAGCGTATAGGCTTTCGTAGTACTGGACCTTGAAGTCTTCACTGTAAGGGTCGAAGTGGTGGCGGCTGGATTGGGAGTGAAAGAGATGGTGCTCCCCGACGGCTGGCCAGTGAGGCTGAGAGTGACTGACCCATTGAATCCGTTGATCGGCGTAATAGCCACGGTATAGGTGGCTGTGTTACCGCGTCTGACGGACTGCGAGGCCGGGCTCGCCGAGAGCGTGAAGTCCGCTGACCCGCTGGTCACCGTCACGCTGGCAGTACCCGTAGTGCTGCCGCTCGTCGCGGTCACGGTGAAGGGCCCCCCGGTGGCCCCCCCGGCGGTGAACAAACCCGACGGGGTGATGCTGCCTGCGGCAGCGTCCACCGTCCAGGTGAAGCTCGGCTGAGGGCTCAACGAGTTGCCGAACTGATCATAGCCGGTGGCCGAGAACTGTTGTTGCGCGCCTGTCTGCATCGAGGCGCTGGCCGGCGAGACCGTGATCGTGGTCAGGACGGGAACCGCACTCCCGCAACTCGGGAACTTGAACGAACCCAGACGCGTGTTCCACGCGACGGTGTCCGTGGTCGCCTGGTATTCCTGCGTGTACCAAAAGGTGCAGTCGTCGATTGGGTCGATTCGCATCGCGGAGTAGTCTCCCCAGCGGTTGTAACCGGTTTGAGATCCGGAGCCTGTTGCGAGATCCGTCTCGGCCTGCAAGCTACCGCCGGGGTTGCCAACTTCCCAGCCAGTGTATCGAATGGATGGGTAGGTTAAGGCTCCGGAGACGCTGTAGCCGACCCCTATGTTGCCCGTCTGGTCCATGGCGATGCTTGCCATCCAGCGGTTGTCGCTATCCGGCGCAAAGGTCCCTTGCTGATAAATGGTGGGTGTCGTGTTGGGATTTCGCACCTCATACCAGCGGACGCCCGTGTTTCCGTCTGCGGTGAGAACCGTGTGGTTCGCGACGATCGACTCATGGCTGCCGAAATTGCGATACGCGAGACGGTGCAGGAGGCGGTCGCCGATGGCATCCAGTTTTTGCGTGGTTGCAGGCTGCGGAATGCAGTCCTGTGTAGCGGGACATGGCGCCGTGAATGCAGCCACGCCGGGAATGGAGGTCGGGCCGGTGAAGGTGGAATTGCTCTTGTTCACAAAGTCCGCATGGAATTTCCAGAGTTGCAGCGCGCCTGAGCCCGGGTCGATGGCCATGAAGAAATTCGGCGAGCCGGTAGGAGGAGGAGTCGGTCCATCCAAGTCGGAAGGCAAGAGACTGGCGTAGGCGCTCGAAAGCTTAAAACACACGAACCTGGGCGCAGAGACGCCCGCCAGCATGTCCATGCGGCTCCACGCGCACGCCTCCGGTCCAGTGAAAGTGAGGCCATTCTGAAAAATGTTCCACGTGACGTAGTAGCCGTCTGACCAGACCGCGATCTTGTCATAGTCATTCACAGTTGTTCCGAAACCATAGGTCCACGTATAGTACGACGTATTATTCCCGTTCGCATCTGAAACGAATGTGGGATCGGAGGTTTTTGAGACTGCGAAACACTGGGCGTACTGGCCAATAAAACCGGGCCACAGCGGTAAAGCGACCTCAGCCACCACCCAGCGGTCGGCGGCCCTGTCATACTGCACGACCGGGTCGGTGTACCCGCCCAATTGATTACAGGTTGACCCCGCGCCCCAGAAGGTACTATCGGCGACGGGCGCTTGAATTTGGATCCCCTGCTTGTTGAAGACCACAACAGCATTGTTTACCCACTGGACGATATGGTTGGGTCCCACCGCCAGGTTTGGATCCGGAGGCACCGCTGTAATGCTAAATCCCGCATAGCCAACGCCCAGGCCTTCCCAATTCCCCAGACTCAAGGCTGCGGCGGGTGCCGGGGTAGAGGTCTGCACGACAGGGTCTGCAACACTTCCCGAGCTTGTTCTGGCGGGAGGGTGGTGCCTGGGGATTTCTTGAGGAGGTCCTGGTGTATGAGGCCGCGTCGGCGAATTGTTTACCGTCGGAGCAGTTATCTGCACGGGGTAAGTTGCGTATGGCCCCCTAGAATTTTGCGGCGCCGCAGGTGTTGCGGCAAGAACAAGCCCGGCGATCGAACTCGCGATGGTAACAGTTGACCGTCTGGTTGACATATACAATCCTCCGGCTGTCGATCCAGGACTGACAGTATATCTCTCGGAAACGTTCGCCGGTGCCGGGTCCGCCCTTCCCCTGTGGCCTGCCCATGAGAACGTGGCGACTGATACCATTCCCGTGTGGGCGATTCCGCTTGTGTCCCAAGTTCCGCCTCCGCGTTCCCGGCCGCGACGGTTCCTTCGCGGCACTCTGCGCTGGTCCGCCTCACTCACTGGATCACCACCCTATGCTTTTTCGCACTGCTGGTCAGCGGAGCTGAAATTGTGGTTTCTCATCCGCGTTTCTATTGGGGCGAAACTGGCAACGTACATACTCCAACGCTGTTCAAGCTGCCGATCCCGGCTTCGAGGAACCTCGTGCCGACCGGCTATGATTACGTGCTGCCGGACCAGAACGGCTGGAGCCGGTATCTCCACTTTCAATCTGCTTGGGTGGTGGTCTTGACCGGCTTGCTTTACGCAACCTACGGCCTGTTTACGGGGCATTTCCGGTATAATCTGATGTCGCGCGAAGGTGATCTTTCGTGGCGGACGTTATCGATTGCTATCGCCAAGAACTTGCGCTTGGAGCGGCCGAGTGAAGCTGAAGCCTGGACGTATAACGCGCTGCAGCGGCTCGCCTATCTGTTCGTGATTTTTGTTCTGTTCCCGTTGGTAATCTGGACGGGCCTGGCGATGTCTCCGGCCTTTGTTTCCGCGGTTCCGGCAGCCGTCACGCTATTAGGGGGCCAGCAATCCGCGCGCACGATGCACTTCTTCGTTTCCGTGTTTCTGCTGCTCTTTCTGCTGATTCATATTGTGATGGTTTGCCGTGCCGGATTCCGGAGCCGCATGCGAGCGATGATCACGGGCCACGCCAGCACGCATATGGAGCGCACATGACCAATCTCTCACGCCGCAAACTGAT
Organism: Bryobacteraceae bacterium; assembly: GCA_035496735.1. GTDB lineage: Bacteria > Acidobacteriota > Terriglobia > Bryobacterales > Bryobacteraceae > Palsa-187. Next base: position 8,967 of record DATJEI010000292.1, on the reverse strand, counting down.
CACAACCGGACTCGCGACCGCGGCGGGCGTAACGGGCCTGGGCCTAGCCGCGCGCCTGGCGCAAAGGCAGGCACTGATCCCGCCGGATCACGGCGGATTCTACGGCGTCGGCGAAACTCTGAATTACGCTTCCCATCGGCTACTGACCAGGCACTCGCTAGCTCGTGAGTTTCCTAAAAGCCAGATTTCGAAGATCCCAGTTGCCAACGAAATCGCGCCACCGAGTGAAGCCTTCAGGCGACTTCAGGCCGGAGGATTCGCGGACTGGCGGCTCTCAGTAAGCGGCATGGTCGACCGGCCCGCCTCGTTTTCGCTGGCCCACCTGAACAGCTACCCGTCGCGCAGCCAGATCACACAACTGGTGTGTGAAGAGGGCTGGTCGTATATAGCCGAGTGGATCGGCGGCCTCTCTCCCATGTTCTGGAAGTGGTTGGAATTCAGCCGCAAGCGAAATACGTGGTTTACTCCTCGATCGATCCCGGCTGGTGGGATAGCATCGATATGGCCGATGCCTTGCATCCGCAGACTGTTCTCGCCTATGGCATGAACGGCCCCGAAATTCCCGTGGGCAATGGCGGGCCGCTGCGCATGCGGGTCCCACGCCAGCTTGGCTACAAGAGCGTGAAGTTCATCACCGGCCTGACGGTCACCGACAGTTTGAAAGCGTTTGGGAAGGGTCTGGGCTCGGCGTCTCCCGAAGCAGGCTATGCCTGGTACGCCGGGATTTGACAGGTTGTCGCGCGCAAGTGGCGAGTCTCTGCCCCCCGAAATATTCTTGGTCACGAGCTATGGGCGCTGCGCGGGGATAATTTGATCGGAGAAGACGGTATAGCGAGTGCCCCTGACGCGACCCGCCCCTAGGTCGTCCGATTCCATCCCTGCACCACGCGCGTCTGGTGCTCGTAGCCCAGCACGCTCACCGACCCAGTCGAGAGGGCCAGCAGACGGCCGCCGGTTGGCTCCAATCCTAGCCAGCGCGCCGCCAGCACGCGCAACATGTGGCCGTGGCCAAACAGCGCCACGTCGCCTCCGGCCGCAGCCGCTCTGGCAATCACCCGGTCCGCGCGCGCACCCACTTCCTCCGCCGATTCGCCCCCCGGCGGAGTGCCGGTCCAGATGGTCCATCCAGGGTTCTGAACTTGAATCTCCGCGGTAGTGAGGCCCTCATAGGAGCCATAGCCCCACTCACGCAGGTCCGGCGTTACCTGCGCGCTATATCCTGCCAACCGGCACGTTTCTAGGGCCCGACGCAGCGGACTCGCAAGCACCAGCGCAAACGTCTTGCCAGCGAGCAGTCTTCCCACCGCCGCTGCCTTGCGCTCGCCTTCCGCCGTCAGCGCCAGGTCCGTCGATGACGTGTGCCGGCCGGAGGCGCTCCATTCGGTTTCACCGTGCCGTATCAACCACAGATCGCCGCGAATCATCTTTACACTCTAAATGCTCAGCTGAGTTCTCCACTGTGCTAGGGTAACCCTAGGGATTCCCTATGGCTACCCTATACGTCGAAAATGTCCCCGATGAGCTCTATGAAGCTCTGCGCAACCGCGCCAAACAGCATCGCAAGTCCATTGCAGGGGAAGTCATTTCGTTGCTTGAAGAGAACGTGCCGACCGCCCAAGAGCTTAAGCGGAGGCAGCGATTGTTTCAGCAGGTCCTGAAGTTGCGGGCAGGGAAGCCGGCCGGCCTAGGCCCCTTTCCAACCACCGAGGAACTGCAGCGTGAGGATCGCGAGCGTTGATATTTGTGATCGATGCCAGCGTCGCGGCGAAGTGGTTCCTGCCTGACGAGCCATGTTCCGCTCTCGCGCTGGAATTGCTGCGCAGCGCTGCTATGGGCGCCACAGACTTTATCGTTCCTGATCTGTTCTTCCCCGAGTGCGGCAATCTTCTTTGGAAAGCAGCGCGGCATCAACGGCTCTCAGCGGAAGAAACTCTTGCGGCAATTCAGCTTATCGCGGACCTGCAAACGCTAACCGTTCCCGCTTCCGGGCTACTTGATCGTACCCTTCAAATTGCCCGGACGTATGATCGCACTTTCTATGATTCGCTCTATATCGCTGTCGCTCTCCAACACCGGACCCATCTTATTACCGCCGACCAAAAACTGGCGAACGCCACGGCTGCCTACCTCCCTGTCAAGTGGCTGGGGGCATTACAGATCTAAGATTTACGCCATACTTGACAACAACACACTAAACTTGCATAATGGTCACAGGCTAAATTAACAGCCGAGAGTTTAACGCTTAGTGACGGGAGAGGGACGTAATATCATGAGTAAAATCATTGGGATAGACCTTGGAACTACTAACTCCGTAGTGGCGGTGATGGAAGGCGGCCAGCCGGTCGTCATCCCTAATCAGGAGGGCGGGCGCACGACTCCGTCGGTAGTCGGCTTCGCCAAGAGCGGCGAGCGCCTGGTCGGTCAAGTGGCCAAACGGCAGGCGGTCACCAATCCGGAGAACACGGTTTATTCAATCAAGCGCTTCATGGGACGGCGCTTCGACGAAGTGAATCAGGAAATGAAGCTGGTTCCCTACAAAGTGGTGGCTGGAGATACCGATGACGCGCGCGTCGATATCAGTGGCAAAAAATATTCGCCCCCCGAGATCTCGGCGATGATCCTGGGCAAGCTGAAGGAAGCGGCCGAAGCCTATCTGGGCGAGAAGGTCACGAAAGCGGTGATCACGGTGCCGGCCTACTTCAACGACGCCCAGCGGCAGGCGACCAAAGACGCTGGCAAGATCGCGGGCCTGGAAGTGATGCGGATCATCAATGAGCCGACGGCGGCGGCTCTCGCCTACGGCCTGGATCGCAAGAAGAATGAGACCATCGCGGTCTATGACTTCGGGGGAGGCACCTTCGACATCTCAATTCTCGAAGTGGGCGATGGCGTTGTCGAGGTGAAGTCGACCAATGGCGACACGCACTTGGGTGGCGACAATATCGATCAGCGTATCATTGACTGGCTGATCCAGGAGTTCAAGCGCGACCAGGGCATCGACGTCTCGAAGGACCAGATGGCGCTCCAACGCCTCAAGGAAGCGGCCGAAAAAGCCAAGATCGAGCTCTCGACGCTGCTCGAGACCGAGCTCAACCTGCCGTTTCTGACTGCCGACGCCAGCGGCCCCAAGCACTTGGCGATCAAGCTGACGCGCGCGCGTTTTGAGCAAATGGTGGCGGACATCCTGGAGCGGACGGTCGAACCTTGCAAGAAGGCGCTGACGGATGCCGGAGTGACGCCCGCGCAAATTGACGAAGTGGTGCTGGTGGGCGGTTCCACGCGCATTCCCAAGGTGCAGGAGATGGTCCGCAATTTGTTCGGCAAAGACCCGAATCGCAGCGTGAACCCCGACGAAGTGGTCGCGGTTGGCGCGGCCGTGCAGGGCGGCGTGCTGGGCGGGGAAGTGAAGGACGTGCTGCTGCTGGACGTGACCCCGCTTTCACTGGGCATCGAGACGCTGGGCGGCGTATTCACCAAGCTGATCGATCGCAACACCACGATTCCGACTCGCAAGAGCGAAGTCTTCTCGACGGCCGCCGATTCGCAGACTTCGGTTGAGATCAAGGTGTACCAGGGCGAGCGCGCCCTCGCCAAGGACAACCGCATGCTGGGCGTGTTCCAGTTGGTTGGCATTCCGCCGGCGCCGCGCGGCATCCCGCAGGTAGAGGTGACGTTCGATATCGATGCGAACGGCATTTTGAACGTCACGGCCAAAGACAAGGCCACCAACAACGAGCAGAAGATTACCATCACTTCCTCCTCCGGCCTCAGCAAAGAAGAGGTCGACAAGATGGCCAAGGACGCCGAGTCACACGGCGCCGAGGACCGCAAACGCAAGGACGAAATCGATGCGCGCAACCGGGCTGACTCGATGGTTTACCAGGTCGAGAAAATGCTCAAGGAGCATCGCGACAAGATCGGCGATGACGACGCTAAGAACGTCGAAGCGGCGCTCGAGGCCACGCGCAAGGCCATGTCCGGCGGCAGCGTGGAAGAGATCAGCAAAGCCACAGATACTCTCACTCAGGCCAGCCATAAACTGGCGGAGGCGATGTACAAGTCGCAGGCCGGGAGTCCTGGCGGCGGACCCAGCGGGCAAGGGCCAGGCGCCGGGGGCCAGGGGCCAGGGGCTGATGGCGCAAGCTCGGAAAAACCTAAGGACAACGTCGTCGACGCCGAGTTCGTGGACGTTGAAGACAAGAAGTAAATGGGTCGGGGAAAGGGGTCGGGCTGTGGGCCCGACCTACCCTGCGTATGCCGCAGAACGACTATTATCAGACTCTCGGAGTGGAGCGCGCCGCGAGCGCGGATGAGATCCGCAAAGCCTACCGCAAGCTCGCCCGCAAACATCATCCGGACTTGAATCCCGGCGACAAGACCGCCGAGGACCGCTTCAAGAAGGTACAGGAAGCCTACGATATTCTGAGCGAGCCGAAGAAGAAAGAGATGTACGATCAGTACGGCTTCTATTCGGAGAACGGCATGCCGACAGGCGGTCCTGGAAGCCCCGGCGGCGCTGGAACCGGTCCCAATATGGGCTTCGGAGGGTTCGACTTCTCGGAGTTCACGCGAGCGGCCGGGTCGGGAAGCCCGCGTGGCCGTCCCTCGGGTGCCGGAGCCGGCGAATCGGCGAATTTTCAGGATATCTTCAGCCAGTGGTTCGGGCGCCAGCATGAGCCTCAGGAGACCGCACCCGAAAAGGGCACCGACCTCGAATACGGCCTTAGCATCGATTTCTGGCAGGCCATTCGCGGAACGCAGGTGCGTCTCAAGATCAATCGCCAGGAAGTTTGCACCACCTGCAATGGCACCGGCGGCGCACGATCCGGCGGCAATACGGTATGCCCGGAATGCAACGGCAGCGGCAACGTGACCCAAATGGCAGGCGCCATGCGCTTCAGCCTGACTTGCCCGCGCTGCGAAGGCAGCGGCCGCTTAACCAACAAGTGCCCGACTTGCCACGGCGACGGCCGCATTTCGCACGCCGAAACGGTGGAGGTGCGGATTCCCCCGGGAGCGCAGCAAGGCTCGCGTCTGCGTGTGGCCGGGAAGGGGAACGCAGGGACCCACGGAGCGCCGGGCGGCGATCTCTACATCACCGTGCGGGTGGAAGATCATCCTTTCTTCCGGCGCGACGGCGATGACATTCTGATCACAGTCCCGGTACGCATCGACGAGGCCGGCTTGGGCACTAAGATCGAAGTGCCCACCATCGATGGCCGCGCGCAGCTCAAAATTCCGCAAGGCACCAAGAACGGACAAAAGTTCCGCATGCGCGAGAGGGGCGTGCAGAATTCGCGAACCGGGGCCCGCGGCGACCAGATCGTCGAGATCGTGCTTCAGGCACCGGAGGTGCACGATGAACGCACGAAGGAATTATTGCGCGAGTACGCGACGCTCAACCCCGGCGATCCGCGGGCGGAAATCTGGAGCAAGGTGTAATCCCATGTCCAAGGGAAGTTCCAAGGCAAAACGAGCCGCGTTCATGATTTCGGCAGTCGCCGAGCAATATCAGATTCACCCGCAGACCTTGCGCCTTTACGAGCGCGAAGGACTGCTCAAGCCATCGCGCAGCGAGGGCAACACGCGGCTCTATACGGAAGACGACGTGGAGCGGCTGGAGGTGATCCTCAAGCTGACCCGCGATCTGGGCGTGAACCTGGCCGGAGTGGAAATCATTTTGAATATGCGGGAGAAGATGGCCGAAATGCAGCGCCAGATCGAGGCATTCGTCTCCAGTCTCAACACCGAGATCAGCTCGCAGCGCGCCCGTCCTGCGGCGCAGGAGCCCGCCAATTCATTGATCCCGGTAATCCAGATCCGACGCTCGAAGAAAACCGGCGTTTGAAAACAGCCCACGGACCTGTCCTGCCTATCAACGAGTTCTCATTCATAATAGATAGATCGAATGCCTGCTCCGTTGCGCAGCATGACCGGCTTTGCACGTGTGCGCTATCCGCTGGGCGATGGAGAACTGGTGGTGAGCGCAAAAAGCGTGAATCATCGCAGCCTCGACCTGTTGATTCAAGTTCCTCCGGCGCTGGAGCTCTTTGAAGGCGCCATTCGGGCGAAGGTGAAATCGAGCGTGGTGCGCGGGCACGTAGAAGTGCGCGTGTCGGTTCCGAAAAAGACGGCGGGAGATGCGGTGCTGGCCCTCGATCGCGACTTCCTGCATGACTACTTGCGCATTTTTCGCGAAGAAGCGGCGGCGCATGACCTAGAATCGAAGCCGGATCTCAACGCGGCGCTGCGCATCCCTGGCATGTTCACTGCGGCCGAATACGCAGGGCCGCCCGAAGGAGTAGAGGGCGCGCTGGATACAGCCCTCGCCGCGGCGCTCGACGAGCTCAATGAATTCCGCTCCCGCGAAGGACACGATATCGCCGATGAGTTGCGGGGCCACAATCAGCGCTTGAGTTCCGCCGCCGAAGAAATGGAACAGCTTCGCGCAGCCGCCTCGGGATATTTTCAGAAGCGGCTGGCTGAGCGCCTGCAGGAGGTGGCGAAAGGCATCCAGATCGATCCGCAGCGACTGGCGCAGGAAGCGGCGATCCTGGCCGACCGCAGCGACATCGGCGAAGAGCTGGCCCGTTTGAAGATCCATTCCGGACAACTGGCGGCGCTGCTGGATGAGGGCGGCGAAGTAGGCAAGAAGCTGGACTTTCTGCTACAAGAGATGAATCGGGAAACCAACACTATTCTTTCGAAGACCAGCGGCGCGGGTGAGCCGGCCATGAAGATCACGGATTTGGCGCTGGCCGCCAAAGCCGCCATCGAAAAGATACGCGAGCAGTCGCTGAATCTCGAATAAAGCGGAATGACGACGGTCTTTATCATCTCAGCGCCCTCCGGATCGGGCAAGTCAACATTGGTCGGTGAACTGATGCGGCTGGTGCCCAGGCTGCGGTTTTCGGTGTCCTACACCACGCGTTATCCGCGCGGCGACGAACGCGACGGCGTGGACTATTTCTTCATCTCGCGTGCGGATTTCGAGGAGCGCGTCGCCCGCGGAGAGTTCCTGGAGCACGCGGAAGTCTTTGGGAATTACTACGGCACGCATATTAGCGAGTTGGACCGCGCCGCAGCCGAAGGGTACGACTTGGTGCTCGACATCGACGTGCAGGGTGCGCGACAATTAAAAGAAAGAATTCCGGCCGGGGTCTCGATCTTCATTTTGGCGCCCAGCCGGCAGATCCTGGAAGAGCGGCTGCGGGCTCGCAGCCAGGACTCGGAAGCCGTGATCCTGCGCCGCCTGCACGATGCGGCGGGAGAAATTCGCAATTATTCTCTGTATGACTACGTGCTGGTGAACCGGGAAGTGGCGGCTTCGGTCGAGACGCTGGTTGCGATCGTGAAGGCCACCCGCAGCCGGCGCGACCGGATGGAAGACGAGATTCGTCCGATATTGGAAACATTTTCGACGGTTAAAAAGGAAGCTTAAAATGGCTGAATCAAATCTGAAGCAGGTAGCGCAGAACGTGATTCCGGACGATCCGGAAGCTAGCGCCTACCGCTTTATCATCGTGGCCGCTAAACGCGCGCGCCAACTGCAGGGCGGTTCGCGCAGCATGCTGCCCACGACTTCGAAGAAACCCACGGTGGCTGCCATGGAAGAAGTACGGCGCGGACTGGTGCCTTACGAAGACGCCGCGATACACAAGACACTGCCGGCACTCGCCGAAGAATAGCGGGGATTTATGAACGTCGCGCTGGGCGTTGGCGGAGGCATTGCCGCGTACAAAGCGGCGGAGCTGGCGCGCGCGCTGATGGAGCGCGGCTTCGCGGTAGACGTGATCATGACCCGCGCGGCGGAAGAATTTCTGAAACCGCTCACCTTCGCCGCCCTCACCGGCCGTAAGGTCCACACGAATTTATTTTCGGCCGCGAGCGCTGATGACACGCTCGCCAGCGCCATCGACCACATCCGCCTGGCGCAAGAGAATCAACTGCTGGTAGTCGCGCCCGCCACCGCGGACCTGATCGCCAAGTTCGCCCATGGCCTGGCGGATGACCTGCTGACCACCACCTATCTGGCATTCACCGGCAACGTGGTGCTGGCGCCGGCGATGAACACGAATATGTGGAACCATCCGGCTACCCAGTCGAACGTGCAGACGTTGCGCGGGCGCGGGCACGTGATCGTCGAACCGGGCGAAGGTTTGCTGGCCTGCGGCACCATCGGGCCGGGGCGATTGGCCGAGCCGGCGGAAATCGCCAACGCCGTGCTCGCCGTGAGCAAAAAGAACATCAGGCAGGATCTGGAGGGCGAAACCATCCTGATCACGGCAGGCCCCACGCAGGAGCCAATCGACGGCGTTCGCTATCTGAGCAATCGCTCCAGCGGCAAGATGGGTTATGCGCTGGCGGAGGAAGCGGCGGCGCGGGGCGCACGCGTTGTGCTGGTGTCGGGACCCGTGAGTTTGCCGCCGCCGCGCGAGGCTACGCTGATTCCGGTGCGCACAGCGATCGAGATGCGCCAGGCCGTGATGGATCACTTGACGGAAGCGACGATCGTGATCAAGGCTGCGGCTGTCGCGGATTATCACATTCCGAATCCGTCCCTGCACAAGATGAAGAAGACGGCGGCACGCCTGTCGCTGGATCTGGAGCCTACCCCCGACATTCTGGCCGAGGTTGGCACTAAAAAAGGCGATCGCCTGCTGATCGGTTTTGCCGCCGAGACCGATAATATGATCGAGGAAGCGCGCCGCAAGATGCAGCAGAAAAACTGCGATATGGTGGTGGGCAATGTGGTTTCGCGGCCCGGGACCGGATTCGAATCCGACGAAAATGAAGTGGTTCTGGTGACGCGCACGGGCGAGACTATTCCGGTGCAGCGCGCCTCCAAACGCGCGGTCGCGGGGCGTATTTTCGATGAGGCGCTGCGCCTGCGCCTGGCCCTGCACGTTTCTCGATGACCCCCGAACAGCTTCGTCAATATCTCACCTTTTATCAGGACCTCGGCGT
>DATJEI010000291.1:0-21634 GCA_035496735.1 Bryobacteraceae bacterium | reverse complement strand
GCCGTCTGCTCCGCGACCAGGACGGCGCTGATCACCGGAAGATACCAGTACCGGTTGCGCGTCGGACTCGAAGAGCCAGTGCGGCCTCCAAACCTATACGGCTTGCCTCCCGAGCATCCGACGCTACCGTCCCTATTGAGGAAAGCCGGCTACGGAACGACGCTCGTAGGCAAGTGGCACCTGGGAGGCCTGCCGAATTTCGGACCTCTGAAGAGTGGCTATGACCATTTTTGGGGATTCCGCTGGGGAGCGCTCGATTATTTCACTCACAAATACGGAGTTGCAAGCACGGACACGGGGGACTTGTGGGACGACGATGTGAAGGTTCACCAAGCCGGCTATCTGACGGATTTGATCGGCGACCGCGCCGTCAAAGTGATTGGCGATTACGCAAAGACAGGACAGCCCTTCTTGCTGAGCCTGCACTTCAACGCCCCGCACTGGCCGTGGGAAGGACCCGGTGATGAAGCCGAGTCGCAACGCGTCAAGTCGCTCTTCGATTATGACGGCGGATCCATGAAGACCTACATGCAGATGGTCACGCGGATGGATTTGCAGGTGGGCCGCGTATTGAAGGCCCTCTCCGACGGCAAAATTGCGAACAAGACCATCGTTGTTTTTACCAGCGACAACGGCGGCGAGCGCTTTGCGGACACCTGGCCGTTTAGCGGCAAGAAGATGGAGCTTCTCGAAGGTGGCCTGCGCATTCCCGCTCTGGTCCGCTGGCCCGGTCACATCCGCGCGGGAAGCGTGACGGATCAAGTGGGGATCACGATGGATTGGATGCCAACGTTTCTAGCCGCCGCGGGCACTGCATCCGATCCGGCGTTTCCATTGGACGGAATGAACCTGCTGCCCCAGCTTACGCATGGAGCTGCACCGGTCCCCCGAAGGCTTTACTGGCGCTATCACTTCAACTCGCAGCGGGCTTTGCGTGACGGCGACATGAAGTATCTGAAAATCGCGGGAAACGAGTTTCTGTTCAATGTCGTTGACGATCCTCTGGAACGCGCCAACCTGAAAGAACGCCAGCCAGACGTGTTCAAACGGTTGGTGAAAGACTACGAAGACTGGAACGCAGCCATGCTGCCTGACCGGGACGACATCAGTACAGGGCCCCTGGGGTACGCCGATGAACTCGCGGACCACTTCGGCGTCGAGCGGAAGTAACCTTCGATGCTTTACTTCAGTTCCACGATGATTGCGCGCTGCGTGCCCTTCGTCAGCACCTCTTTGTGCGAGCGGTTCCCGGCAGTGAAGCGGATGACCCCAAATTTGTAAGGGTTCACCACGGTTGCGCCATCGGGCGCGATGGACGTCAGATCGCCGTCCTCCAGGTAGCTGACCACGACGTCTTTGTCGTGAAAGTGCATGGACGTGGGCACTCCGGGTGTCCAACGCGAATCCCACACCAAGACTCGATCGTTGTCGATCAAGTTCTTGGTGCCAGGCCGCGGGAATGCCAGCGGATTGCCTGATGTGTTGGCCGCCGGCCGCTTTTCGGAATCTTTCAACGCGATCTCGGTGGTGCGCGGCGGCGTGCCGGTTCCCACCCATGTCTCGGACCGGCGAGACCCTTTCGGTCTAAACACGGCTTCGCCCGTCTTGTGCGTGATGGTGCGCGATTTGCCATCCGGCGTCGTGGTTTTGAAATCTCCGCCGGAAAGGTAAACGGTCACCGAATCGCGATCGCCCGCCGCGGCAAAGCTTGGCTGGTCCTTGGTCCAGGTCACGTCCCACACCGTGACACGGTCGTTATCGATGATCGGTTTTTCGTTCTGCGCGGACGCCACTAGCGGAATGAGGAGAAGCCCTGCGATGCGGATTTTCACAACCTCATTATCACCCGGACGCGCCCTGAGGAGTGCCTTCCCTTAATCCGGGAACGCCACGGATTGCGTCATCTGCCGGAATAATCCGCCGACATCGTCCATTTGCGAAGGCGCTGCGGCCAGCACTACGTACCAAAGCCCCGCGTCGCGAGCGACGGTGTAGAGGAATACCACCTGATCCTGCTGCGCAGACGTCTTAGTGGTCAATCTGGTCAGCAGCGCGCTCTTGTTGCCCAACGTCGTTTGTATGGACTTTTCGGCTTTGAGGCTGGCATCGCCTTTCGCCAGCGATTGCACGAACTCCGCAGTGGTTTCGTCGAGCTTCGCCGTGCCGCCGGCAGGCACATAATAATCGATCATGGCGCCGGTCAGCAGTTCGACACTGTTGTTTTGACCTTGCTTGGCGCCGCCCGGCGGAACCAGATACAGACTTCCGCCTTGCTGTGGCTGGCCCGCTTGCCACGCGCTGGGATAAGCGATCGAGAATCCCTTGGCCTGATAATCCTTGAAGCCTTGCGGAATTCCGTTGCGCGGTGTGGCGTTCTCTGCCGCTTGCAGCAGCGCGGCCGGCTTGGGCTTGGCCGGAGGAATGCCCGCGACGGTTTGCTTCACGCGCGCGAAGTTGCCGGTGGAGGCCGAGTAAGTTCTCTTGGGATAGAACTGAATGTCTTCTGAAACGTACTGGATGCGGTTGCCGGTGGCGGGGTGCGAAGTGAACCAGGATTGCAGACCTTTGGGCTCCCCGGCGGTTCCCATTTTCGCCTTCAGTTTTTCGAAGAAGTTCGCGAGCTCGATGGGATTGTAACCGGCCGAGGCCATCATGCGCGCCCCATTCAAGTCCGCGTCGTGCTCATAGCCGCGCGAGAACTTGAGCAGCAGCGAATTGCTCCCCAATCCCGCGCCCATTTGCACGGCCTGGCACCACAAAGTGCATTCCCCGCCCGTTCCCAATGCGCCCCCCAGCGCTCCCAGCACGCCGAAGATGCTGCCATACAACTGCTGCTTGGACATTTGCGCCGCGCCGTGGCGCAGCGCGACATGCGACATCTCATGCGCCAGCACGCCGGCGACTTCGGCCTCGTTATCCGCCGCCTTGATCAATCCAGTGTGCACGTACATGGGGCCGCCGGGAAGTGCGAAAGCATTGATCGAGTCCTCGTTCACCAGCTTGAAATAGTAGGGATATGCGTTGGCCTGCGGCGTTTTGGCAAGCCGCCCGCCGATCTGATTCAGCCAGGCCTCGACTTCGGGGTTCTTGACGACTTCCATCTCGCGCTCCACCTGCGCGGCCGCTTCTTTGCCGAGTTGCATCTCCTGATCGCGCGTGAGCGAGGTTCTTTGAATTTTGACTTCCGCCTGTTTGGCCGGTTTCTTCTGGGGAAGAGCCACCCCGGGCAGCAGCAATGCTAGGGCCAGTAACCGTGACTTCATTCCAATATTGTATCGGGCGTACACTGTTCTCATGCGATGGTCCCTCCTGCTATTGTGTCTGCCAGCTCTGGCGCAGACTGCCAACCAACTCGCCAAAGAGCTGGATGTTGCCGCCAGCGCGCAATGGGTCGACACCGGCCTTGATCTGCGCGCGGGCGATTCCGTCCAATTCACCACCACCGGCACCGTTAATTTTGTGGGGCGCTCGGCCGGGCCGCAGGGCGCGCAGCGGGGCTTTCTGGATTTGATCAAGGGTTATCCGGTGAACGAAGCGGGGCCGGGAGCGCTGATCGGCCGTGTCGGATCGAGCGATGCCGCTGTGCCATTCCTGATTGGAGCGGGCCGCCAAATCCAGGTTTCGCGCGCCGGGCGGCTGTTCCTGAGCGTCAATAAGACTTCTTCAGACAACCCCGACGGCAGCTTTCACGTGAAAGTAGAATTTGCCTCGCGCGGACCCGAGGCAACCGCGGCGCCTGCCAGCTACAAGCTGGCCGAAGTTACCACCGCTATGATCGATCGCATTCCGCGGCGAGTCACGGATGCCCAAGGCAATGCCGGCGATAACACGAACTTCGTCGTGGTAGGTAGCGAGGAGCGGGTGCTGCAGACGTTTGACGCCGCCGGCTGGGTGAAGGTTGATCGCGAAAAGAAAGACGCGGTCTTGCATACCATCATTTCCACGTTTACCAAGCAAGCGTATGTAGAACTCCCTATGAGCGAGCTGACACTTTTTGGGCGCGTGCAGGATTACGGGCTGGCGCACGCGGTGCCAATCCAAGTAGTCGCGCAGCGCCATCATTTGCGTTTGTGGAAAGCACCCTTTCAAGTGGAAGGTCAGGAACTATGGGTGGGCGCGGCCACGCATGACATAGGCTTCGACCGCGATAACCGCAACAATGGCGTAACGCACAAGATTGACCCGAACGTGGATGATGAGCGCGAGTTCGTAGGCCGCAGCCTGGAAGAAACCGGTCTGGTGGCCAAACTTTCTTACGTGATTCCCTCGCAGGCCTCCAAGGAAGCACGCACTGCGACTGGCGCCACTTTTCACTCCGATGGCCGCGTGATGGTGGTTCATTTGATCCCGGTATCGGCAACTCAGGCGAGCGGCACGCCGGATGTGAAGTTCGCCAACCTGTTTTGCTCGGTGCGGGAGAAGGAAAATCCGGACACCGGCGATTGGCCTGCCTGCGAGCAGTTTCTGCAGACGGCCCCGCAGACGCGCGTGGATTTAACTCCTCTGGCGACGAAATACCGGGTGCTGATCGTGCCCGGATTTTTCAGCGCGTGCGCTTCGTCCATCGCTCCTGCGTTTGGGGACGGGCTGGAACACATGCGCAACCAGCATAAGATGACCGTGGAAGTCTGGGTACCGCCGAACGATTCCTCGGAGGCCAACGGCACGGCCATCGCCCGGTATTTGCGCGATCACATGGTGACGGATCAGCGCAAATATGTCGTGCTGGGCTACAGCAAAGGCGCGCCGGACGTGCAGACCGCGCTGGCCTTGCATCCGGAAGCGAAGGATGCCGTGGCGGCGTTTGTCTCGGTAGCGGGGGCAGTGGGCGGTTCGCTGATCGCAGATCTGTTGCCGGCCCAGGCGAACGGCTGGATCCAGCGCTTCAAGCTGGGGAAGTGCGAGGGAGATGTGGCAACCGCCTTCACCAGCCTGAAGAAATCAGTCCGGCAGCAGTTCCTCGCTGCACACCCCAATCCGGTGGTTCCCAGTTATTCTTTGCCGGCGGTCTCCGATCGCGCGCACACTTCGAAAGCGCTGCTGGAGGCCTGGCAGTTGATGTCGTTCCTGTCGCAGCGGCAAGACAGCCAACTGGCCTACGAAGATGCGATTCTGCCGGGATCGACGGTCTTGGGTGCCGCGCGGGCGGATCACCTGGCAGTGGCGATGCCATTTGAAAAGGCCTCGGATTCCTCCATTCGATCCTTTGCCGATCAAGGCCATTATCCGCGCGCCGCCCTGCTGGAGGCCATGTTGCGTTTCGTGATTGGCGATCTGGAAGCAGCGCAGTAACCCTGGTAACTTTTGCCAGATGAGGCCCCGGCCTTGTCAAAACTTTCTGAAGTCAACGTGCGTTTGCGCTTTGTTTTTGCTGTGCGGCCCGTTTGGCCTCGCAGTTGCCTAGACAAAACGGGAGGCATCTGCCATGTTGATGACGATCTTCGTGATCCTGATGGTGCTGTGGCTTTTGGGAATGGTTACGTCATACACGCTCTATGGATACATCCACATTCTGCTGGTGATCGCCATCGTGGTTTTCCTGATCCGCGTGATTCAGGGCCGCAATCCGTTGTGAGCGGCGCGGCGAGCCGCTCCGCCCAACCAGTATGATGATGGTTGATGGATACCGTTCGCTTCACCTGCCAATCCGGCTGTACCAACTGTTGCGATCAGAAGGGCAACGTTTATCTCACCGAAGACGATCTGCAGCGCGCCGCTGCATTCACCGGTATGAGCGCTGCGGCCTTCGAAGCGAAATATGTGTACCGGACGCGTCGCGAAATGCGCTTCCGCAAGCCTCGCAACAAGCAGTGCTCGTTTCTCGAGAGCCACGGCTGCAGTATTCATCCGGCCAAGCCCACGCAGTGCCGGACGTTTCCGTTCTGGCCTGAGATCGTCGAGCGCAAGGCCACCTGGAACCGCACCGCGCGCTATTGTCCGGGAATTGGAAAGGGGCCGCTGATCCAGATCGGCACTGCGATGGAGACGGCGGAGGAGCAGCGGCGGGCCTACCCGGATATGTACAAATGAAGCCGGTGATCGGCATCGATCTCGGCACGACGAACTGCGCACTGGCTTACGCGCGCGATGAAACTGTCGTGCAGTTCGCGATTCCTCAGCTGGTGCAGGAGAGCGAAGCGCGCGCAGAGTCGCTGCTGCCCTCGTTTGTATTTCTAGATCCGGCGGCGCCGATTGTCGGAGTGCTTGCACAGAAGAAGGGCCTGGAGAATGGCGGGCGGCTGGTGGCATCCGCGAAGTCCTGGCTTGCGCATGCGGGCGTGGACCGCGAAGGCGCGATCCTGCCGCCGAATGCGCCGGAGGGCGTCGTAAAGATTTCGCCGCTGGAAGCGTCGCGATTGCTTTTGGCTCATATGCGAGAGGCGTGGAATGAAACGCATCCCACGGAAACCTTCGATAGCCATCAGGTGCTGGTGACGGTTCCGGCATCCTTCGATGAAGTCGCGCGAGAATTGACGCTGAAGGCCGCGGAGCAGGCGGGCTTCCGCGATGTCATTCTGCTGGAAGAGCCGCAGGCGGCGTTCTATGCGTGGATCGAGCGCAATTCCAACTGGCGCGAGCAGGTGGGCGTCGGAGATCTGGTGCTGGTGATCGATATCGGCGGCGGCACCACCGATTTCACTCTGATCGCCGTGAAAGAGCAGGCCGGCGAGATCGCGCTGGAGCGCATTGCGGTGGGCGATCACATTCTGCTGGGTGGCGACAACATCGACGCGGCGCTGGCGCATAGCGTTGCGCAAACACTGCCGAAAAGACTGGATGCAATCCAATTCGACGCGCTGTGGCAGCAATGCCGCAGCGCGAAGGAACAACTGCTGGCGGAAGATGCCAGGATCAACGAACAATCGATCACCATTCTGGGGCGCGGGACCGGCGTGGTGGGCGGAACCATCAAGACCAAGTTGAAGCGCGACGATTTGCGCCGGATTTTGCTGGACGGATTTCTGCCGGTGGTTTCGATGGACGCGGCGCCCGAAGGAGAGCACGCGTCGCTGATGGAATTTGGTTTGCCTTACGCCGCCGATGCGGCGATTACCAGGCACCTGGCGCATTTTCTCCATCGTCACGCCGCACATCCCACGCATGTGTTGTTCAATGGCGGCGTGCTGCGCGCGAAGCTGGTCCGCGAGCGCGTGCTGGAAGTGCTGAACCAGTGGCTGCCGAAACCTGTGACAGCGCTGGCGTCCGACGATCTGATGCACGCGGTGGCTCGCGGCGCGGCATACTACGGGCTTGCGCGGCAAGGCAGAGGCGTGCGGGTTCGCGGCGGCGTGCCGCGCAGTTACTACATCGGCATCGAGACCGCGATGCCCGCGGTGCCGGGGATGAAGCCGCCGCTGAAAGCGCTGACGGTGGTTCCGTTCGGCATGGAGGAAGGCAGCGGCCATCAGATCCAGCAGCGCCGCTTCGCCCTGCGCGTCGGCGAGCGCGCGCGGTTTCGGCTGTTTCAATCAACTGATCGAAAGCAGGATGCGCCGGGAGAAATGCTGGATGAGATCGCGCCCGACATGGAGGAGTTGACTCCGGTGGAAGTGGCGCTGCCGGGCCAGCCGGGCGAGGTAGTCGCGGTGACGCTCGAAAGTCTAGTGACGGAAACCGGCATGCTGGAGCTGTGGTTCGTGGCAAACGACGGCCGGCGCTGGAAGCTGGAGTTCAACGTGCGGCCGCGCGCTACTTCTGGCATCACTTCTGGCTCAGGCCGCCGTCCACCGCCAACACCTGGCCGGTGACGAAGTTGGTCGCGCTCAGGAAATAAATCACGGCGTCGGCAATCTCTTCCGCCGTTGCCGTGAAGGAGCAGGGCGGCGAATCATACTCGAGAGAATTGCGGTAAGATCAAATTCTTTGGTGCTAGCTGGCTACTCTCTTTTTCCGCGCCGGATAACCTCCATCGAAAGCCAGAGAAATAGCGCCAGAAACGCGAATTGCGCAATAAACCGTCCGCCTTTGAATTGGAGTAAAACCGGGCAGGCACCGAAGCCAATCGCCAACCAAAACTGGAAATTCGGTCGCGAGTGAAGACGAGAAGCCGCGGCAGCAACAGCGGGCAACATCAATACGCAGTCATAGGCGTAGGCATGTGTACTAAAAATCACTCCCGCTAGTAACGAAATCGCCATTGCCTCATCTAAGCTACTTTCGGATCTAAATGCGCACCAGCAGAGCACGGCCCCCAATGCGATTCCGAGCGTCTGCAATGCTAGCCCTCCCGGCCCTCCGTGTACCAAGGACCATAAATTCGGCATGCTCGTTAGATGAGGTGTGATTTGAGTCATCTGAAGTACGTGCCAGTAATCACTTGGCCATTGAGAATATGCGGCGAATGACAGCAGTATCAGGACTCCCACGCCACTAGCAAAGCCTAAACCAAATCGAGTGAGTTTCTTTGCAATGATCATCAACGGAAAGAGCAACAAGAAATGCCATTTAATCAATCCAAGCGCCAATATTGCACCCGCACTGAAGGGGTATTCCTTGCGAAGCAGCGCTGCTGAAGCGGAGGCGAATAGGAACACAAATGCCACATCTTGCCCGCGAAGTAAGGTAAAGGCCATCGCGCTGCTCCACCCCGCGAGCAGCAGGCACGTGCCGGCTCCAAATCGGCGCCAGCATAGAACGGCTAGTGCGAAGCTAAGTATCGAGGCAATTTGAAAAATCAGATAAGCATTCTTGTAATCAAGTCTGGCGAGGGGCGAGAACAATAGAGCGTAAAAAGGCAGTCGATCGTAAACCATCGGTGGGTTCATCATGCCCAGATGTCTCTGAAGATCGAGCGTCGATTTATAGTTGTAAAGCTTCCCCCTGGGCAGAAGCTTGGCCCCCGTATAAAAACTCAGGAAATCATTAAGGACGCCATGCGCACCGAACGACGATTTGAGCGCGGGTCCGATTGCGACGGACAACAATAGGAATCCGAACAAGGCGCATGCGGCACGGACCGGGGTGATTGCGGAGACCAACCGTGAAGGAATGGTCGCTGTCTGGGGCATGTCAGTCTTCGGTTGCTGCCCACAGAGATTTCATTGCCTGTTTCCAGCAGTATACAGTAATCGTCCCGGGCAGTTTAGGGGCAACTCGCCCGATTCACCCGACCCTTCTCATACTTGATTGGGGAAGTCGCGCCCAAAATCTCGGGACAGTTGCGGATCAATATTGGCGCGCTATAGAGACTCATAACAAGCTTGAAAGACTTCGATGGTTAGCGTTGCTGCTATTCGTGTTCGGCGTTCTTATCAACTCCGTCCCCCGGGTCAATCGCTGGAGTTCAACGTGCGGCCGCGCTACTTCTGGCATCACTTCTGGCTCAGGCCGCCGTCCACCGCCAACACCTGGCCGGTGACGAAGTTGGTCGCGCTCAGGAAATAAATCACGGCGTCGGCAATCTCTTCCGCGGTCCCCGCGCGCTGCGCTGGCGTTTTGCAGATCAGACGCTCGATACGCTCATCATGCTCGCCAAACGGAATTACGCCGGGCGCGACCGAGTTCACTGTCACTCTCGGAGCGAAAGCTTTGGCGAGGGCGCGCGTCAGCATGATGACGCCGGCCTTAGACGCGCAGTAGTGCGCGTGATCCGACCACGGACGCAACCCGCCCAGCGAACTGATGTTCACGATGCGTCCGCCATCTCGCGCGAGCATGCGCCGCGCCGCTTGCTGGCAGCAAAAAAAAGTCGCTTTGAGGTTGACGTTGAGGATGAAGTCCCAGTCGGCTTCGGTGATCTGCAGCGGGTCAATGCGCGTGAAGCGTGCGGCATTATTGACCAATCCGTCGATGCGTCCGAAGTGCTGTTCGACATCTGCAAACAGGCGCTCGATTTCGGCGATGCGTTCGAGATTGGCTTGAAACACCGGAGCGTTGCCGCATTCGGCGGCGGTGGCGCGGGCGGCATCCTCCGAACCGCTGTAATGAATAGCGACACGGGCCCCTGACTGGAACAAGCGCAAGGCGATGCCGCGGCCAATGCGTTTGGCGCTGCCGGTGACCAGGATCACGCGTCCGTCGAGAGGGGCCATTTCTTCATTATGCAAGGGTGGGAAACGAAGGGTGGCTCGCATGGCGCAGGAGTTGCGCTTGGTCGCACCAACTTAGGCGGCGGGATCGCCGTGCACTTCGATCTCTTCGGGCTCGATTCCGGCCAACGCCGGTTCGGGGAGTTTGCCGGCGAAGTTGGCCCATCCCCACCAAAACGCGGTCGACATGCTGAATATCGCGGCAACCGCTCCAATGACACGCGGACTGCTGTGATCGGAGGCCCATCCGGCCACGCTCATCGAGAACATCATGGTCATCCAGGTCCAGGTTTCAACGGTGGAGAAAACGCGTCCGCGAAACTCGTATCCCACGTGACGCAGAAGCTGCGATGAATTGCACACCGAACTGACACCCACGGCGGCGCGAGACATACCGATCCAGAAGATGGCAGCGACGAAGGAATCAGAAAGGCTGAAGAGCAGGAAAAAGAGGCCGTGCAAGATGTAACAGACCGAGATCGTGACTTTGTAAGCCGAGTAGCTGATTCGCGGAAAGATGCGATGGGCGACGATCGCGCCGATGATGAGGCCGACGCCGGCTGATCCCCACATAGCGCCGATGCCGACGGACCCGCGCTGAAAAACAACATCCCCAAACAGACTGAGCAGGATTTGCGCCGCGCCGCCGCCGGTGGCCCAGCCGACGCTGATGAGTCCGATACCGAAGATGAGCGGCGTGGCACGCATGTAGCGCAACCCTTCGATGTACTCGTGCCAGGGACGCACGATGCGGTCTTCGGTGAGAGGCTCGCGAGCGTCGTGATCGCGGGATTCAGGTGCGGGAGCGGCCGGCGCGCGTTCCGCCCGCCGGGGATGGAAGCCGCCGGGGACACGCAGCTGCCAGATGCACGCGGCGGAAAACAAGAATGAAAATGCATTGAAGGCGAACGCCAGCTGATAGCCGCCGAGGACCGAGACGCCGCCGAGAAAAGAGCCAACGGCGAGGGCGGTCCACTGCGTAAGTTGCGTGAGCGAGTTGGCGGTGTGCAACTCGTCGCGGGTGGCGATGGTGGGCAAAATAGAAGCGCGGCCGCTGGTGAAAAACGGCGAGGCGAACATCAGCAGACCGCTCAGCAAGTAGAGCAGCCAAGTGCGGCCCAAGGGGATCGCGAAAATAAAGCACAGCGCGATCACGGCCCGCACCAGATCGCTGAGGATCATGATGCGGCGGCGGTCCAGGCGGTCGAGCAGCACACCGGCAATCGGTCCGGCAGGCAGCATGGAGGCGGCGCGCGACAGCAGGATCGCCGCGACCACCAGGCCCGAGTGGGTGTTGGCGAGCGCCAGACTGAAGACCGCGACGTTGTTGAAATTGTCGCCCGCCTCGCTGACGATCTGGCCGACCCAGGCAAAGCGATAGTTGCGGTTGGCGCGCAGCAGCGACAGGAAGCCGCCGGATTTCAAGAGATGACTTCCTCCCGCACGGTGATGCTCCGGAGGTAATCCAGGTCTATTTCATAACCGAACCCGGGTCCACTGGGAACAGCAATGGTGCCTTCGGGCGAGACTTCGACGGGCGGTGCAATGATGTCGCGGGTCCAATAACGTTTGCTGGCGGAGACGTCGCCGGGCAGCGTAAAGCCGGCGAGTGTCGAGAGCGCAATGTTGTGGGCGCGGCCGATGCCGGATTCGAGCATGCCCCCGCACCATACCGGAATGCGATGGGCGTGCGCGAAATCGTGAATCTGCTTGGCGGCGTGGAAGCCGCCGACGCGCCCGAGTTTGATGTTGAGAACGCGGCAGGCGTGCAGGGCGATGGCTTGTTCGGCGTGATGCGGCGTGCGGATACATTCATCGAGGCAGATCGGCGTTTCCATCTGCGACTGCAAGATGGCGTGATCGATGATGTCGTCGTGAGCCAGGGGCTGCTCCATCATCATCAGATGAAACGCATCCAGTTGTTTCAAATGCGCAGCGTCGGCCAACGTGTAGGCCGAATTAGCGTCAGCCATGAGAAGAATATCGGGGAACTTATCGCGCACTTGGCGGACTACGTCGATATCCCAGCCGGGCTTGATCTTGATCTTGATGCGCTGGTAACCGGCGCCGACCTCGGTCCGAATTTTTTCGAGAAGCTGCACGACGGAATCCTGAATGCCGATGGACACGCCGCAGGGAATGTGGGTTCGCGCGCCTCCGCCAATGTGCTGCGCGAGCGGAACTCCCGCGCGGCGCGCTTCGAGATCCCACACCGCGGCTTCGAGTCCGCCCCGCGCCATGAAATGGCCGCGGATGTGCTCGGCGCGATCGTAGACTTGAGCGGCGCTCTCGAAATCGTGACGCAGAACGCGCGGCGCTACATAATCCGTGAGGATGGGCCAGATGCACGCGGTCCACTCTTCGTTGTAGAAGGGATGTTCGCCGGCGGTGACTTCGCCCCAGCCGGAGAGGCCGTCGGAAATCACTTCGACCAGGACGATGGAGCGCTGGTAGGTGCGGCTGAAGCTGGTCTCAAAGAAATGCACCAGCGGCATCTGGATCTGACGGAGAACGATGCGATCTAATCGGAAGGCCATGATGAAAACAGGTAGGCGCCGGAGTCGGGAGAGCGCTCAAAGCCGGTGACGGCGAGTCCGCTCGCGAGGTTCTGCTGAAACAGGCGCGCGACTTGCTGCTGGATCTGCAGCACCTCGTCGGGATCGGTGCGGCGGAGACGATCGAGACCGGCGGGCACGGGGATGCGAGCGAGTGTCGTGAATTCCCGGCGAGGGCGGTTCAGATGCCATTCGGCGAGGCAACGATCGGTGGGCAGGCCGCCGCCGAGACTGCTGGTGGTGATGCCGTAGTGATTGGGAAGATAGTGGCGAATGACGGCGCCCAGCTTTTCGATATTGAAATAGGCGTTCTTGAGTTCGAGCGGATCGAAGGTCCACTCGACCAGCTCGAAGCCGCGGGCGAGAGCGTCTTCGCGTTGGGCCATCTTCAGCATGCGCCCGGCGCCAGCATTGCGATATTCCGGGAGCACGCCCAACATGTGGCTATGTAAATAAGGTGCGCCGCTATTGGAAGAAGAGGGGTGAACGCCGGGGATTGCGACACAAAATCCGCACATAAAGTTGTCGTCGAAGGCACCCAGCAACTGGCCGCCGATATCGCGGGCAACCACGAAGAAGCGTACGGGCAGGATGTCGAGGTCTTCCCAGCCCCAGATCATGCGCTGAAGCTGGACGGCGTCGGCGTACTCGTGGCGGCCGGCGAGCGCGCGGACGGTGATCATACTTCGCTGTGCTTGGCTGCTTGCCACAGCGCCTCCATCTCATCAATGG
This sequence comes from Bryobacteraceae bacterium, assembly GCA_035496735.1. GTDB lineage: Bacteria > Acidobacteriota > Terriglobia > Bryobacterales > Bryobacteraceae > Palsa-187. The sequence goes on along the minus strand of DATJEI010000291.1, from coordinate 8,319 downwards.
AAGCTTGCTGCGGCGTTTTGCCGTGAGCGGCCAAGCCCTCTTCGACCTGCGAAAAACGGCGGCGGAATTTGCGGTTGGTTTTGCGCAGGGCTTGCTCGGGATCGACCTTTAAGAAGCGCGCGATGTTGACCACCACGAATAGCAGGTCGCCGATCTCGTCCTCGATTTCCGCCGGGCTGCCAGTGGCGCGAGCGGCGTCGATCTCGGCGAGTTCCTCGCGCAGCTTGTCGAAGACCTGCTCAATGTTTTCCCAATCGAAACCGGCGCCGGCGGCCTTCGCGGCGATTTTTTGCGCTTCGACTAACGCGGGCAGGGAACGTGGGACGCCCGCCAGGAGGCCTTTGGGTGGGGGAGCTCCTTTGCCTTGTTTTTCGACTGCCTTGATTTCGTCCCAGCGGCGGAGCACATCGCCGGAAGTTTTGGCGTCTCCATCGGCGAAGACGTGCGGGTGGCGGCGCACCAATTTACTATTGATGGCGAGCAGCGAATCCGCGATATCGAAGCGGCCTTCCTCGGAGGCCATCTGCGCGAAGAATACTGCCTGCAGCAGAAGATCGCCGAGCTCGTCGGCGAGGCCGTCCCAATCGCGGGCGTCGATAGCGTCCATCACTTCATAAGCCTCTTCGAGGAGATAAGGCTTGATGGTGTCGAAGTTCTGTTCGCGATCCCAGGGGCAGCCGCCGGGGGCGCGCAGGCGCGCCATGATTTCGACCAGACGCGCGAAGCCGGGACCGGGGGGCTGCCGCTGTTCATCAGACACGCGTTGAGACATGGGAAACCTCAGATTATCACGCGGGTGCGGAGCGGCTGTAAGTGGAATGACACGTGTGCTGCAGGGATTTGAAATTTCGGATCGTCTCGCGGCGGGCTGCTTACGTAAGCAACCCGCCGGGGGTGAAGGAACAGGCGGCTATTTGTTTTTTTGATCCGCACGACGGACTAACCGCCTGTGCCGATACCGGTCTCAGAAAAGTGTCCGAATCAACCGGCAATTGCGCTCTCCTATTTCCTTTCGCGGTCACCTCACGCCGCTCTCGCGACGCTCGTATCAACCAGAGAATCGATTCTCTTCCGTGTCCCGCCCTTTTCTCAATGTTTCCGGGGCGGCTAGCCGGCGGGCCCAGGGACGAACCCCCGAGTTCCACGGGCGCGGATTTCACCAAACTGCAACGATCGGCCTGCGCAGGCTCGAACTACGTCTGGATTATGCAGGAAGGAGTGAGGAATGCGGGGAAGATGAGATGGGAAGTGATTGAGGATTGGGGAGATGGAGGTCAGAAGTGCCCGTGACGGAATGCAGACGAGCAGAAAATATTGGCCCGCGGATGGACACAGATGGACGCGGATAGGATCCCGGCCAAGACGCCTTGATTTGCGCGTGGGCCGGCAGCGCCCGGCAGCCTGCTCGCCGCAGGCAGCACTCACAGCGTTTCGTTAAGAATTTTTTCGGCCTGCTCCTTGCGGAAGGCTTCAAGTTTCTGGTGCAGATCCGCTCTCTGCAAGGCCAAAATTGCGACGGCCAGCAGCGCGGCATTGATGGCGCCCGGTTTACCGATCGCCAACGTGCCTACCGGGATCCCGGCGGGCATCTGCACGGTGGAAAGCAGCGAATCCATCCCACGAAGCATCTGGCTCTCCATGGGCACGCCCAGGACCGGCAAGATAGTATGAGCCGCCAGGACGCCTGCCAGATGGGCGGCTCCGCCGGCCGCGGCAATGATTACCTGGATCCCGCGCCCGCCGGCGCCCGCGGCAAACTCGGTGGCGGCCTGCGGAGTGCGATGCGCGGAGAGCACGCGGCTTTCATGGGGAACGCCGAAGCGGCCCAGCGTTTCGCTGGCATTCTTCATGGTTTCCCAATCCGATTTGCTGCCCATGATGACAGCGACGAGAGGTTGCGGTGTGGATGAACTCATAGTGAATTCTCTATTGTGAGGGGGTTGCGGTGGCGGACGCAAATTGGCGCCATTTATGTAACGATACGTAGATTAAGCGGACCACTATCTCGCTGCCGGACGAGCTCCACGAAGAGCTGCGCCGCGAAGCGTTTCGGGCCCGGCTCAGCATTGCCGAGGTGATTCGTCTTCGTATCCAGACGCCCGCAAAAGCTGGAGGGAAACGCAAAGCCGCCCCCCATCCCCTGCTGGAAGTCGCCGGCATCTGCAGCGGTCCCGTGATATCGGCGAACATCGACGACGAGTAACTAAGCTATGCCAGGCGCTGCTTGAGTTGGCCGTCCACCGCATCCATAAAGGCTTCGGTGGTCAGGTAGGGGTGATCGGCGCGGATGAGAATCGCCAGGTCCTTCGTCATCCTGCCGGATTCCACCACGTCCACGCAAACTTTCTCGAGCGTCTGCGCGAACTCGACCACGGCGGGCGTGCCGTCCATCTTGCCGCGGTATTGCAGGCCGCGGGTCCACGCGTAAATGGACGCGATGGGGTTGGTGGACGTCGGCTTGCCCTGCTGATGCAGGCGGTAATGGCGCGTCACGGTGCCGTGCGCGGCTTCCGATTCAATGGTCTTGCCGTCGGGCGACATCAGCACGGAGGTCATCAGGCCCAGCGATCCATAACCCTGCGCCACGGTATCGGACTGCACATCGCCATCGTAATTCTTGCAAGCCCACAGATAGCCGCCGCTCCATTTGAGGCAGGCGGCCACCATGTCGTCGATCAAGCGGTGCTCATAGGTAAGGCCCGCCGCGTCGAACTTGCTCTTGAACTCGCGGTCGAAGATGTCCTGGAACAGATTCTTGAAACGGCCGTCGTAGATTTTGAGGATGGTGTTCTTGGTCGACAGGTACACCGGATAGCGGCGGTCGAGCGCATAGGTGAAGCAGGCGCGCGCAAAGCCCGCGATGGACGCGTCGAGATTGAACATGCCCAGCACCACGCCCGCGCCGGGGGCTTTAATGATTTCATGTTCGATGGCGGTCCCGCCATCGGCAGGCGTGAAGCTCAGCTTGAGCGTGCCCGCGCCCGGGAACTGAAAGTCGGTGGCGCGGTACTGGTCGCCGAAGCCATGGCGCGCGACCACTATCGGTTTATCCCAATGGGCGACGAGACGCGGCACGTTACGGCAAACAATAGGCTCGCGGAAGATGGTGCCGTCAAGAATGTTGCGAATGGTGCCATTAGGGCTCTTCCACATCTTCTTGAGACCGAATTCCTTGACGCGAGCTTCGTCAGGCGTGATGGTGGCGCACTTGACGGCGACCCCGTATTGCCGCGTGGCGTTGGCGGAATCGATGGTGATCTGGTCGCCGGTTTCGTCGCGCTTCTGGACGGAAAGGTCAAAATACTTGAGGTCGACATCCAGGTACGGGAGGATGAGGCGTTCGCGGATCCATTGCCAGATGATGCGCGTCATCTCGTCGCCGTCCATTTCGACGATAGGGTTCTTGACCTTGATCTTGGCCATCGATGGTGAAAGCTCCTAGGTTTGGCGGGTAAACCTAGCATTATCGCCGATGGCAGGCCGGGAACGCCAGTGCGCTGTCCGTGTTGATCGATGCGTCCGAATGGGCGCGGAGCCGATCCCCGCGCCCTCCTCCGATCAATCGACGGTGATGCGTTCAGCGCTCACCGTGCCTTCGAAATGCAAGTCCGGAATGACGTCGCCGAAGGTGTCGAAACTGTCGGAAACGAACTTGCCTGAAAAAGTGTTGCCATGCGGGTCCACCGTCACCGTCATCAGCAGCAGGAAACTTCCGGCCAACGGTGCGCCACTTGGGTCCCAGTTCCAGGTCACATGGCGGAGCGAGTAGGTGCGCGGCCCGGTCTGTTTGTACACGCCGACACAGACATTGCCCAACAGCGGAGGCACGGCGTTGTCGACGGCCAATTCGGTGCCGTCGCTGTGCCACTGCTCGAAGGCTTCGTCCCAAACGAGCCCGCCGGAGAGGAAAGTAGTATGCCAGAGGCCCACAATCGATTGACCGTTGGAAGCGCCGTTTTCGCCCTGTCCGTTGGACGGCTGCGCGAGTTTCGAGGGCGTCAGTCCGACTTTCCTGCCTCCGGACGCGCAGGCGGCTTGAGCGGAGGGCTGAAGCAACAGCGCCAACGCACCGATTGCGAACAATGATCCTTGAATGGTACTTTTCATTGAAAATCTCCTCATATTGGGATTCCGCCGCCACCCCCTCCACCAAGCGTCCGGCGTGTTTTCGATCTTGCAGCCATCTCCGTGATTCAACAAGGGAAATAAGGAGTCATGAAGGACATGGCCGCTAATGTCCCCTGAAACTTGGTTTTCGACCGGTGGAATCGGCCTGTGGAAATCCTGAGGGAAACGGAGTATAAAGAAGGCTCTGAACCCGCGAGCCAAGCTCGAAGTCGTCACGCCGGGAGACCGCCTGGAATCCTGGAAGGAAGTTGCACTCTATCTGAACCGCAGCGTTCGGACGGTGCGCCGCTGGGAAGAAAAAGAGAGCCTGCCGGTGCACCGTCAGCATCACGACAAGCGCGGATCGGTTTACGCTTACCGTTGGGAACTGGATGCGTGGCGGGAATCGCGGCGGCAGTTAATGGAGGTCGAGAACCTGCCCGCCGCCGGAGTCAGCAGCCATCGTCTGTGGTGGGCGTTGGGATTAGCACTGCTGGTCACAGCCTCCGCCGCCGGATTCTGGACGTTGCGGCGCACGCAACCCGGTAACACGGAGTATACGCCCAGTCCGGAGGCTTACCGCGCGTATCTGAGGGCGCATTTTGGAGAAAATGCCGGCCGCGCACAAGTGCAGGCCGGAATCAAGAACTATCAAGAGGCGATTCGCCTGGATCCACGCTTCGCTCGCGCCTGGGGCGGGCTGGCGACGGCGCACATCGCCTTGACCTGGTTCGGCGACGTCCCGGCACGCGAGACAATGGCACAGGCCAAGCTGGAAGCCGAGAAAGCACTGTCGCTGGACAGCCGGCTGGGATCCGCGTGGCGCGTGCGGGCCTTTGTCGCGCACTATCTGGATTGGGACCACGTCTCCGCCGAGAAACAGTTCCGCAGGGCACTGGGACTCGATCCGAGCGAGGCAGTCGCGGCTAGTTGGTTTGCTGAGTTCCTGATCGACATGCGGCGGTATGACGAAGCCTTGGTCTACGCGAAGACCGCTCAGGATATTGCCCCGCGATGGCTGGAGCCGGTGACGGTTGCAGGCAACATCCACGCCTTTTCTGGAAATCCCGACTTGGCGATTCCCGAGTATCAGCGGGCATTGGAGATTGAACCGAATTATGGATTAGCAAACCATTTTCTGGGCCGCGCTTACCTCGTGAAGGGGCAGACGGAGAAGGCCATCCAACAGCTGCGGCGGTCCAACGAATTGCTGGGTGGGGTCCCCTTTTCGATGGGCGATTTGGGTTACGCGCTGGCGTCCGGCGGCCATCGCGCGGAAGCGGAACATATGCTGGCCGAGATGAAATCGCGACGCCAAACCGGATACTATCCCGCCTTTGCAATCGCGGAAGTCGAACTAGGATTGGGTGACGCAGATACGGCTCTGGATTGGCTGGAGCGTGCGGCGGAGGAACGGCATATGGGCTATTACCTGCCTTCGGCCGACCCCGTCTACAACCAGCTGCGCGCGAACCCGCGTTTCGTGGCGCTGCTGCAGCGGATCCATGCCGGGACTTGATGGGATGCACTTGTGACGGAGCGTGAGTACGCAGCCCAGTATGGTACTGGAACTACCTTAGCTACAGATTCAAAAATGCACTTAGGCTCACGATTCCGTTTCAATCACTCCCGAATCGCGCTACAAAAAGAATAGCGGTATCTCTCCCGTCGGACTTTGGATGAAGACGCGTTCGCGACGAAAAATTCCTAATAGCCACCTCCAGCGGCTGGTGCGCCGGCTGCTGCGCCACAACCAGCCGGATGTCGATACTCCGGTAATCATTTCTCCGCTAGAGGGGAAATACTACTCATCGGTCGGCCGCCTCCTGGACCGCAATCACGGCCGTGTATCCGCCCTGGTCGATCAGGCCCTCGAGTTAGAGCGTGCCGTTACCTTATTTCTGCCGGAGAACGCTTACGTGGCGGAGGTCGTGAAGTGCCAAGCGGAAGGTAAGCAATTTGCCGTAGACCTGGTCTTAATCCAATACCAGGATATTTGATCCGCGCCTCAAGATTTCGGTTAAGGAGATTGAGTTAGGGACAGGCGGCTGAGCCTTTATGACTCATCAGCGGGTCATTGCGGCACAATGGTGGAGTCAGGAGTGGAGTCAAGTCTCTCGGATTCCGGCAGCTTCGGAGACGAGGAAATCGTTTCCAGCAAAAGCGCTAGTATGAGTAACCCGGCAACGACGGCTCCGATAACCACGCAATCTGGCGTGCAACTTGAGGGCCACAAAGCTTGCGCCAGGCTACCTTCAGTCAGGGCGCTCCTAATCGAGCTATGATACGGGCAGGGGAAAGCGAATGCGGACGATCCTCGGTCTGAATCTCGTCTGGTTGATGGCGATTTCCGCCGCGGCGCAGGATCGCAATTTTCCTGCAGCTCTGGGTGCCGGTATTCCGCCGCTGCGTTCGGCTGGTCCGAATTTTGACTTGAATTATGGGACGCCCGCGAGGCCGCATCGCGGCAGGTTCCCGATGGGCGGGTACGGATATGGGTATGGCTTTGGAGGGTACGGATACGCCGTGCCGGATGCCGAAACTGCACCGGTTGCACCGATCGTAAACAGCGTGGTGTTGGTACCGCAACCCGCCCCTCCGGCGGCTCCTCCCGAACCGATACATTCTTCCATACAGAACTTGAAAGGCGATGCCGAGGAGAGTGCCGGCAACGCGCCACCCGTCTTTTTCGTCATTGCGCTAAAGAACGGGTCTCGCCTTACGGCTTCCGCAGTATGGGTACAAGCCAACCAAGCCCATTACGTCGATAGCGACGGCCAGGGACGCCGCGTTCCGCTTGCCGATGTGGACCGAACCGCTACACGGGAACTGAACCAGAGCAACCACCTCAATTTGCGCCTTCCGCCGCCCGCGCAATAAACCGCGACCGATTGGGGGCTGATCACGGCCAGCCGCAAAAATTTTCCGCGGAGTCCCGACAGCCGAGTTCGGATTACGCGCGCAGCTTGTCTCTTCGCTACAATGCAAGTTAACCCGACGTTCACTCGGGCTTTCACGCTCAACTCGGGGCTTCACTTCAACATGGACACACCGGTTCGCCGCCCGCGCATTGATCCCAAATTTGCCGGCTACAAGCTGTCGATTCGCAGGTCGAAAATCCATCGCTACGGCGTCTACGCGGAGGAGCGCATTCCGGCCAACCGGAAAGTGATCGAGTACACCGGCGAACGCCTCAACCGCCGGGAAACCAAGCGCCGCGGCGAAGGCGAGTATACCTATCTGTTTACGCTGGATAAATACTGGACCCTGGATGGCGCGTTTGGAGGCAGCGGCGCGGAAATCATCAACCATAGCTGTGAGCCCAACGTGGTGTCCCGCATCATGAAAGGCCACATCATTTACATGAGCCTGCGGACGATCGAGCCGGGCGAAGAGATTACGGTGGATTACAACTTTGAATACGTGGGCGACAGGACTTCTTGCGCCTGCGGCGCCAGCAACTGCCGCAGCGTCATGGAGCGCATGACGTCCAAGCTCGAAAGGGATTTGGCTAAGGAGAAGGCTGCACGGGCCGCATCCGCCGGCCGCGCCAGAGCCCGCCGGGCGGGAGCGAACGGCAAGGTGGAGCCCCAGAGCGCGCTCGAGTCCAAAGCTAAGTCCAAGGCGGCCTATATTTAGCGGAAAGCCAGGTGCGCCTTCCGCGCGGCGAGGAAGCTTTGCAGTACGGCTGCAACTATATGCTTGCAACCAGTTGGCGCTCCGGCTCATCTAAGAGTTAGGCGATGGCACAGGCGCTCCCAAAAGTTATATGAAGTGGCACATTATCAATCATCGCGACTATATTGACGGTCCGTTCGATACCTACGAAGAGGCGCTCCAGGAAGCCCGTTACTTAGGCAAGGAAACCCGCGTAGAGCCGCGCGTGAGCCGGCGAACGACGGATTTTTACGTCTACCGGCCGCCCTACGATCGCGAAGAGCACTGGCAACCGGAATACTGGATCTGCACCAAGGAAGCGGCACTGGCGCAAGGCGTGCGCCAGGAAATCTTTCTGCAGCCAACTTTCTGAGCGGTTTCGCAACCTTTGACCGAAAGCAGCGTCCAATAGAATAAAGGGCGAGTTTTTCCTCCGACGACTCGCGGTCCTGATTGCTTAGTCTTCAACGACCGGCGGTGGGTTTCCCACCGCCCCTTTTTTTGCCGAGGGCTTCGGACATTTCGGGTCCAACGGCCCTGGGAGGATAATAAGTT
>DATJEI010000290.1:0-3884 GCA_035496735.1 Bryobacteraceae bacterium | reverse complement strand
GCGCGGATATCGCGATCGGTTCACGCTGGCTGCGCACGGAAACTCAGATCCAGCGCCAACCCTTGCACCGGCAGATCTTCGGCCGCATTTTCAATCTTCTGATGCGCCTCATTCTCGGCCTGCAATACAAAGACACACAGTGCGGATTCAAGGCTTTCAACCGCGCCGCCGCCCAGGCAATTTTTCCGCTGCAGCGAATCGAGCGCTGGGGATTCGACCCCGAGATCCTCTTCCTTGCCCGCAAGCTGAGCTTCAAAGTGAAGGAAGTTCCGGTGCTCTGGGGCCATAGCGGCGGAACCCGCATCAATCCCCTAGTGGACGGTTTCCGGATGTTCACCGAGATGCTTCGCATCCGCTGGTATTCAGTTACAGGAAGATACAACGAGGTCCCGTCGCCGGCGCCTCAGCAAGCGAAGACTATGTAGGGACAGCCGCCTCGGCTGTCCGGCGAAGCGGGCTTCGCTAAATTATCTCAGTACCGATGTCAGGCCGTTCTCTCCGCCTGTTGCGATGTGACCGCCTCTGCCACTCGCCGTCCCATCTCTGCGGTCGAGATCACGGCCCGGCCCTCTCGCACCAGGTCCGCAGTTCGGGCCCCCTCCGACAACACTGCCGAGACGGCTCGTTCGATACATCGCGCCTCCGCCTCCAATTGGAACGAATGCCGCAGCATCATCGCTGCGGAAAGTATCGCTCCCAGCGGATTGGCAATTCCCTTTCCGGCAATGTCGGGAGCTGATCCATGCACCGGCTCGTACAGCCCAATGCTTCCGCCAATACTCGCCGAGGCGAGCAATCCAAGGGATCCCACAACCCCGCCGGCCTGATCCGACAAGATATCTCCAAACATATTTTCGGTGAGGAGCACGTCGAAATCCGCCGGCCTCTGAACCAGCAGCATCGCCGCCGAATCGACATACTGGTGCCCAAGCTTCACGTCGGGATAATTCTTTGCAACGCGCGTCACCACTTCGCGCCACAGGCGCGAGCACTCCAACACATTCGCCTTATCGACAGAAAGCACCTCGCGTTTGCGTGTCATCGCCAGTTCGAAGGCGACACGGGCAATGCGCTCAATCTCGTCCTCCCCATAGCGCATCGTGTTGATAGCTACCCGGGAACCCGGATTTCCTTCGATCGATCGCGGTTGCCCAAAATAGGCGCCGCCCAACAACTCGCGCACGATCATGATGTCTGTGCCGCGAACAATTTCGCCCCGCAGCGGAGAACAATCTTCCAATGCGGGAAAAAATACGGCCGGCCGCAGGTTCGCATACGCTCCCAATTCCCGCCGCAAACGTAGCAGCCCAGCCTCAGGCCGCAGATGGGGCGGGTTATGGTCGAATGCCGGACTGCCCACGGCGCCCAACAGGACGGCCGACGATGCCATGCAGGCCTGCAAAGTGTCGGGCGGTAATGGATCGTTCGCGGCGGTCAGCGCGGCACCCCCAATCGGCTTGTGCTGCACTTGCAATTGCCGATCAAAGCCGTCTGCGACCGCCCGTAAAACAAGAAGCGCCTGTTCGGTGACCTCCGGCCCAATCCCGTCCCCCGCCACAACCGTGAGTTTTAAGAGCATTTTGTAATTGAGTATTTCGTAAGTTGGTAATTTGCAATTCTATGCATCAAAGACGAAAGCCGCCAGCTCTGGCGGCTTCTAAATTACAAAATTACCCAATTACCAAATTACAAAATCTCTAGACTCCCCACAGATAATCTTCCTGCTGCGTCTGCTCGTGGTGCGCTTCGGAGTGAACCGGCAACGGCAGGCCGAATGCGTTGCTATTGGGCAGCGCCACCGGCTTTTCCGGCTCATGAGCCGGCGCATTCACGACCGCCTCATGTGCGGGCACGATGGGCTCGATCAGCGGGGTGGCTGACATTGAAGGCTTGTGCGTGTCGCGAATCAACTCCAGCAGGTGATGATCTTCCACATGCTTGATCTTGTCCGCCAGACGCACAAAGCGTCGGTACACGTCGTCCAGCACACGCCGGTCGAACTGATATCCCAACTGCTCGCAGCGCATGCTCAAGGCGTGACGCCCGGAGTGTTTGCCCAACACCAGCTTGGAATCCGGCACGCCCACCGACTTCGGCGTCATGATCTCGTAGGTCAAAGGATTTTTCAGTACCCCATCCTGGTGAATGCCCGCTTCATGCGCGAAAGCATTGCGTCCCGTGATGGCTTTATTCGGCTGCACCGGAACACCCGTGATTTCGCTAAGCGTCTGGCTGGCGGCAAAAATCTGCTCGCTGGCAATGCCGGTTTCATAAGGAAAGCGATCAGGGCGCACCCGCATGGCCATGACGATCTCCTCCAGCGATGCGTTGCCCGCGCGTTCCCCGATGCCGTTGATGGTGCACTCCACCTGCCGAGCTCCCGCCGAAACCGCCGCCAAGGCGTTCGCCACCGCCATTCCGAGATCATTGTGACAGTGCGCCGAGATAGTGACGTTCTCGATTCCGTGCACATGCCGCCTGATCCTGGTAATCAATTCCGCGAACTCGGTCGGCACCGTGTAGCCGACTGTGTCCGGAATATTCAACGTTGTAGCCCCCGCCTCTACCACGCCATTCAGCACACGACAGAGAAAGTCGGGGTCGGTCCGGGTCGCGTCTTCCGGAGAAAACTCGACGTCGTCACAGAACGACTTCGCCAGTTCAATCGCCTCGCGCGCCTGCGCCAAGCATTGCTCGCGGGTCATGCGCAATTTGTACTGCAGGTGAATGTCCGACGTAGCCAGAAAAACGTGTATGCGCGGACGCTCCGCCTGCCGCAGGGCTTCCCAGGCCCGCTCAATGTCCGGGCGGCAAGCGCGCGCTAAGCCGGCAATGATGGGACGGCGTACCACTTCGGCGATCGCCTTCACCGACTCGAAGTCACCCTCAGAGGCGATCGGGAACCCGGCCTCGATCACGTCCACACCCAGGCGATCAAGCTGGTGCGCGAGCCGCAGTTTCTCCTGCTGGTTCATGCTGCACCCGGGCGACTGCTCGCCGTCTCTCAACGTGGTGTCGAAAATCGTGATCCGTGCTCGCTCGCTACTCATGCCGACCTCTTGGGAGAATGATTTTTAATGGTAAGGCCGGATGGGCAAGAAGCAAAACTTATATTTCTTCACCGTCTATAAGAAATACTCCTATAATAAGCTCTACTTATAGTATTCTGAAATCCTTAAGAGACTCTCGATGGACCTTTCTCAGCTCGAAGTTTTCCTGGCGGTCGCCCGCGAGCATCGCTTTTCGCGGGCTGCGGACAAGCTTTTTCGCACACAATCTGCGGTCAGCCAGACCATTCGCAAGCTGGAGAGCGAACTCGGGGAAGCGTTGTTTGATCGCTCCTCGCGCGAGGGAGTTTTGACCGACGCGGGCAAGGTCCTTTACGAATACGCCGAAAAGCTGATCAACCTGCGCACGGAAGCCACCGAATCGCTGGGAGAACTTCGCGAGCTGCAGAAGGGCCGGCTGGTCGTCGCTGCCAATGAATTCACGGTGCTCTACCTTCTCCCGGTGCTGGCCGAGTTCCGCCGGCTTCATCCCATGATCAAGATCAAAGTGGAACGCGCGCTTGGCAGCCACATCCCCGACGAGGTCCTGCGCTACAGCGTCGAATTCGGCGTTCTCTCTTACGAGCCTCAGGAGCCGAACCTACATTCCATTGTCATTTTTCTGGACGAGTTGGTTTTTGTAGTTCCCCCCAGGCACCCGCTGGCCTCAGCGTCTGAAATCAGCATCCGTCAACTCGGCGCAGAATCGTTCGTGGCCCACATCGTCTCTTCCCCTTATCGCGAAAAAGTGATCCAGTTATTCAAAAGCCACAAGACGCCCCTTCACATGGACCTGGAACTCCCCACGCTCCAGGCGATTAAGCAATATGTTGCGAC
>DATJEI010000289.1:0-4204 GCA_035496735.1 Bryobacteraceae bacterium | reverse complement strand
CTTTTTATCTGTTTCACCGAGCTAACGTCGTCGAAGGCAATCTGCCGGTTTCCAGCGCTTAAACTCTCGAGAGTGAAGCCGGAATCCGTCACCTCTCCTCTCATCCCCCGGAGCATCTGTTGGTCCTTGAGCTGAACTTCGACGTTCCCGCCGAGTGGCATTCTGGTGATCTGAGTCCTCACGTCATCCGCGCCCAATACGGCCGGTTCCACCTGCATCACCATCAGCAACACCAAAACTAGCGATAGGATTCGTCGCACTCGACGATTGTACGCCTTTTCGCCGAAATAGCCAGAGCCTCGCCTCGCCAAAAAAAAGGCCTCCCTTACGGGAGGCCAAGAGGACAAAGCGGAGGATATTTCGGGTTACGCCAGGTTCGGAATCTTGATGATTTTCTTCTGAATGGCGTACTGCACCAGCTGCGCTTTATTGTGGATATCCAGCTTGCGCATCAGGTTGAACTTGTGGGCTTCGACCGTCTTGACGCTGAGGTTCAGGTCGCAGGCGATTTCTTTAACCGAGTTGCCTTCGGCCAGCATCTTCAGCACTTCGCGCTCGCGCGTCGTCAGAGTGGCGAAACGCGGCAGGCGGTTGGCCGACTTGATGCGGCTGCGGAAGTCGTCGACTAATTGCGACAGCATGCGCGGGCTCAGGTAGCTGCCGCCGCGGCAGATGTCGCGCACCGCCGCCACCAGCTGCTGGCTGGGGCTGTCCTTGAGCACGTAACCGCTGGCGCCGACTTCCATGCCTTCGACCAGGTAGTCTTCGTCGTCGTACATGGTGAGGAACAGGACCTTAGTTTCGGGCCGGTTCTTCTTGATCTGGCGGGTGGCCTCAAAACTACTTAGGCCGGGCATGCCGATGTCCATGAGCACCACGTCCGGGCGCACTTCATTGGCTTTTTCGACGGCATCGCCGCCATTGGGGGCCTCTCCGACCACTTCCATGTCCGCTTCCGCGGAAATCAGCGTCCGGATACCTTGGCGGAACAGAGTGTGGTCGTCCGCCAGCATGATTCGAATCTTCGCCATGTTTATGCCATCTCCGTTGTCTTCCCTACCGCGCCCTTAAGCGAACGCCCTACTTAGCTATCGGCAGTTCGATGGAAATCTTTGTACCCCGTTTAGGTCCTTCGATGCGGCTTTCGGCCAGGAACTTGCCGCCCAACAAAGCAACCCGCTCGCGCATCCCCGACATTCCGAAGGATTCACGCTTTTGAAACGCTTCCTCAACATTGAAACCAACGCCGTTATCTTCCACAATCAGCTTCAGGCGTCCATCGGCCGAAGCCAGAGAAATGTTTACAAGCCGGGCGCCGGCGTGCTTTCCGATGTTGTTAAAGCATTCCTGTACAAGGCGGTAGGTGATTACTTCGGTCTGCTGCGGCAAGCTCCCCATCTTTGAAAGCTGCAGCTTTACCCGGCATGGATGGAGCCGCTGGAAGCGGTTAATCAACTGGCGCAGAGCGGCTCCCAACCCTAGTTGTTCCAGGACGGCAGGGCTTAGAGCGGCGATTAGGCGCCGCATTTCCAAAATGGTACGTTCGGTAAGATCGCGAGCCTCGCCCAGTTTCGCCCTGAGTTCCCATTCGCTTTCCGGCAGCGCCTGTTCGATCAACTCCATCTGGAGCCGGATGCATAGCAGGCTCTGGCCGGCTTCGTCGTGCAACTCGCGGCTGATGCGGCGGCGCTCCATTTCCTCGACGTGCAGCATGTGCTCGGCCAGACGCCGGACCTGCTCTTCGCGCTGCGCCAGGTCTTCCATGAGGCGCGCCTTTTCGGCCGCCATCAGGCAGCGTTCGGCGGCGGCGGCCAGTAGCTCCTGTTCCCGCGGCAGCCATTCGTACGAGTTCGTGAAGCCGAACTGCATGACGCCGGCGGTGCGCCCGGCGGCGGCCAGAGGGATCGACCAACAAGACGCGTAGCGGCTGTGCCATTGCTCATCAAGCAGGAAGTCGGCGGGACGGCTGCCGTCCATATAACGGAGCCTGGAGAGCTTACGCACCAGACCGGGCTGATTCGGGACCGAAACCACCGCAGACTGGGGGACGCCAGCCTGGAGAACCCAGGCCGTGCCGTCCTCGCTTAGCATGTACAAGCGCCCGGCGTCGGCCTGGCAGACGTGCACCAGGGATTCGAGGAAGCGCCGCAGCAGCTCTTCCAGATTGCGCGATTCCAGCTCAATGCGGAACAGCTCGTAGAACGCCTGGGTTTCGGCCTCGCGGACCTGATAATAGGCGTTATTCAGGGTCAGAATGACGCAGAAGTGGAGCTGTTCGCGGACCCACTGGAAGTTGGCGTGCTCCTCCGGCAGCAGCGAGATCAGCAGCGGCGAAAGCAGCCGGTCGTATTCCTGGAGGGCTTCAAGAATCGCGCTGGGCGGCAGATTCAGCTTGGCGAGACGGCGTCCGTTGTACTCCACCTGCTCTATGAAATGGAGCGGAGCTTTCCCTTGCGCCAGAATGCGCGACGCGGCTCCCGGAGTGATCTGCGCCAAGGCGGCGCGCTGCTTGGGTTCGAAAGAGAGTTGCCGCAGGCGGCCCAGAAATTTACGGTCGATGTGGTCGGCGTGCGGTTCGAGCAGCACCGCAAGACGATGCAAATGCACGCGTAACTGATCGCTGAGAACGTCCGCCGCGTCGGCTAATTCAGGGGATAGCTGTGCATTTTGCACTCTTAAGGAGGAATCGGCATTCTAAGGCCTCCTCTTTAGTACTAGTGGCGGACGGCGTGACGTGTCTGGGCCGCGAACGATCCCAACCGAGCCCGGCCGTGTGATACCGCCGCTACTTCTTACCTGCAGCGCCGCCCGCCGAACCACCTGAAATCAACGCTTCCACTTGCGGCATGTAGCCGCCTTTTTCAATGTCCAGCTGGTTCCAATCCCGGACCAGCATGCCTTGCGGGTTGATGGCGAACAAGTGGGGCGAATCGAACTGGGGGTGTTCGGGAGTGACTTTGAAATACCACATGCCAGACTGGCCGGAGTCGAACAGGACGGGGAGCGTGGTCTTGGTATCGGCCACGTACTTCGCCACGGTCGCGGTGTTATCCGGCGGCAGGACAATTTGAAGAATCGCCACCTTTGCGCCGAGGCGGGCCTTCAATTGGCCAAGCTCCTTGCTTAAGGGCTTGGAGGCGGGCCGGTCCGTCTTCATGTAATCCAGAAGCAGCCAGCGTCCGCGATAATCCAGAATGTCGTAAGATTTCATGCTCGAATCCGGCAAAGCGAAACTCGGCGCGCGGCGACCGGAGAGGTTTTGGCCCGGGGCGCCTTGGCCCAGGATGATGGTTGCTACCGCCACCAGGAAAATTACTAGTTTTTGCAGTTTCATAGGGAACATTTTAGACGGCCGCGCGCGAGGTCTTCGCAGCCAAGGCTCGCAACGATTCCTTATAGGGTTCTCGGGCAATGCCGTGTTCGCAGATGATGGCGGTCACGTAGCGCGCCGGCGTGACGTCGAAAGCGGGATTCTCGACCGGGATATTTTCGGGTGCGACGGGAACTCCGAAAATATGTGTGACCTCGCTCGATGGTCGCTGCTCTATCGGTATCTGGTCGCCGGAAGCGAGCGTCAGGTCAAAGGTAGAAACCGGCGCCGCCACATAGAACGGCACGCCATTCTCTTTTGCGAGCACTGCCACCGAATAGGTTCCGATTTTGTTGGCGACGTCGCCGTTCGACGCGATACGGTCCGCGCCAACCACGACGCAGCCGATCCGGCCGGAGCGCAGGAAATGACCCGCCATGTTGTCGGTAATGAGGGTAGTGGGTATGCGGTCCTGCTGCAATTCCCAGGCGGTCAGGCGCGCGCCTTGCAGAAAGGGCCGGGTTTCATCGGCGAACACGTCGATCTTCTTGCCGGCCCCGACTGCGGCGCGGATGACACCGAGCGCCGTGCCATACCCGGCGGTGGCCAGCGCGCCGGCGTTGCAGTGCGTCAGGACGGTCTTGCCGTCCGGTACCAGCGCAGCGCCGTGGCGCCCGATGGCCATGCACAACGCAATATCTTCCTGGCGCACCTGCTGCGCTTCTTCAATCATTCGGGCGGCGATTGCCTCGGGAGATTCGCCCTCCAGACTCGCTCGCAGGCGGCGCATGCGATCGATGGCCCAAAAAAGGTTGACGGCGGTGGGCCGGGTGGCCGCGAGAGTGTTACAGACGGTCTCGAAATCGGCGTTCTGCCGGACACCCAATGCCACGC
>DATJEI010000288.1:0-6632 GCA_035496735.1 Bryobacteraceae bacterium | reverse complement strand
GCCTCGTCGGTGTTCACCGTGACACGCACCAACTCGGAGCCGGCCTGTGCCAGCGCCATCACCTGGTTGACCGTCGACGCCACATCGGCGGTATCGGTATTGGTCATCGACTGGACCACAATGGGGTGATCCCCGCCAACTCTTACCTTCCCTACGCTTACCGCCACCGAACGACGGCGTGGCTGTGATGCCATGAAACCTCCGCTAGTAACCCGCGTGACCCATTAAGCAAGACCCGGCAAATCCGTGGGTGCAAAAGCCGGAAACACTGTGAAACCTTGCTGTGAAACCTTTATTGTACCGTGGTAAGCTTTTTGGGAAATGGTATTAAACCTCCGGTGGTGTCTCCGGCTGGGTGCGTTTGCGGCGGCCTTAGCCACAGGGGGTATCGTTTCCGCGCAGGCTCCTGCCCCGAATTCGCTGCCGGCACTGCAACAAAGCGTCTCCCAGCGCACCGCCGAATGGAATACACTGGCCACGAACCTGGAGCAGCGAGTGGCCCGCTTGTTGCCCTGTGATCCGCAGGCGCGCGCCGCGATCGACGAAGTCAGCCGCGCTTCCGATGCCCGTGGAATGGCTTTAACCAGCTACTGGACCCTGGCGTCGCTTCAATCGAAAGCGCAAATTGACGCTATCCGGCGATTACTGGCGCAGGAAGAAGGCCGGTCGGGGGATTGGGCGGTGGACGCAACCCAGGCGCGTGCGGAAGTTGCCCTAGTCGCTGCGCTGGGAGCTTCCCTGGCAAGCAGCGTCTCGCAGGTTGCGGCACTGGCGAGTCCACGGAAGGATCTGGAGGCCATCGAGGAGGAGTATCGCCTGTTCGAAAAGCAGTCGCAGGAGCGCACCACCAGCGGCGGCCAGTTGCTGGGCGATCTGCGCGACTTGTTGAAGGCCAGCCAAGCGCGGCAAGCGGCGATCGACGAGCGGCTGCAGACCGTAGGTGTCGAAGGCCAGCGCTGGAGCGTCTATTACGCGGCGCGGCAGGCACGCGCTCAGGTCGAATGTGCTCTGGTCAACCCCGGGGCCGCCGTCGCGCCACCGGGAGGCCCGCGCTCCGCGCCCCTGGGGAAGAAGCAATGAGGAAGAAGTCATGAAGTCGGTGGCGGCGGCCTTCGTGCTGGTCGTGGCGGCCTTCGCGCAAGCGCCGCCGCAAGACCGCCGCGCGGCCCGGCAAGAGGCATACCGCCGATGGCGCGAGACGGATCCCACGCTGGAGCGCGATGCCGTCTCCGCCGGCGCTACTCTAGGCGCGCGCGCGGACAAAGTTGCAGCCGAGGCCGCCAAATATTTCAGCCTGCGGAAAGACGAGCTGGAAAACCGCGCCGCCGATGCCCGCCACAGCGCCTCGCTCCTCGAACCCGTTACTGTGACTCCGGAAGCGCTTCCCAACCTCGATCGATTCTTAGGTGCTCAAGACACGATCCTTCGGTCCAGCATAGATACCGTTGCGCATGATCCGGACCGCGCCATCCAACAGTTGCGCGCATCGCTCGAGCGCGAGCGCACTGCCATGGCCGCAGTCGGCACGGCTCTGAAGGGTAGTCAGAAGAGCCAGGAAGCGGCCGCGCAAACCAGCCGAGCCGCCGAAGAGGTGCGCGCGAGGGCGTCGGAAGAA
This sequence comes from Bryobacteraceae bacterium, assembly GCA_035496735.1. GTDB lineage: Bacteria > Acidobacteriota > Terriglobia > Bryobacterales > Bryobacteraceae > Palsa-187. Next base: position 5,017 of record DATJEI010000288.1, on the reverse strand, counting down.
TACCAGAAATTTGCCGCCAGCTTCCAGGAATCCGAACAACTCGCGGAGAAATCCGGCGCCGTTTGGGCTGGGTACTATCGTGATCTATCGGCTGCCGCCCGGGGAACAACGGCTCCGGTTACTTCCTCCGGCCCGGCACTTCCTTCGGTGGGGCCGGCTACTTCGAATGCGGCGGCCCCCCCTGCTTCAGGGGCGCGTCCGGTGCCGCCCGTTCCGCTGGTACGCTACGTTGGCATGTGGACCTACCCGACGGTGGGAGCGCACTATCACGGCCCGCAGCCGCTATCGGCTGACCTCGTGGTACGGGAGGAAAACGGTCAAGCCCGCGGAACGCTTACGGCCCGCTTCAAACTCCCCGCCGGGAGCACTGACAATCCGGTGGTGCGTCTCGAATTTGCCGGAGCGTTTGGAAACTCGCGGGCGCAAAGATTCATGGTCACCACCAGCAGCGGAGCCATGGGAACCCTGGAACTGATACCCGGCCCCGCTTTCAATTTACTGGAAGTGAATTTTAATACCGGCGACAAGCCGGGCACGATTCGCCAAGGTAATTTCCTGCTGATAAAACAGTAGGCAGACGTGGCCGCGACCCAATTCCCGCGCGGCTTTCGAGCAGTCCGCGCGGAGCGTTAGGACAGCGTTGCTGCCATCAAGACGTTTGGGCGCGCAGCACTTCCAGGCCCTATCGCACCGGCTCGGACTGCCGTTCCGGCAGCAGGACGCCGCCCCCGAAGCTCATGCGCTGCGGCGCCGGGCCGCCCCGAGTTACCTTCACCGCACAGTACTTGAACTCGGGAATTTTCCCAAACGGATCGAGAACGGGATTGGTCAGCATATTCGCCGCCGCCTCGTAATAGCAGAAGGGAACGAATACCACCCCTCGCGGCGTTCCATCGTCGGCGCGCGCATAGAGTGAGATGCGGCCGCGCCGCGATTCGATCGTAATGGTTCCGCCCGGGGCGACGTCGAGCCCTTCGAGATCGAGTGGGTGCACCGAAGCCACCGGCTCCGGCTCAATGGAGTCGAGAGCCGACGCGCGGCGGGTCATCGATCCAGTGTGCCAGTGTTCAAGCTGGCGCCCGGTGATGAGCACCATAGAATACTCCGCGTCCGGACGTTCCGCCGCGGAGATGAGGTCCGCGGGCATGAACTTGCCGCGCCCGGTCTTAGTCGGGAAGTTCTCTATAAATACGACAGGATCACCGGGGTCCCCCTCTTTCACGCACGGATAGGTGACAGACGACTCGCGCTCGAGGCGCTCCCAGGTTATGCCGGCGATCGAATCCATGCAGGTCCGCATCTCGTCGAACACCTCGCGCGGGTGGCGATAGTACCAGTCCACACCGACGCGGCGAGCCAGTTCGTTAATAATCCAGAAGTCTTCCTTCGCGTCGCCGGGCGGTTCAATCGCTTTGCGTCCGAGCTGCACCATGCGATCTGTGTTGGTAACGGTGCCGACCTTCTCGGGCCACGCGGTGGCAGCCAGCACGACATCGGCGAGGTACGCCGTTTCGGTGAGAAAGATATCCTGCACCACCAGGTGATCGAGGGCAGCGAGCGCTTCCCGGGCGTGATCCACATCGGGATCGGACATCGCCGGGTTTTCTCCCATGACGTACATCCCCCGAATCTCATGCTTCTTGGCGGCGTGCATGATTTCGACTACGGTGAGGCCCGGGTCCGGATCGAGCTGGGTGTGCCACAGCTTCTCAAACCGCTGCCGCGCCTCGGGCGTGCCCACGCTCTGATAGTCGGGATAGAACATCGGAATCAGCCCGGAGTCCGACGCGCCCTGCACGTTATTCTGTCCGCGCAGCGGGTGTAGCCCCGAGCCGGGCTTGCCAATCTGCCCGGTCGAGAGCGCCAGCGCAATAAGGCAGCGCGCATTGTCAGTGCCATGGACGTGCTGGGAAATGCCCATGCCCCAGAGGATGATCGATGCCTTCGACGTGGCATACAAGCGCGCAACCTCGCGTATGGTCTGCGCGTCAATCCCGCAGATCGGCGCCATCGCCTCCGGCGAGAACTTTTTCACGTTCTCCGCGAGCGCTTCATATCCGGAGGTGCGGTCGCGGATGAACGCCTGGTCGACCAGGCCTTCCTCGACGATGACGTGCAGCATCGCGTTGAGAAACGCCACATCCGTGTCCGGATGGAACTGCAGGTAGTAGGTGGCGTGCCGGGCCAGATCGCTGCGGCGCGGATCGGCCAGGATCAGCTTGGCTCCCGACTTCGCAGCGTTCTTGATCCAGGTCGCGGCGACTGGATGATTCATAGTAGGGTTGGCGCCTATCACAAAAATCACTTCGGCATTCGCTACGTCACGAACCTGGTTCGAGACCGCACCTGAATTGAGGCCTTCGATCAGCGCCGCCACGCTAGACGCATGGCAAAGGCGGGTGCAGTGGTCTACGTTGTTCGAGCCGAAACCAGTGCGCACCAGCTTCTGGAACAGGTAGGCCTCTTCGTTAGTCCCTTTGGCGGAGCCGAAACCGGCCAGCGACCGCTTGCCGTGAGTATCCCGGATCTCACGAAACCCTTTGGCCGCGGCTTCGAGCGCTTCTTCCCAGGTGGCCTCCCGGAAGATTGCGCTCCAGTTGTCGGGATCGACCACGAAGTCCTTGCGCTTCGGGACGCCCGGCTTGCGGATCAGTGGCTTGGTGAGGCGATGCCGGTGCTGAACATAGTCGAAGCCATAGCGGCCCTTCACACACAGGCGGTTTGAGTTCGCGGGGCCGTCTTGTCCCTGCACGAAGAGGATGGTGTTGTTCGTGACGTGGTAGGTGAGCTGGCAGCCCACGCCGCAGTAGGGACACACCGAATCTACCTGCTTGTCCGGTACGATCTTGCCGGCGTCGCGGGCGGGCATCAGAGCGCCGGTCGGGCACGCCTGGACGCATTCACCGCAGGCCACGCAGGTGGAGTTGCCCATCAGATCATCGAGATCGAATACGATCTTCGAATGTTCGCCGCGGAAGGCATATCCGATGACGTCATTGACCTGCTCTTCGCGACAGGCGCGCACGCAGCGCTTGCACTGGATGCAGGCGTCGAGGTTCACTGCCATCGCCGGATGCGAGAGGTCTGCGGCCGGCTGGTGGCGGACGGGGAAGCGCGGCTTGCCGATGGCCAGCTTCTTGGCCCAGAGATCCAGCTCGGAGTTGAGGGTGTAAGAGGTCTCAGGAATATCGGCCAGCAGCAGCTCGATCGACATCTTCTGGCTGGTCAAAGCCCGCGGGCTGTTGGTGGTCACCTCCATCCCTTCCTTGGGCGAGCGACAGCAGGAGGCGGCGAGCACGCGCTCACCTTTGATCTCCACCATGCAGGTGCGGCAATTGCCGTCGGGCCTCATGCCTTGCATGTAGCATAGGCGTGGAATCTCGACGCCGCGCGCCTGCGCCACTTCGAGGATGGTTTCGCCGGAATCGCAGACCACGGTCTCGCCGTTCAGCTTGAACGAAACCATCGTCGTCGCCAGGAGAGCATTTTTCTGGTGCATTACTTAACTTCTCCCGGGAAAAATTTCAAAACCGTGAGCACCGGATTGGGAGCGGCCTGGCCCAGACCGCAAATCGACGCGTCCATCATTGCCTGCGACAGCTCCTGCAGCAGGGGGGCGTCCCACCGGTTCTCCTGCATCAACTGAAGCGCCTTGACAGTCCCGACGCGGCATGGCGTGCATTGGCCGCAGGACTCATCGGCGAAGAACTTCATCAGGTTGCGCGCGGCGCCGGAGGCGGTGTCGTGGTTCGAAAGCACCACGATCGCAGCCGACCCGATGAAGCAGCCATATTCGTTCAGAGTATCGAAGTCGAGCGGGATGTCGGCCATGGATGCGGGCAGAATTCCACCCGATGCTCCGCCGGGGAGATACCCGTAGAGCTCGTGCCCGTCGAGCATGCCGCCACAGTATTCGTCAATCAGCTCACGCAGCGTGATGCCCGCAGGCGCAAGGTGCACGCCTGGTTGCTTGACCCGGCCGCTTACGGAGAACGACCGCATGCCTTTCCGCCCATTGCGGCCTTGGCTGGTAAACCAGCCGGGCCCCTTTTCGAGGATGTCGCGCACCCAATGCAACGTTTCCATATTGTGCTCGAGCGTGGGGCGACCGAGCAGGCCGACCTGAGCAACATACGGCGGGCGCAGGCGCGGTTCTCCGCGTTTCCCCTCTATGGATTCGATCATCGAAGATTCTTCGCCGCAAATGTAGGCGCCGGCGCCTCGGCGAAGATGGATTGCCGGAATGGCGCACGGCGGACTCGCCTGAAGAGCGGCGATCTCGCGCTCGAGGATCGCACGGCAGCCGTGATATTCATCGCGCAGGTAAATGTAGATGGCTTCGATGCCAACGGCCCAGGCTGCGATGAGCGCGCCCTCGAGAAAACGATGGGGATCGCGCTCCAGGTAGTAACGGTCCTTGAACGTACCCGGCTCGCCCTCGTCGATGTTGATCGCCATCAAACGCGGAGCGGGTTCGGCCGCCACGATCTTCCATTTGCGGCCGGCGGGGAAGCCCGCGCCACCCAGACCCCGCAGGCCTGAGTCTTCCATCATCGCGATGACATCGGCGACCTTTTTTTCTCCGCTGACGCAAGAAGCGGCCAGCGCATAGCCGTCGGCAGCGCGGTACGCCGCGTAATCAATGTGGCCCGGGGTGACGATACCGGGGTCCCGAGGATGGGTCAAATGACCAGCCTGGACTGCGGTTGTCACTTCTTCAACGGTCGCGTGTGGGATTGGATTCTGACCGACCACCGCGACGGGCGCGGTTTCACAGCGGCCGACACAAGGCGCATGAAGCACCCGCACGCCGCTGCCAAGTAACGCCGGTAGCTCTGTGAGCAACCGGTGCGAGCCAGCCAGCTCGCAGGCGATGGAGTCGCAGACGCGGACAGTGATCGCCGGCGGCGGAGTATCGCCCTCTTTGACCACGTCGAAGTGGTGGTAGAACGTCGCCACTTCGTAGACTTCCGCCATCGCCATCTTCATTTCATCGGCGAGCGCGACCAGATGCCGC
>DATJEI010000287.1:0-2966 GCA_035496735.1 Bryobacteraceae bacterium | reverse complement strand
GCCGTGCTGCTCGGAGCTGCCGCGGACGCGCTGGCAGTCGCTGCCGGAGCGCCGGGCCGCACCACGCCGCGATTCTTTTCTCCGGGCTTGTACGTGAAGTTCTCTTCCACCGCGAAGTCGTAGGAACTGGCCGCAGTGGTGGGAATGTAGACCAGGCCGGTGGCGGGATTGAATGACATGGGAGACCAATTGTGCGCGCCGCCCGGTCCCGGTGAAAGCGCAATCGTCTGGGAGCCGTAATGCGCCGCGTCATTGACAATCGGACGGCCGGTCTCCTCGTTGAGACCGCGGGCCCAAGTCACCTGCGCGAAAGGCTGCCCGGAAATAAACTGTCCCGTCACCCGGTCGATCACATAATAGAAACCGTCCTTGTTGGCCTGCATGATCACCTTGCGCGGACGCCCCTTCACCGTAATGTCTGCCAGCAGCAACTGCTGCACGCTGTCGTAGTCCCACGAATCACCGGGAACCATCTGGAAATACCACTTCAACTCGCCCGTGTCGGGTCTCACCGCGAGCACCGAGCAGGCATAGAGATTGTCCTTGCCTTTCGAGTGGCGAAGTTCCTCCGGCCAGGGTCCGGCGTTTCCCGTGCCGACGTAGACCAGATCCGCGTCGGGATCGTACGCGAAACCGTCCCATACTGTGGCCCCACCGCCCAGTTTCCATGCTTCCGGGTCCCAAGTTGCGGCCGCCGCTTTCATGGCCGCATTCTCGAAAGGCTTGGAGGGATCGCCGGGAACCGTGTAGAACTTCCACGCAAAATGGCCCGTAAGGGCGTCGAAGGCCGCGAAGAATCCGCGCACCGGGTATTCCGATCCGCTCACGCCGACGATCACTTTTCCTTTGGCGATGCGCGGCGCCATGGTGACGGTGTAGTTGTCCTGCGGATAGGCAACGCGCGCCTCCCACACCACCTTGCCGGTATCGGCGTCTAGCGCCTGAAGCCGGCCATCGATGATGGGAGCGATGATCAGGTTCTGATAAGTCGCTAGACCCCGATGCACCACGCCGCAGCAGATCTTGGGGAACACCGCCGCCTGGTTCACTTCCGGATCCCAGCGCCAGAGCTGCTTCCCGGTGCGGGCGTCCACGGCGAATACCACGCTCCAGTTGGTAATGCCATAGAGGATGCCGTTCCTCACCAGCGGGGTGGCCTCCTGATTCCCTCCACCAACGCCCAGGTCATAAGACCACTTCAATCCCAGCCGGCTCACATTGCTGGTGTTGATGAGATTGAGCGGACTGTAACGCGTCTCGCCGGGGTCGCGGCCATAGGTCAGCCACTCTTCTCCACTCTTGCTGGCGTTCCTCAGAGCGGCGTCATCCACGCGCCGCGTCTGCTGTCCCGTAGCAATCCAAGACATCCAGGCGAAACCCATTAAGGCAGCCGCGACCCACGATCGATGACGGAAGGGCATGTTTAATAACCTCGTGGAGGGAAGTTTATCGCAAAAGGCTTTCCAAGAAAAGCGAATGTCCTATAAATCCAGCGGTCTCGCCAGGCTCCGCTGCCGTAGTGCCTGTCAGACACTACCGCCCCTCCTCGTCGATGATTTGGACGTTAAACTAGAGAATACTTCACGTGAGGCCCGTTGGCTTGGTGCCTCGAAAAGGGCTATGAATAACACACCGAACGAGGCTTATAGCATCACACTGCGGATGCGTGTAAAGAAGCAGCCGGGCATGCTGGGCAGTGTCTCCGCGGCAATCGGCGCAGTTGGGGGGATTATAGGGGCTGTCGATATCGTCGAGTCCACTCCCAGCCATACGATCCGCGATATTACGGTTTCCGCCAGCAGCGTGGAACATGCGGAACAGATCAGCGCCGCCGTTCGCGCGGTTCCGGACGTTACCCTGATTAACGTTTCCGACCGAACTTTCCTGTTGCACCTGGGCGGCAAAATCGAGATCCACAGCAAGCATCCCATTGCGACTCGCGCGGATCTGTCCATGGCTTACACGCCCGGAGTCGCGCGCGTGTGCATGGCTATCCATGACGACCCCGAAAAGGTCTACAACCTGACCATCAAACGCAACTGCATTGCGGTGGTGACCGACGGGACGGCAGTGCTCGGGCTGGGCGACATCGGCCCCTCGGCCGCCATGCCGGTGATGGAAGGCAAGGCAGTGCTCTTCAAAGAATTCGCCGGTGTCGACGCCTTCCCGATCTGTCTCGATACTAAGGATCCGGACGAAATCGTGCGCACCGTCAAAGCCATCGCGCCGGTTTTTGCGGGCGTCAATCTGGAAGATATTTCCGCGCCGCGATGTTTTGAGATCGAAGAGCGGCTGAAGAGCGAGTTAAGCATTCCGGTGTTCCACGACGACCAGCACGGGACCGCGGTGGTGGTTCTGGCCGCGCTGATTAATGCGCTGAAGCTGGTAGGCAAGCAGATCGACCAGATCAAGGTTGTGGTGGCCGGAGTCGGCGCCGCGGGCCGGGCTTGTTCCAAGATCCTGAAGAATGCCGGCGTGCGCAACATGATCGGCGTCGACCGCCTGGGCGCGATTTATCAAGGCCGCGACGGCGGCGATGCCGGCAAGACCAAATGGTACGTCGAGAATACCAACTTCGATCGCGTGAAGGGAACCTTGGAAGAGGTGCTGGAGGGCGCGGATCTGTTCTTGGGCGTGGCCTCGGCCGGACTGGTACAGCCGGAGTGGCTGAAGAAAATGAATCGCGACCCCATCGTATTTGCGCTGGCTAACCCTACCCCCGAGGTCATGCCGGAACGCGCGGCGCCCTACGTTGCCGTGATGGCGACGGGCCGGTCCGATTATCCCAACCAGATTAACAACGTGCTTTGCTTCCCGGGGATTTTCCGTGGAGCTATCGATTGCCGCGCCAGCGATATCAACGAGGAAATGAAGTTGGCGGCCGCGCATGCCATTGCGTCGGTGATTACGCCGGATGAACTGCACGCCGAATACATCGTGCCTTCAGTCTTCAACCGGAACATCGC
>DATJEI010000286.1:0-18344 GCA_035496735.1 Bryobacteraceae bacterium | reverse complement strand
CCGCCGAATTCAATGCAATCCTTACGCAATTTATGCGGGAGCAGGGTTGATTCCACTCTGCTGCTAATGGTATTTCCCTGCGTTCTACAATGATCGATATGAAGACTCTGCTGGCTGGCTTGCTCCTGTTGTCCTCCCTGCCCCTGGTCGCGCAGCAACCCCCGCGTCATTTCGAGAATCTCATCCAACTGACACAGGGCGGCTCAAACGGCGAGTCGTACTGGTCGCCGGACAGTAAGCGCATCATTTTCCAGTCGACGCGCGACGGGCGCACCTGCGATCAGGAGTACATCATGAATGCCGATGGCTCCGATCAGCACATGGTCTCGACCGGCAAAGGGGTCACCACTTGCGGCTACTTCACCAGCGACAACCGGCACATCATTTACGCTTCGACGCATGAAGGTGGCGAAGCGTGCCCCCTGCCGCCGGATCGCAGCAAGGGCTATGTGTGGGCGGTTTATCCCACATTTGATATTTATCTGGCCACCGACACCGGCAAAATCGTCAAGAAGCTGACCGACACCACCGGTTACGATGCCGAAGGCACGGTCAATTTCAAAACCAAGAAGATCCTTTACACATCCCTGGCCTCGGGCGATCTGGAGATATGGACCATGAGCGAGGACGGGAGCGGCAAGAAGCGCATTACCAACGCCGAAGGTTATGACGGCGGCGCCGTGTTCTCGCGCGATGGCAAGAAAATGGTCTGGCGCGCCTACCGTCCGGATACACCGGAGAAGATCGCGAAGTACCGCGAACTGCTCAAGGAAAACCTGACCACGCCCATGAAGATGGAAGTGCATATCGCCGACGCCGACGGTTCGAACGCCCAAACGATCACTAATTTCGGCTGCGCCAGCTTTGCGCCGACATTCACTCCCGATGGCAAGAAGATCCTTTTCGCTTCGAATAAGAACAAGTGCGATTCGAGTTACTTCGAGCTGTTCCTGATGAACCTGGATGGCAGCGGCCTCGAACAAGTGACCGACTACGGCAAGTTCACTTCATTCCCGGAATTCTCGCCGGACGGCAAGTATCTGATTTTTTCGTCCAGCTACCAGGGCAAGGGCAACTACGAGTTCAACATCTTCCGCGCGGATTGGAAGCCGTAGGAGATGCCCTTCCCTACTGGGAATCGCCCTGCGGCCCCGGGTAGCGCGGCGGCCGGCGCGGCGTCCGATGCGCTGGTATTTTTTGGAGCCACTGGCGACTTAGCCTACAAGCAGATTTTCCCCGCGCTGCAGCAGATGGTTCTCCGCGAAGAATTGAACGTACCGGTGATCGGCGTTGCGAAAGCCGGCTGGACGCTGGAACAACTTCGGCGGCGCGCCCACGATAGTCTCAGCGCGCACGGCGGCGTGAACAACACTGCCTTCGCAAAATTGATCAGCCTGCTGCAGTATATCGACGGCGATTACCAGGATCCCAACACCTTCAATCAGCTTCGCCAGATGCTTGCTTCCGCGTGCCACCCCACGCACTATCTCGCCATCCCGCCTAGTCTGTTCGGCGCGGTTGTAGAGGCCCTCGGCCGGTCGGGCTGCGCCGAAGGAGCGCGCGTGGTGGTCGAAAAACCGTTTGGCCGTGATCTCGCCTCCGCCCAGGAGTTGAACGCAATCGTCAACTCCGTCTTCCCGGAGGAATCGATCTTTCGCATCGACCACTTCCTGGGCAAGGAAGCCGTGGAGAATCTTCTATTCTTCCGTTTCGCGAACACGTTTCTGGAGCCAATCTGGGACAAACGCTACATTCACAGCGTTCAAATCACCATGGCAGAAAAGTTTGGCATCCAGGGCCGCGGCAAATTCTACGATGAAGTGGGCGCCATTCGCGATGTGGTGCAAAACCATCTGCTGCAGGTGGTCGGATTCCTGGCGATGTCGGCGCCTACCAGCCTGTACCCCAATGCCCTGCGCGATGAGCAGGCCAAAGTCTTTCGCACGATCGTTCCGCTGACGCCGTCCGCGGTGGTGCGCGGCCAATTCGCCGGATACCACCAGGAACCGGGAGTGGCGCCGGACTCGAAGGCCGAGACCTACGCGGCGGTGCGCTTCGAGTTGGACTCCTGGCGCTGGTCGGGCGTGCCGTTCCTGATCCGTACCGGAAAATGCCTGCCGGTGACGGCGACCGAAGTCGTTATCCGGATGCGCGAGTCCCCGCTGTGGCGGGTGCCGTTCGGGGCCAACTATGTGCGGCTCCAGTTGAACCCGAATTTCGGCGTCAGCATGGGAATCCGGGTGAAGCGTCCAGGGTTCGATCTGGTTCCAATGTCTAGCGAGTTGTCGGTTATGAAACTCGATATCGACGGCGCCGTGAGCCCTTACGAGCGCTTATTGACGGATGCGATGCGCGGCGATGGCATGCTGTTTGTCCGCGAGGACGCGGTGGAGACCGCTTGGTCCGCTGTAGATGGCGTGACCGACCGGAGTTTGCCCTTGCAGATCTACGATCCGGGGACCTGGGGGCCTCCGCAAGCGGAGCGGCTGGCGGACGACATCGGCGGCTGGCACAATCCGGAATAATTAAGGGAATCGCCGCCAGGCGCCCTATGGAAACAAAGGGCGACCTTAGAAGTACTAAGGTCAACTTCCAATGGTGATTCAGTCGGGGAAAAGGCACCATTGAATAGGTGGATGAAATAAAGCCGGCCAACTTCCGTTCGTTGTCGTCGAAGTTCTCTCGCTTCACCGTTCTGTTGTTTCTGTGGATGGTGGGGCTCATCGTGCTTTGGGACGTGCGCAACCACGCTTTTAACCTGCCTAAAGCCATTCTTATGTGCGGGATTGTGGTGCTGCTGGGCGGTCTGATCTCGCGATTTACGATGCGCGCCCTGGGACGTCCTCTGGCCCTTCTCCAGCAAGGCATCACGTCCGTTCGCGAAGGAAAATTCGAGCCGATTCAGATCAGTTCCACGCATGACGAGATCCAATATCTGGGCGAGAGTTTCAACCAGATGATTGCCGAGATCAATGCGTCGCAGGCTGAGATACGCCAGCACCGTGATCTGCTGGAAGAGCGCATCCGCCAGCGCACCGAAGATCTGGAAAAAGCCATGCGCGCCGCCCTGGCTGCCAGTCAGGCGAAGAGCGAGTTTCTGGCAAACATGTCGCACGAGTTGCGCACCCCAATGAACGGGCTGCTGGGCATGCTGGAGGTGGTGCTGGACAGCGCGCTCAGCGGCGAGCAGCGCGAGGAACTGGCGATCGCGCAGCGTTCGGCCTATGCTCTGCTGGCTTTGCTTAACGACATTCTGGACCTTTCCAAGATCGAAGCCGGCAAGATGATGATCGAGAACATCCCCTACGATGTCCGGACGGTGCTCGACGATTGCGTAAAGTCTTTTCAGGCGCGCGCCATGCAGAAAAAGATCGCGCTGCATTTTGAAATCGACGCCGGCGCTCCGTCGGAAGTCATCGGCGATCCTCTCCGCGTGCGTCAGGTTGCCGCCAATCTTCTGTCCAACGCACTCAAGTTCACTGAACGTGGATGGGTGTGCCTGCGTCTTTCCAGTACGTCGGGCACCGACGGACCGCCCCAAATGAAGATCGCGGTCAGCGACACCGGGGCCGGCATCGAAGCCAGCAAACTCACGGCGATTTTTGAAAAATTCACGCAGGCCGACGGCAGCATTACCCGCAAGTACGGCGGGACCGGGCTGGGCCTAGCTATCACCAAACGGCTGGTTGAAATGCAAGGAGGCAAGGTCAGCGTGGAAAGTCAAGTCGGAAAAGGAAGCACCTTCACCGTCACCCAGCCCTGGATGCCAGTGGCTGAATCCGCCGCGTCGTCCTTGGAGCCACAGGCCGGTGCCGCAGTGAAAAAAATCACGCCTTCCGAGGTGCGTATCCTGCTGGTCGAAGACAATCTGGTGAACCAGAAAGTGGTGCTCGCGATTCTGCGCAAGAAGGGCTATCAGATCGACGTCGCCAGCGACGGCCGGGAGGCGCTGTCGAAACTCGATGCAAGCCTGACAGCGCCGAATCAGCCCTACAATGTGGTCCTCATGGACGTGCAGATGCCCGTGCTGGACGGCCTGGAAACCACGCGTATCGTGCGCCTGAACTCGCGCTGGGACCGCCTGCCGATTATCGCCATGACCGCGCACGCGATGAACGGCGATCGCGAGCGTTGCCTGCAGGCAGGCATGAATTCCTATGTGTCCAAGCCCATCCAGCCGGCGCATCTGCTATCCATCATCGAGAAACAGTTGCAGGAACAGACGATCGAGACGCCTCCTCAGCACGGGTCTGTATCCGACAATAGTGTGACCACGCGGTTGCTGCTGGAAGACTCGGCGATGGCAAACGATCTGCTGGAAGTGTTTCTTCAACTAGCGCCCGAGCGCCTGGAGCGTCTGGAAGCCGCCGCGGCCGAAGCCGATGGCACTACGCTAGGCAGCGAGTCCCGCAAAATATCCGAAGCCGCCGAGCAGTTGGCTTCGCGCGCGCTCAGCGAGTGCGCCCAGCGCATCGAACTGGCGGCCCGCGGCCGGGACTTCGCGGCAGCCCTTCAGGAACTCCAAACACTACGCCGCGAAATCGCTGAGTTGCAAGCTCTGACTGCCTGACAAAAACACGCGGGATGGTTAGAAAACGCGGCGTGTCAGACGCCCCACGCTAAATTTTGCGGTATCGGCCACCGCCATCACGGTCATCACGCCGGCCTGCACCGGATCGGTCACCACCAAGTCGGCTGCATCGGGAACGCTCCCCGCCATGTTGAGGCTCACTACCAGCAGCCCCTGCGCGCGCACTTCGCGCACTGCGTTCTCGATATCGCCGCCCATCAGCGATCCCGCCATCACAATGGCCTTCACGCGCGGCAGCCGGCCGGCTGCGCGGACGGCGGCGGCCAATGGCTGCTCCCCCACCAGCGGAATGGTGTCTATCGAGATGTGCTCTCCGCGAATGTTGTGGCGATCGGCTTCGAGAATGGCTCCGATCGCGACCTGACCCACCTGCGCCCCGCCGCCCACGATGATGATCCGTTTTCCATAGATTTTTTCCATGGTGTCCACCTGGTCTGCGCGGCGGACAATCGGAAGCTGTCGCAGATCCTCCAGCATGGGCCCGGGATCGCCCTGCGCCTCGATTTCGAAATATGTGTGGTCGGTGCCGGTTTCACCCCCTTCAATAATTTCTACGCTGGTGATGTTTCCGCGATGCCGCGCAATCACGCCGGTAGTCGCGTGCAGAATCCCGGGGCCCGAGGCGGAAAGAATCTCAATGCCAATCTTCGGATTCGCCACTCACGCCACCTCGTATTTCTTCAGCAGCCCGTCCCAGTAGCCTTGTGCCTGGAGCAGAATCTCCGCGATTTCGCGCACCGCGCCCTCGCCGCCGGGCGCGGCCGTCACGTGGTGGGCGCATCGTTTCACTTCCGGACGGGCATTGGCCGGAGCGAATGCGAGCCCCGCGCGCCGCAGAATCGGAACGTCGGTTAAATCATCGCCCACGTAGGCGATCTCGTCCAGCCCGAAGCCGCTCCGCTGGACGATTTCTTCCAGGATCGGCACCTTCTCGATGTGCCCCTGGTAAACATACGTCATGCCCACCTGCTTGGCGCGGACATCTAATGCTTGAGATTCCCGCCCGCTGATTACCCCGGTTTGGAATCCCTTCCATATGAGCCATTGGAGCGCGATCCCATCCTGCGAGTTGAAGCCCTTGGTCTCGACCAGGTCGCCTTTCGGCCCGGGCACATTGTAAATCAGTCCGTTGGTGATCACGCCGTCGACATCCATAAGCAGCAGACGAATTTTCGCCGCGCGTTGCTGAAGCTGGGGGTCCATCATTAAACACTACAATAGTGAAAGAGTTGGCCGTGCTGGAGCGGGTCCGCAAAACCATTACTCGTTATAACATGCTGCCCCGCGGCAGCCGCGTGGCCGTCGCCGTATCCGGGGGCCCGGATTCGGTTTGCCTGCTGCATGTGCTGCTGGAACTGGCGCCGGCCTTCGACGCTTCGTTGTCCGTCGCCCACCTGAATCACCAGCTACGCGGCGCTGCATCCGATGGGGACGAACGTTTCGTGGCCGAACTGGCTGCGCGCTTAGATCTTCCCTTTTATCGTGCAGGTGCCGGCATCGCCGCCGCGAAAGACAATCTGGAGCAAGCCGGAAGGCGCGCGCGCCGGGCTTTCTTCGCAGGATTGAAGAGCGATCGCGTCGCGTTGGGACACACTCGTGACGATCAAGCCGAGACTGTGCTCTTTCGCCTCTTGCGCGGGTCCGGCCTGCGCGGTCTGGCGGGGATTTATCCGGTGACGGACCGAGAAAGTGGCCGGCCATCGTACATCCGGCCTTTGATCGACACCACCCGCGCCGAGGTGGTCGAGTTCCTGCGCGGCCGCGGCATCCGCTGGCGCGAGGATTCGAGCAACCTCGAACCCCGCTTCGCGCGGAACCGCATCCGCGCTTCGCTGCTGCCACAACTGGCCTGCGACTGGAATCCGCGGATCGGGGAATCGCTGGCTCAACTGGCAAGCCTCGCGCACGATGAAGAGCGCTGGTGGCGGTCTTATATTGACGACTTGGCAACTGGGATGCTAATTCCGCGCGCCGCAGGAATCGAGCTGCGCGTTTCCGCTCTGGCTGGGCTCCCGACTGCGGTCCGCCGCCGCTTGGTCCGCCGCGCGATCGCACAGGTGAAAGGCGATCTGCGGCGTCTGGAATATGACCACGTCGAGCGGGTTCTGGAGCTGGCGGCGCAAGCCGAGGGCGACGGCCGCCTGCGCCTGCCCGGTATCGACATCCGCCGCTCTTTCGATTGGATTCGGGTGGCGCCGGCCGGCTGCCAACTCGACCTTGCAGCCACCCGTCCGGCCATCCCAGGAGTCTACGCCTTAGCCGACGGCGCCTGCCTGCACCTGGAGATCGCGCCGCAATCTTGCTCCTCAAAAAAGGGTGCTACGCTAAAAGCAGCCGAATTGAGTCTGCGGCGCCTCCCCCCGGTTTTGGAATTGCGGGGGTGGAAGCCGGGAGATCACTACCGTCCCGAGGGGCAAACCCGAGATCAAAAGATCAAGGAAATGTTCCAGGTCTGGCGCGTGCCCTCCTGGTTAAGGCCGTCGTGGCCGATTGTGAGTAGTGGAGACACGATCTTGTGGTCCAGAACGTTCGGAGCCGCCGCGGAGTTTGCCGCGAGCCGCGAGCCCGGCCCGGTGCTGCGGGTCTGGGAAGGGGAACCGCCGAACAGTTGAACCTTTTGGTGCGGTGATCTCGTCTGTACAGTAGAGGGCATTTTTTTGCCGGAATCATTTGGGGAGAAGGCATGAATTCGAGCGTCAGAAATCTGGTGTTGTGGGTAGTGGTGCTGGGTCTGGTGGGCTTGGTCTTTGCGGTGATCAAGAATACCAAGCCTACGGGGGCGCACCCGGACTTTTCGGTTCTGGTCAACGATGTCAAGGCCGGCAAGGTCGAAAAGATCACGCTTAATAGCGTGACTGGCGACGTCCACGGCAAGTACAAGAATGGTGATGAGTTCACCTCCACGGTTCCCCACACCTATAACGACTTCACCACCCTGCTGATCGACAAGGGCGTTGCCGTCAACGTCGAAAAGGACGCAGGCGGGAATTGGGTTTCCCTCCTGATGAACGCCATCCCCTTCGTGCTGCTGGTGGGCTTCTGGGTGTTTATGATGCGCCAGATGCAGAGCGGCGGCAACAAGGCTTTGAGCTTCGGGAAGTCGCGGGCGCGCCTGCACTCCTCGCAGCAGAAGAAAGTCACGTTCAAGGATGTGGCGGGCGTAGAAGAAGCTAAAGAAGAGCTGCAGGAGATCATCGAGTTCCTGCGCGAGCCCCAAAAATTCCAGAAGCTGGGCGGACGCATTCCCAAGGGCGTACTATTGGTAGGGTCGCCGGGCACCGGCAAGACCCTGCTGGCCCGCGCGATCGCCGGTGAAGCCAACGTTCCGTTCTTCTCCATCTCCGGTTCGGATTTCGTCGAAATGTTTGTTGGCGTCGGCGCCAGCCGCGTCCGCGATCTTTTCGAACAGGGCAAGAAGAATGCCCCCTGTATTATTTTCATCGATGAAATCGACGCCGTCGGCCGCCATCGCGGAGCCGGATTGGGTGGCGGGCACGATGAGCGTGAACAGACTCTCAATCAATTACTGGTAGAGATGGATGGCTTCGAATCCAACGAAGGCGTGATCCTGGTGGCGGCGACCAATCGCCCCGACGTGCTGGATCCCGCACTGCTGCGCCCCGGCCGTTTCGACCGCCGCGTGGTGGTGGGGCGTCCCGATTTGAAGGGCCGGGAGCAGATTCTGAAAGTCCACACCAAGAAAGTTCCGCTGGGCGACGATGTGAACTTGATGACTATCGCGCGCGGCACGCCGGGATTTGTCGGCGCGGATCTCGCGAACCTGGTGAATGAGGCTGCGCTGGTGGCCGCCCGCCAGAATCGTAAAGTCGTCATGCAGTTCGATTTCGAGCTTGCCAAGGACAAGGTGATCATGGGTGTGGAGCGCCGCAGCCTGATCCTCAGCGACGAAGAGAAGAAGAACACTGCTTATCACGAAGCCGGACACGCGCTGGTAGCGGCCCTCACTCCCAACGCCGATCCGCTGCACAAGGTGACCATCATTCCGCGTGGGATGGCGCTGGGCCTGACCATGCAACTGCCGCTCGACGACAAACACAGCTACGACAAGGACTATCTCGAAGGGCAGATGGCCATCCTGATGGGCGGCCGCATCGCTGAAGAGATTTTCATGCATCATGTGACCACCGGCGCCGGCAACGACATCGAACGCGCTACCGACATGGCGCGCAAAATGGTGTGCGAGTGGGGTATGAGCGAACTCGGCCCACTCAGCTTCGGCAAGCGCGAGGAGCAGATTTTCCTGGGGCGCGAAATCGCGCAACATCGGGATTTCAGTGAAGCCACCGCCATCCGCATCGATGAGCAGGTGAAAAAGCTGGTACAGGAAGGCTACGACCGCGCCCGCCGGATCATTGAAGAACGAGGGGACGCGCTCGACCGTATCGCCCGCGCATTGCTTGAACGTGAAGTTCTGGACGGCAGCGAGGTGCGGCAATTGATCGACGGCGAAACTCTGGATGCCATGCCCACTCCGCCGCCACCGTCTTCGGCCGGCGACGGGACGCAGCAGGTGATCAAGCCGGAGCCGCCGCGGCGTCTCCCCGGCATGCTGGAAGGCGGCCCGCAGCCGGCTTAGTGCCGCGCAGCGAACGACTACGCGGTGATCCCGCCATTCCCGGTCTACCTGTTCGACGTCGATGGTACTCTCGTCGATTCACAAGCCGACATCTGCGGCGCGGTGACGGAAGTCCTTGCCGCCCATGGACGCACCGACGTTACCCATGAGGTTTTGCGCCGTTACATCGGGCGTCATCTGATCGAGGAGTTCCTGGAGCTCGGGTTCGCGCTGCCCGAAGCCGAACAGATGATGCTGGAATACCGCGCGACCTACTCGGCCCGCAAACATGCCGGTACCGTGGTGTACCCGGGAGTCGCCGCCGCTCTCGCGCGGCTAGGCGGCAGAAAGTCCACCGCCACCACCAAAGGCACTCCCACTACGCGGATCGTGCTCGAACAATTCGCGCTCATCCGGCACTTCGATCACGTGCAGGGGACCGATGGCTTTCCGGCCAAACCCGAGCCCGACGTGCTGCTTAAGTCTCTAGAAACCTTCGGCGCGCGCCGCGGAGAGTGCCTGTTCGTCGGGGACTCCGCCGCCGACATGGAAGCCGGACGGCGCGCCGGAATCCCAACCTGCGCGGTCACCTGGGGCTACGGGGAACGCGAGGAACTCGCCCGCTGGTCGCCCGACTTCTGGATCGACGCGCCGCACCAGCTTTTGCCCGATTACTAAACGCCCCTAATGAACCTGATAGGCGCTCGCAACGGTCACTTCGACGACAACGGGTCGCGGTTCAAAATCGCCGGCGCCAATAATTACTATGCCGCATTCGCGACCCACGCCATGCGCACAGCCGTCATCGACTCGGCCAAACGCATCGGCCTCAATGCTCTGCGAGTTCCGGCGTTCCTCGATGGCGAATCCTGGCGCGGCGCCTATTTCCAATCCTGGAATCCCGCAACCCATCGCCCCGAAGTGAATATCGGCGAAAACGGGCTCCAGCGCCTGGACCACCTCATCGCCGACGCGGAACAAGCTGGGATCCGACTGATTCTTCCACTCGTCAACCATTGGCCTGACTTCGGCGGCATGGATCGCTACGCCGCCTGGTTCAACGCCGCTTCACGCGATGCCTTCTATACCGACGCCGGCATTCGTGGGGCTTATCAATCTTACGTAAGCCAGATCCTGACGCGGAAGAACACGATCACCGGACGCGTATACCAGGACGAGCCCGCCATTCTAGCGTGGGAGCTGGCGAATGAGCCGCGCTGCGATGCTCGCGAGGGCGGCGCGATCCTGCTCGAATGGGTGCGCGACATGAGCCGCTGGATCAAACAATGCGATCCGAACCACTTGCTGGGAGTCGGCGACGAAGGCTTTTTTGGGAAACACGGCGTAGATTGCGGCGCCTTTCTTAACGTCCCCGACGTCGACTTCGGCACCTTCCACCTTTATCCGCAAGCCTGGAAGCAGCGCGATCCTCTCAGCTTCGGACTGCGCTGGATCGAGCGGCGCCTTGCCGCGGGAAGAAGCGCCGGGAAACCCATGCTGCTTGAGGAGTATGGGATGACGGTCGGAGGCCGTCGCGGTCTGTCTTCGGCCAGCGAACGGGATGACATCTACCGCGCATGGCTATGCTCCGTCCTGGAACAGGAAGGAGCCGGTGACTTAGCTTGGATGATTGCATCCACCGACGACGAAACCGGCGAGCCGTATCCGGACTACGACCGCTTCACATTCTATAGCGATGCCGATGTTCCTTCCATCCGCGCTCACGCTCTCGACATGACCTTGGCCTCGGGATATTGACTTCTCTCACACGGCCGTTCCAAACAGCGCCCCCACTCCCGCCGTGATTGCCATCGCCAGCGCCCCCCAGAACGTT
Organism: Bryobacteraceae bacterium; assembly: GCA_035496735.1. GTDB lineage: Bacteria > Acidobacteriota > Terriglobia > Bryobacterales > Bryobacteraceae > Palsa-187. The sequence continues at coordinate 7,343 of DATJEI010000286.1, read as the reverse complement.
ACGCGAATCGCGCCGGCCGTGACACGCGCGCCTCCCACGCGCGCAGCTACCCCGCCCAAAAGTGCCAGAAAAAGCAGTGAGGTGCCGGATACCAGATAGAGTAGACTCGCCACCGGCGCCATTGCCGAAACCAGCAAAGGCATAGCTGCTCCCACCGCGAAGCTAGCCGCCGAGGCCAGCGCAGCCTGAACCGGGCGGGCACTCAGCGTCGACGAGATGCCGAGTTCGTCCCGGGCGTGCGCCTCCAGCGCGTCGTGAGCCATCAACTGCTCCGCGACCTGCTTTGCGAGCGCGGGATCCAGTCCCCGGCCAACATAGATTGCCGCCAGTTCCCGGTGCTCGCCCTTGTCGTCAGTTCTAAGTTCCACGCGCTCTTGCGCCAGATCGGCCCCCTCGATGTCCGCCTGGGAATGGACCGATACGTACTCGCCGGCAGCCATGGACATCGCCCCCGCTACCAGCCCGGCCACTCCCGCCACCATTATGTTGCCGTGACTCGCATGGGACGCCGCGACGCCCAGCACTAAGCTGGCCGTTGAAACGATGCCGTCGTTGGCGCCCAACACCGCCGCGCGCAGCCAGCCGCTGCGTTCCGTGCGGTGGAGTTCTCTCTTATGTAGCGTCATCGTTAGACTTGTCTGGCGGTCCCGTGACTCTTAGTGTAGCCATATTGGATCTAGCTCAATCGTGTATACTCCTCTTATTCTCATCGTCTGGAGGTGTCCGTGAAGACCTGCAATCTGCTCCGTCGCCGGATGTTGGCGTTCGCTATACTCGCGGCCCTTGCCACGCATATCGCTCTCGCGCAGGGCCAGAATGAACACTGGGTGGCCACCTGGACCACGGCGCTTCGTGCCGCGCCGTCGCTCGTTTCCGCTGCTGTCGGACAACCGTTCACGGCCGCCCAGCAGGCTCAGCTCGGCTTCAATAATCAAACCATCCGTATGATCGCTCCCGTGAGCATCGGCGGCCGGCGCGTACGCTTGCAGTTTTCAAACGCCTATGGAACTGCGGCTCTGAAGTTGGGCGCAGTCCACGTGGCCCTTCGCGCAAAGGATTCCGGAATCGTCCCGGGCTCGGACCGGACGCTCACGTTTAGCGGACAACCCGGCTTCACGATTCCCCCGGGGGCCTCCGCTCTCAGCGATCCGGTCGATCTGGATGTCCCTGCGCTGGGCGAGCTGGCCGTCAGCGTTTTCGTGCCAGAAGCCACGGGGCCGCCCACCATTCATTCGGCCGCGTTTCACACTACTTATATCTCGAAGTCGGGCGACGCCACCGCGCAGCCTTCGATTGAGGATGGCATCACAACGCAGTCCTGGTATTGGCTGTCGAGCATACAGGTTTTGGCTCCGGCGGAAGCTGCGGCCGTCGTGGCATTCGGCGATTCCATTACCGACGGCGCGCGCTCGACTCCGGAGGCCGACCGCAGTTGGCCCAGCCGCCTGGCGCGCCGCTTGGCTGCCAATCGGGACACCGCTCGCTTCGCGGTTTTGAACCAGGGTATCGGCGGCAACCGCATCCTGCGTGACAACACCGGCCCCAACGCGCTGGCGCGTTTTGACGAAGACGTGTTGAGTCCCGCGGGCGTAAAGTGGCTGATCGTGCTCGAAGGCATTAACGACATCGGCCAGGGCGCGCGCGCGAACGCTCTCCCCGAAAATGCCGTCACCGCGGAGGAACTCATTGCGGCTGACCGCCAGATGATTGAACGCGCCCACCTGCGCGGCATCAAAGTGATGGGAGCCACGCTGACACCATACGGCGGCGCAGGTTACTCCAGCGAAAAGGGCCAAGCGATCCACGATGCTGTCAATACCTGGATCAAGACCGGCGGTGCGTTCGATGCCATAGTCGATTTCGAAGCCGCCACACGCGATCCTAACAATCCCAAGCAATTCCGTCCTGAATTCGACTCGGGAGACCACCTGCATCCGAGTGACGCGGGCTACCAGGCGATGGCCGACGCCATCAATCTGGCGGTTTTCGGCGCCCAATCGGTTTCCGCGACAGCAAGGAACCGCTAACGTAAATTCCGGTACGCGGTGATCGCCGCTTCCATACCGATTCGCGGACTGGACAGCACGGGAATCGGTAAATCGCTGAGCAGGTCGGCCGCTCCGGCCATGGAGGCCTGCGCCAGCACGATGCAATCGAATGCCGGGGCGCGTTTGCGCAGCCGTTCGGCGATCCCCTGCCAATAGAGCGTCCGCTCACCGGCCTGAAAGCGAGGCCACAGGTCGGCCATCAAAAGAGTTTCGATCTCTGGCGTTTCCATCCGGGGTATTTCGGGCGCCGGTACTTCCCGCTGCCCGGGCGGGGCCGACTCGCGCAATAACGTGACTGTTGGATCGAGCGTACTTGCCACGCACGCCGCCACCAGCACACGTCCGCCTTTCGCAACCGCGCGCCGCGCCATGGCTCGATCGATGCGCAGGACTCGGGGATCGTTCATCTGGTCGGCGCATGTGCCCAGAGTGGAACAAGTGCAAAGCAGCATCCGCGCGCCATCGTCGAGAGCCATACGCATCCGGTCCTTTACATCGGCGGAAATATCGGCGGTGACGCGGCCCTGCGCGGTGGCGCGGTCGAGAAGATCCGCAGCCACCACATGCCGCGACGGAATCTCCGGACCCATCTCCGCCAACAACCCGCGAAACAAAGTTTCATTCGACGCAGTAGTGTGGAATAAAGTCAGCATCTACCACAGCACGCGTTCCAGCGCCTCGCAAAAGAAATATTCGCCCCACATCACGGATTCATCCACGCCCAGACCTTTGTGAACGTGATAAACGCCGCCTTTGAGGATGCCCTCCCACTTGGGGTCGGACTTGCCCAGATGCTTTTCGCAAAGCGAGCGCAGGATGCGGACCGCCGTAGACCAATAGAGGTGCCCCTTCATCGAATCCGGTACCAGGCGGCACAAACGCAGCAGCCCCGCTGCGTAAATGGCGGCGGCCGAGGTGTCGAGCAGGGTTCGGTTCTCGGCGGGCGCGTTGAAATCCCAAGGCGGCACGCCATCGTTGGGCGAATGCGTGATATAGAAGTCGGCGCACGCCTGGGCGGTTTCGAGGAAATGCGGGTCGCGGCTGTATTCGTAGACCGTAGTGAAACCGTACATGGCCCAGCTCAGCCCGCGCGACCAGCAGGAATCGCCGCGATAACCCTGATGCGTCGTCTGGTGCAGGAATTCGCCAGTATCGGTGTCAAAAACTCCTTCGTGCGCCGTCGATCCATCGCCGCGCACCAGCACGCGCCTGGTGGTCCGCGCATGGCGCAAGGCGATGTCGCGCAATTTGCGGTCGCCGCTCTCGCGCGCGGAATAAAGAATGATCCCGACGTTCATCATGGTGTCTATGAACACCGAATTGTCCGCCACGAAGGAACGCAGGTAGCCGCCCTTTTCCTTGAAGCGCATCGCCAGCGTGCGACCGGCGTCGATCAGCACTTCGCGCCGGGCCCCATCCGGGTGCAGACGGTTCCAGCGGTAGTAAGTAGAGAGGAACAGGAAACCCAGGTCATGCGCGTCCCGATCCTTCTTGCGCGGCTCGATGGGTTCGGTGTAACGCACCGCATTTTCGTACCAGAACTTCGCTTCGGGAGAATCCGGCTCGGCGTGGCGGTAAAAGATCCACATCATGCCGGGCAGAAAGCCGTCGGACCAGTGAGTCCATACCTGTCCTTCATGCTTCCACTCTCCATCCTTGGTGTGCAGAGGGTACAGCATGGGATGCTTGTCGATCAGCTTCCGCACCTGGCGCTGCGCGAATTGGTAAGAGTGGGCGAACAGTTCTCCGGTATCGCTCGAAAGATGAATCATGTGGTGCCTCTCATTATAGGCTGGCTATGACGCCGGCTCAGCGTGCAGCACGCAGTTGGCGGCGCAAGCCCGCAGCTGGGATCTGTTAGGATGAGAAAAATGCCAACGAAAATCACTATCCGCGACAATGGCTCGATTCGCGTCGAAGGGGACTTCACCATTTACGACGTGAACGGCAACCCGTTCGATCTCGCGGGCCGCGAAACCATCGGTTTATGCCGCTGCGGACAATCGGAAAACAAACCCTTCTGCGACGGGACCCACGGCAAGGTCGGCTTCAAATCGGCGTGCCCTGCCCGAGCCTTACCACCACCTGTCGCCAAAGCCTAAGCGTCTCAATATCTTTGATCACGCGCTGTGGGACCCTGGCGCACGTTCCCAGGTGCCTGCGCTATCGGTGTCCGCGCGAAACCCGTGTGCTCTTTCCCTTTGCGTTTCTCGGGCAAGGAGTACGGGCACATCCTAGCGTTCCATCCGGAGAGAATCGGTCTGCTTCGGGAACCATATAGCAACGTGAATTCCAAATCGGCGAACCGGAGCTGTTACCGGCCCGTAGGTGGGTTCATTTTGCATCCGTGGAGAGCCCGAAATGACATCGATGGTTCGAACATTCCCAAAAATAGTCCTTCTGTTTGCACTCGCGGCACTGGCGCGGCCTGTCTTCGCCACTATCAGCTATACGTCGTGCTCGAGTGGCTGCGGCAGCAGCACCGGCACTTACGGCGTCTGGCAAAACGCGCCGGGCTCGGCCGGATTGACGTTTTCCATGTCCCCAGCAACGTTTGCCGGAGGCAACCTGGTGAGCGGCGTATACAGCGATCCGACAGGGACGGTCCTCACCGGCTACAACGGTGCTAACCCCAACAGCCTCGTCTTGAGTGGAACGGCGCTGCTGCAAACCGTCGGCGGTGGCGGAAGCGGAATTGAAATCGCGCTTCCGGCGAATACCTACGCGTTTGCGATGGAGATCACTACGCCCGCCGGGTCCGGATTTACGAATCCCTGGGTGGCCGTCGGCGATCACAACGTAAACGCCACTAACTACAACATCATCATTCCGTCGGGTGGGAGCATCCAATTCTTCGGAATCATCAGTGCCACGCCGTTGAGCCAGTTATTCGTAGGTTCCATTGCTGGAGGCTCACCGCTCCAGATCAATGATTTCGAGCTGGGCCAATCTTCGCCCACCCCGGAAGCTTCGAGCGCTGCTCTCATTGGCGGCGGCTTGGTGCTATTGGGAGTCCTGCGCCGCCACGTCCACAAACCAGACGGCCCCCGGGCCTGAAGCGATCTGCGCCGGATAATGCAGGGGATCGAACGGCTGATGAAGCACGGAGCGCAGCGCGGCGGTTTTATCCCCGCCCGTGACTAGCAGAGCCGTGTGCCGCGCGGCCAACAGCACCCCGGGCAGCAGAGTAATGCGCCACTGCTGGAATTTTTCCACCCAAACGGCGGCGGCAATGCCCGACCGGTCTTCGATTAGCGGCTCTCCTGGAAACAGGCTAGCGGTATGGGCGTCCGGGCCCATGCCGCGATGCACGACGTTGAAGCGCGGCATTACGCCGGACGCCAAGCCAAAGAATCCCCGGATGTCTTCGGTGTAGCGCGCCGCCGCCTCCGCCGGGTTCAATTCGGCAAGCACGCGATGAATATTGGGCGCGGGGAAATTGCCGGGCTTCAGCCAGGCGTCTTGGGCAAATTTGAAATTGCTTTGCTGATCCCAGGGCGGCACCGCGCGTTCGTCCACCCAGAACAGATGCACCCGCTCCCAATCGAAAGCGGTGCGCGCGAAGATTTCGAACATCCTGCGCGGCGACGACCCTCCGGAAATCGCGAGCGACGCCAGCCCGCGGTCATCCAGTGCCTCGCGCAGCCAATCCAGAATCTGCCTGGCGCAAGCTTCTGCTGCCGCGGAAGCGTCGGCGAATTGACGAACCTCCATCAACCGAGCACCCGCTCGAATACGGGATCGCGGCCCAGGATGGATAATTCCTCGCGCATCAGGCATTCTTCAGAGTCCGGCGGCAGCACGGCCGAATAACTGCGCTCCGCGGTGCGGACTTCGAGCGAAGATCCCTCGCCGAGGCGAACTGAGGTTTCCGCTCCGCGGCCCGCGAACACCACCGAATGCACTCCTGGCCCGCCCGTAACCGGAATCAGCGTCACGTTTACCCCGGGGAGAGCGCGCTCCATCCACCGCGCGAAATACAGAGACCGGGTTCCGGGGCGGCCGCCGCCGTACTCGATGCGGACCTCTCCACTCGCCGCCGCTAGCCATCCGTCGTCGCACGCGTCCATCAAATGCGCCACCGCCTCGCGCCATCCGGTGAGCCGGGTCCATGCCAGATCCGCCACCTGCCGCCCGTCCTTGCGCATCCGCCGCAGAAACTCGATTGCCGATGTGGGATGACGCACCGCACGAGTGTTAAAAATAATCTTGTTGGCCAGCGGGAAGAAGGGATCGAGAGACCGGTCCAGGAATGCGCGCGGCCCGCGGCACCACAGCACTACCGGCAGATCCGGGGCGATCAACGGCACCAGCAGCCGGGCCACCTCATCGCTCTGTTCTGAATCGGCGGTAATCTCTATGCCCTCGGAACAGATTTGCTGCTGACCGCCGAACGGCATCCAGCATTCTGCAAATACCCGGCCGCTGAATTCGCCGCCCTCGCGCGGCCTCAGTACGATGGCGCGGCTGGGATGCCCGTGCATCAACACACCGATGGTCGTCCTGGCTGATTCGGCGTCCGCCTCGTCGTCGGGTTCAGCAACCACGATCAAGGTCATCGAGCAGGCCCGCAGCACGCCCCCGGCGCTGCCCTGATCCTTGGCGAGCTGTGCCCACAACTCGCGCAGATCGCGCAGAATCTTTTCCGGATCGATGACGGGCGCCGCGGGCTTCAACGGTTCCTCCGTCGCATCTAACTATTTCTCCACACGTGCCCCTGGCGCGCCAGCATTTCATCCGACGCCGTGGGCCCCCAGGTGCCCGGATCGTAATTCGGATATTCGAACTTGCGGTTGGCCCAGTCTTCGAGGATCGGCATTACCACCTGCCAACTGGCCTCCACCATGTCCTGACGCGTATATAGCGTGGCGTCGCCAGTCAGCGCGTCTTCGAGCAGCGTCTCGTAGGCCGTGGGCGACCGCTCGCCGAAGCTCACACCGTAGTTGAAATCCATCGACACCGGACGGAGACGCATGCCGCTGCCGGGCTGCTTCGACAAAAACCGCAATGAGATGCCTTCTTCGGGTTGAATCCGAAGAATCAGAAGATTGGGCCGCATGGTCACGCCGCCCGCATCGGGAGTGAACAGCGCATGCGGCGCCGTATTGTACTGAATGGCGATCTCGGTGGTTCGCTTGGGCAGCTTCTTGCCGCTGCGGATGTAAAACGGCACGCCCGCCCAGCGCCAGTTGTCGATATAGAACGACGCCGCGGCATAGGTGGGCGTCTGCGATGACGGGTCAATGCCCGGCTCATGACGGAATCCCGCGTATTGTCCCGCCACCGCGTAGAGCG
>DATJEI010000285.1:0-10758 GCA_035496735.1 Bryobacteraceae bacterium | reverse complement strand
CGATCTTCGCGCACTTCACATGATCCAGTGCGGTGACGGCGCGGCCGCGAGTAGGATGTGGCAGGAGCTCAACGATATGGCGCTTCAGCGGAATCCGCTGGGCCGGGGTCGCGTGCGATTCATTCGGTCATGAAATCTTATCCGGAGTCCAAAACGTTGAAGGTGTTGCCGCTGGGAAGTTGCGCGAATGTGGAGCAGCAGATCATGTATGAAAAGCAGCGGCGGGTGTTGGCGCGGCGGGCTGAGCTTATGAACGGTTATCTGTCGCGGAGCCGGGGGGCCGGGCGGAATGCAGTTAGATCCGGTGCTACGTGCTCATTTAGGGCTGGAGGAACCGAAGGGCTGACCGCCGAATCCATCTTGCAGCACCTTCGTACACCGTTTCGGCGCAAAAGTGTTACCTATGTCTTAGGTACAATTTGTTACCTATGTGTCCGGGTCGGACATTAGAAAACTGGAGCTGGCGGAGGGAATTGAACCCCCGACCCTCTGATTACAAATCAGATGCTCTACCTACTGAGCTACGCCAGCCTGTTTGCTTGATATTAACACGCAGGGCTCGCGTCACAGCTCCAATTTGCCGTGATACAGCATGTCCCGCAGCGTGAATTTGCACTTCACTTCCAGCGGACCCACTTTGGTGACGAAGGTCACTTGCTGGTCTTCCGGCGTGAGCGGAAGCGCCCGCGAAAAGTAGTACAAAGTTCCCGAGGGCGAGAGCGGAGTGCGCGGCGCAATCTTCACTTGTTGCAGTTCGAGCGGATCGTTCTTGCGCTCCAGCCTGGTGCTTTCCTTCAGGATGTCCAGTTTTCGCTGGCGTTCTGCTGGCTCATCGTCGTCCGACGGTACGCTCGCGCCAGGGATGTCGCCTATCAGGGCGATGATGTAGTTCTTATCCGCATCCGCCGTCTTGGGAGCCTTCATGGCCTCGCGAACCGGCAACGCAGACTCCCATCGAACGGTTGCCCGCCATCCTTTCAAGCCGCGCACGGAAGGGAGCGACTTCCCATCCGGGGCCTCGTACTCGGGTCCGTAGATACCGCCCGCAAACGGCGCCGATGAAACTCCTTTATGGGTCGCGCTGTCGAAGATGGATGCGTCCTTGGCCCAGGGCGACCGGGTCAGCATTTGCTGAATCTGGTCCCCGGTCCAGTCCGATGGCTTTTTCTCGTTCCAGAAATCCTTGGCCCAGCCGTAGGCAGCGGCGGCGAATCCCAGGCCGGTTACGAAGGCTCTTCGGCCCATCGTCTGGCGGGTTGTCCGCTTTAGGAACTGGGTCATGAGATGAGCCATCATCGCTGATTCGACGCAGACTGTAAGCTGCGGGTTACGGCCCCCAGGCACATTGGCGAGCCCGGCGGTGGTCGCCCCCGCGGCTACTTGAAAATGTCCTTGAGGCGGCCAAAGAAACTCCGCGATTTCTTGGCGGGCTCGGGCTGCGGAGGCGTGGCTGGCGTGATTGAAATACTGGTTACGGGGGCAGGTGCCGCGCCAGACCTCCCGTTTTCCGCCACCACCGGATTCCGTTCGGGGGCCGCGGGCGCCACCGGGTCCCATCCCGCCACCTGCGTACGGGCCCCGCCATGCAGCTTGCAGGCTTCGACGGGCTGCGTGCCCGCGATAAACACTTCGCTCCGCACCTTGGGACAACCCGGCGTGGCCAGCAGTCCGTTGTCCGCATCGATGTCCGCTGTCACTACGCCTTCGGGCGCTACGAACTCGTGAACGTTGCGATATTGGCGGTGCTGGTGCGCCCGCTTCATGAACTCGGTCCAGATGGGGAGGGCGCTGCGGGCGCCTTCGAGTTTGAAGTCGCGGTTGTCGTCGAAGCCCACCCACACCACGCAGATCAATTTGGATGTGAAGCCGGCAAACCACCCGTCGCGCGACGTCCCGGTCTTGCCGGCCGCCGGCAGGCCGAATCCGCGCCCGCGCACGCCCGCCGCCGTGCCGGTTCGCAGGACTTCTTCCATCATGTTTACCATCAAGTACGCGACCCGTGGATCGATGGCCGGTTTATCCTGCGGCTGATTCTGATAAACCGTGTGGCCCTGCTGGTCGCGGATGGAGTCGATATAACCGGGCTTCTTCAAAATCCCGCCATTGGGAAATACCGTGTAGGCGCCCGCGATCTCAATCGGCATTACTTCGTAAGCGCCTAAAGCGATGGCCGGCGTGGGCTGGATGTCCAGATTCAGGCCTACCGCGCGAGCCGTCGCCGCCACCTTGTCGTAACCCACCATCTCAGCGACCTTCACCGCCGGAATGTTCATCGAATGCGCCAGGGCCTGCCGTAAGGTCACGGCGCCGGAGTATTTATTCTCGAAATCCGCCGGCTCGTACGGTTTGTCGTCGAACATGAAGGTGGTGGGCTCGTCCACCACAGTGGTGGCCGGCGTGATCACCTGGCCGCCTTCCTTAAGCGCATCGCTGAACGCCGCCGTATATACGAACGGCTTGAATGACGAACCCGGCTGCCGCTTGGCGACTGCGTGATTCAACTGACTAGTCCCGTAGCTGCGCCCGCCCACCAGCGCCTTCACCTTGCCGGTTTCCGAATCCAGCACCACCAGCGCCACCTGCGCAAGCGGCATTGCATCGGTGCCGTATTTCTTGCTGCGCCGCTTCCACTGCGCGTCGGTTTCCTGAATGCCGATGCGCACTGCCTCCACGGCATCGCGCTGCAGGTTCATATCCAGCGTGGTGTAGACCCGGAACGAACTGTTCTGCAAATCGTAATCCTGAAAACGATTCTGCATGGTGTCGTTCACCAGATCCACGAAATACGGAGCGTCCGTCGATTCCGACGCCCCTTGCACTACATGCAGCGGCGAAGCGGCCGCGTCTTGAAACTCCTGCTCGGTCAGATAGCCATTCTCCCGCATGGCCTTGAGAACCACGTTGCGGCGGTTGCGCGCCCGGTCGGGATAATGAAAAGGATTGCGGCCCACCGGCGCCTGGATCAGTCCGGCCAGCAGCGCGGCATCGGCCGCGTTCACGTCGGCCAGATCTTTGCCCAGGTACACGTTCGCGGCTTCCCCAAAACCATGGATGGCGAAGCTGCCCTGGTGGCCCAGATCGATGGCGTTGGCGTAATCCTCAAAGATTTGCTCTTTGGTGAGCTGCTGCTCCAGGTGCATCGTAATGAGGGTCTCGGGAATCTTGCGGCGCCATCCCCGCTCCGGCCCCAGCCACAACGTTCGCGCCAGTTGCTGCGTGATGGTCGACGCGCCCTGCATCCCGCGGCGGCCCTCCACGTCCACTAGAATGGCGCGCGCGATGCCGATCGGATCGAATCCGGCGTGCTGGAAGAAGTGCTTGTCTTCCGCCGACAGCACCGCGTTCACCATCACCTTCGGAATATCGGCGAAGCGCACCAGCCGCCGCTTCTCGCGCTTCTGGTCGAACAAGTTGGTGATGGGCTCCGGCTCCAGGTCATACTGCGTGCGCTCGGTGTGATCGCGCAGCGAAATAATTTGCGTGACTTTGCCGCGATCGATCTTGATCACGGCGCCTTCGTTATCGTAGGCGTCCGGCCCCGGATTGATCTCCACCGCATCCGGCCGCACATGATACCAGCCCAAGCGGTTGCGGTTCGACTCGGTATAACCGGTGCGCCGCAGATAATCGGCGATTTCATCCGGCTCGGTCCGATCTCCCAGCATGACCGGCTGCGGGGCGGCGTAAAGCATGGAGGTGTTGGCGAACGGGCCATTGCGCAATTTATCTTCGATGATCTTCGCGTACTTGTGGTAGTAGAACGTGAAAACGCCCACCGACACCGAGCTCACGACCAGAAACGCGATCAGGAACGCGCGGCCCCACGGATTCGTCAGGAAACGAACCAGCTGCGAGCGCTTCAAAGGTGGGGGCTTATTGGCCACTGAGGTATCCGGTCATCGCATCCGTCATCGCTTGGTTTCTTCGAGGGAGTATAGTTCTTTCCAGATGTCTTCGTTGGGCTTCCAGTCGGGATTCTGGTGGCCTGTGATTTGCAACTCGTCCACTTTTAGCGTACCGTGCCCGTAGAGGCAAATGTACTCGGTTTTGGGCGCGCCGAAGAGCACGTGAGTCCAGGAACCCGTGTGCACCGGCATCCGCAAACGGCGCAGACAGGTGCGGCAGCGGTAGCGCTGGTCGAGCACGATCAGCCACAGCAATCCGGCCCCAAATAACCAGAAGATCAGCATGATGAAGGTGTAGTTGAGGTCGGTGACAAACGGATCGCCCACGCGCATGTACATGAAAGTTTCCGGCGCCGGCATCATCGCCGCCATTAGCCGGCGCGTGCCCCAGAGGATTCCCGCGGCAGCCACCAGCTTTGCAATCAGGTAGGCCCAGTACCTCATGCGTCCTTTCTAGTGTGGCACATTCGCGCGCCAGCATCTGCGTCAACTTATAAGACGCAAAGTGCGGCGGATTGTTCCAACATAGGGGCGGATCAGGAACCGGCTGACGCGGCCATGTTTTCCCAGTCGGCCACGGTGAGGCCGGACTCGGCCGGAACCTGATCGTGCGCGATCGGCTGGTTGTGCCGATGCCATTCGTTCAGCAACCGCTTCGCGACAGACCTGGCGTGGGTGGCCATGCGCACCAGAACCGCATCACGGGGCTTGACGATGGACGGCGAACGATGCCGGTTTGCGTCAGCGCCTAGTGAACGTACGATCATTCCAGGATATAGCCAAATATTTGCCCGAACTCGTTGAATTGTGCAACCGACAAGTCAAGCCGCGAACTCATAGCGACAATCATTTAAAGGCCGGGCAGGTGTTGCGGACAGGTTCAGCCGAACCAGGGTCAATGACGCCGTCTGGAATGCCCGTCGTGAACGTCAACGCGGCCATGCCCCCAGCCACGCGTCCGGAGATGAAGAAGCGCCTCTTAACCTCGGAGCCGGCGCCGAAAAGAGATCAATCCGACGAGTGCAACTCCGACCATGCCGTAGGTGGCGGGTTCGGGCACGGCGCCCGCGGCGCCTCCAATGCGGATCTGCGACGTCGTGCTGAACGAGAGAGGTGGACAGATCAAATTGCGTGATGACGGTGCCGGGCATTCGTCGTAATTGTATAGAAGTTTTGGCCTCCGCCCGTGTGGCTTACGGCAAAGGCGGACGAACTGACATTAATTACCGCTCATTTTCCGGGCAGCAAGAAAAGTACGAAAGTAATCCACCGGTGCTCAATTGGGAGAACCTCAGCGTCTACCCGCAACAGGGACAATGCGCGACGGCGCCAGCCATGTGCAGGCAATGTCTTTCATGTCCGATAGCCACTCGACTCGGGTCATTGGCGATGCGCGCACAAGTGTTAGACCCGGCCCATCCCAATCATCTTGGTGGTTTTCAACCAGTCCTGCTGCCCCTCCCGTCAATTAACCGATTTAGAATCAATATTATCCGTTTGGCACCGTGCTTGCCTCAGGACAATCGGATCGTGGATGCCATGAGACGGCTTGTTATGTCAGTCGCCCTTCTGACGCTCAGCCTGACGGCTGGGTTTCTGGTATGGGCGCAGCCGTTTCCGCAGGGGACGCAAGGTCAGCAGAGCTACCCTCAGCAGGGCCCCCCGACCCAGGTTCAAGATGACCCCGCGGACGCCGCCGAGCATGGCGTCGGCCGCCTAAGCTTGATCAATGGCTTCGTCGGTGTCACGCGCGACGATTCGGGCCAGCCCGTCACCGCCAGCATCAACCAACCTCTGGTAACCACCGATCGCGTCATTACCGGCGAAGGCTCGCGCGCCGAGATCCAGTTCGATCCCGGCAGCATGATTCGCCTCGCTTCCAACACTGAGGTCCGCATGGGCGACCTCCAATACCGTCACTACCTGGTGCAAATCAGTCAAGGAACCACCCTCTTCCGGGTGTTGCAAGACACCGATGCGCGCATCGAAATCAGTACGCCCAGTGTCTCTGTGTCCCCCCTGCGGGCCGGCATCTATCGCGTGACCGTTCGCCCCGATGGATCGAGCGAGATCACGGTGAGGGCAGGTGAAGCCGAGCTGAATTCTCCCTCCGGCTCGGAACGCCTGCCCGCGGGGCAGACCATGCTCTCGCGCGGCCCAGTCAACAACCCCGAGTTCAGGAGCGTCGCCGCGATTCCATATGATGAGTGGGATCGCTGGAACGCCGATCGCGATCGCTTCTTCGAGCAGGCTCCGGATGTCTCGCGCTATGCCGGTCCGGATATCGAAGGAGCGCAGGAACTAGCCAACTACGGCCGCTGGGTCTGGGACCCGGCCTACGGCTATGTGTGGACGCCGGCCAACGAGCCCCCCGATTGGGCGCCTTATCGCGACGGCCGCTGGGAGGATGTCGATTACTACGGCTGGAGCTGGGTCGGCAATGAGCCTTGGGGCTGGGCGCCGTATCACTACGGCAATTGGTATCGTGCGTCCTTCGGATGGGCGTGGTACCCGGGTGCGATCGGGCTGCGCCATTACTGGAGGCCTGCTCTGGTCGGCTTCTTCGGATTCGGTTCGCCCGGCTTCGGCGTCAGCCTGGGCTTCGGCTACGGCAACGTCGGGTGGGTGCCTCTAGCCCCGTTCGAACGCTATCGCCCATGGTACGGCCGGGGATATGACGGGGGCCGGAATCTAGCCATCGTCAATAACACCAACATAACGAACGTTTACCGGAATGCCCGTTTCCGCGGAGCCGTCACCGGTCTGCGGGCGGGAGACTTCGGACGGGTCAGTGTGGGCCGCAACGCTTTCGTACGCCCCAATTCGGCGGACCTCGCTCGCGCTGGAGTGGTGAGCGGCGGAACACCGTTCGCTCCTTCGCGCAACGTTTCTGCACGAACCTATGGCGCCGCTGGGGCGGCGCGGTTTAACAATCCGAGGTCGAGCGATCGATCGGGGAATGTGATTCGGCTTAACGGCCCGGCAAATAACGGCGGCTGGCGGCGTCTGGAATCGCAACCGGGCGCGCCCGCGGTGGGCGGCAACCGAACCGACGTTCGCATCTTTTCGCCTCAGCGTTCCGCGCCGCAGCCGGTGCGTATCAGTCCTCAGATCGTGAACAACCGTTATGCCCCGCCCCCCGATCTCCCCCGCGGCAATAGGGGCAACGGTGGCAGAGATTTCGGCGGTTTCGGTAGATTCGGCGGATCGCGGCCCGGCGGTTTTGGCGCGCCTCCCGTGCAGCAGGCAGCTCCGGGGTACGGCGCGCCTCGGGGAAACCCCGGTTTTAATCGCGACCCGCAAGGGGGTGGCGGTGGAGGCGCCTACCGTGGCGCTCCACCATCCGGGGGCGGCCCTGGAGGCGCCTACCGTGGCGCTCCGCCATCCGGGGGTGGCGCTGGAGGCGCCTACCGCGGCGCCCCGTCCTTCGGGAGTGGCGGTGGAGGCGGCTATCGCGGCGCTCCGCCATCCGGAGGCGGTCCACCTCGCGGCGGAGGCGGTGGCGGTGGAGGCGGCGCACCCCGTGGCGGCGGTGGTGCGTCTCACGGCGGCGCCCACGGCGGAGGACGCGGCCGCTAGAGCCAAACCCGACGCTAGCCATTTAAGAAACGATCTTCCCTCGGCCCGGTAGAGTATCACTTCCTACCGGGCCTATTTTCATGAGTGATTGCCTTCGATGTAGTCCAGGCACGGCTTGCCATGCGAACGTTTGACCGCTTCGAGAGGCACGAATATTAGCGCAACTCAATTTTGGAGACTTCCGTGTATGCCCTGGCCGCGTCGCCCGGGGAAGCCGTTCTCCCTGCCGGCAACGATTTCCCGGCAGCTGACGCCGCCGTCCTGCGCTTCTGATATAACTAAAGGTCGAATTGGTCAGGAGATTCCCGTGAAAACTAGCGCCCTGCTTGCCCTTGTTTTCGGAGCGGCCATGATCCGCGCCGCCGACTACCCGGCCCCCGTCGAAGGCGACTGGGTGGTCCGCGACTTCCGCTTTCACACCGGCGAAACACTGCCTGAGATGCGCCTTCACTACACCACGGTGGGAGCGCGCAGCGGCGAGCCGGTTCTGCTTCTCCATGGCACCAACGGCACCGGCCGTGCATTTCTGCGCCCGGATTTCGGCGGCGAACTTTTCGGACCGGGCCAGCCGCTCGACGCCGCCACCCACTTCATCATTCTTCCTGACGCCATCGGGGCGGGCAAATCGTCGAAACCCTCCGATGGACTGCGCACGCGTTTCCCGCAATATAACTATGACGACATGGTGCAGGCGCAGTATCGCCTTTTGACAGAGCATCTCGGCGTCCGCCATTTGCAACTAGTGTTGGGAACATCCATGGGAGGCATGCTCACCTGGGTATGGGGCGAAAAATACCCGGACTTCATGGACGCGCTGGTGCCCACCGCCGCCATGCCCACCGCGATGGCGGGCAGAAACTGGATGATGCGCCGCATGATCGTCGACCTCATTCGAAACGATCCGGAATGGAATGGCGGCAACTACACCCAGCAGCCGCGGAGCTTGAAGCTGGCACAGGTATATTTCGGCGTCGCCACCAGCGGTGGAACCCAAGCGATCTACCGCGCGGCCCCCACTCGCCAGAAAGCCGATCAGATCCTGGATCAGCGGCTGGCTCAGGACTCGAACGCCGACGCCAACGATGTGATCTATCAGATGGAAGGTTCGCGCGACTACGATCCCGCGTCCCGCCTCGAAAGCATTCAGGCGCGGGTGCTGGCCATCAACTCGGCTGACGACGAACGCAATCCCGCGGAACTCGGCATCATGGAGCGCGAAATAAAACGGGTAAAGCAGGGCCGCTACGTGCTGATTCCTACTGGTCCCGAAACCCGCGGACACGGCACCATGGGCTTCGCCAAGTTGTGGAAACAGTATCTGGCGGAGTTCCTGCACCCGCCGGTGCAAGCGTCGAAGTAGCTTCAGGAGGCTGGAAAGACTCGCTGACCGGTCATGGACCGGTCCACCACGCTTCGCATCCCACTGATCCTTGGTGGGACAGGTCCGTGACCTGTCGTTTTCGGAGCATGAGCGGCGAGTTTATCAGCAACCACTTAGGCCACTGCCGCCATGATGCGCGGCCGGGCGAACTTTACTTCGCGGCGCTGCGGGAGCGGCTCTTCCACCGGCACGGCTGCCGTTTCGGCCAACGCGGCGGACGCTTCTCGATAATGAGCCGCAAAGCTTCGATGCATAGGGGCGCACGCGCTATGGGGATAGATTTGGACGAACAGCTGAGCGATCGCATTGCCACGTAGCCCTTTGCAGACGGCGGCTAAATGGCGCGCGGTATCGGCCGTGCAATTCTCGCAGGTGAGTCCGACCTCGGAGCAAATCTGGGGGATATTGTCGTTACTCAGCGGGTTCATGTAGAAACTATTATGCCCTCGACCTATTCCCGGGCCTAGAGAATCTAAGGGGGTTGGTACAACCTCTTTTGCGGGTATCGTTGGGGGTAGCGGGCGAACGCCAGGCAAGACTGCAGCAGCAACGGCAGTAAATAGCGGGCGATGCGAGCACTCCGCCGCTAGCGGATGTAGAATAAACCAGATACAGGATGCGTATTTTGCGTCCTGGCCAGGTAGCTTCCACTAGAGGAGGGACCATGCTGACACGCTATTCCGCAAGCGTCGTTCTCGGCGCATGCTTATTCGCGGCAACTGCTGCCGCCGAGACAGACTCGAAAGTCGATTTCGGGCGCGATGTGCTGCCGCTGATTCGCCAAAATTGCATCACCTGTCACGGCCCGAAGGTTCAGATGAACAACTTCCGGCTGGACCGCCGGAGCACGGCCATGCGCGGAGGCACGCGCTCTGTGATCGTGCCCGGCAGCTCGGCCTCCAGCCGGCTCTACCTGCGTTTGAGCGGCAATCAATTTGGAAAGCAAATGCCGCCGACCGGGGCTTTGAGTCCCGAACAGGTGGCCGTGTTCAAGAATTGGATTGATCAGGGCGCCGAGTGGCCCGACGCCTTGGCCAATGACGTAGATCCGCCTCCTGCCGATGCGAAGGCTGTGCGCATGGTCATGGCACTGCGATCTGGAGACGCCGCGACTTTCAATAAATTTGTGGCCGAAGATCCGAAGTCTCTCAACCTGCGCGGCCCCAACGGCTCCACGCCCTTTATGTTTGCGGTGCTCTATTCCGATGCAGCGACTGTCAGCCAGCTGCTCGATAAGGGCGCGGACCCGAATCAGCCGAATGACTCGAACGCCACGGCTTTGATGTGGGCGGCGAATGATCTCGATAAGACGCGCATCCTGCTGGCGCACGGCGCTCAAGTGAATGCCCGTTCGAACGACGGCAGGTCGGCGCTGGCCGTCGCGGCAACCAAGGCCGGGGCTGCGCCCATCGTAAAGTTTCTGCTGGAACATGGAGCCAATCCGGACCCGGCTGGTCCGACGGATACCGCCGCGCTTCATCAGGCCGCCGCCGCCGGGGACGCAGAAGTTATGCAACTCCTTCTCGACCACGGCGCGCACGCCAAAGCCGCAGGTGAGGACACGTTATCGGCCGCCATCGAAACGGATTGCAAGAAGTGCATTCAATTGATCGAGAAGAGCTTCGATGCCAAGGCCTACAGCAAGGCGCTGGTAGATCTCTCCATCCACAGTGAGCATTACGACGGCATCAAGCTGGCGATCGACCATGGCGCGGACGTGAAAGCAGTTGATGTCGAGGGCCGAACGCCGCTGCTATTTGCCGCAAATTCCGACTTGCTTCCCTTGAACACCGTCAAATTGCTGATCGATCATGGCGCCGACGTCAACGCCAAAAACATGTACGGCAATACGCCGCTGTATTTGGCCAAGCTGCACGGCAATACGCCGATTGT
>DATJEI010000284.1:0-7295 GCA_035496735.1 Bryobacteraceae bacterium | reverse complement strand
AACGTAGTGCAAGCCTGGGGCGGCCCCAGCAAGGCCGGTGCGGTGCAAGCCTACGAATGGCCCGATAACGAGCACGGAATTTTCGTCGATTCCAAAGACAATGTTTGGATCACGGGCAACGGCGATAAAGACGCGCAGATTTTGAAGTTCACGAAGAGCGGGAAGTTTCTGCTGCAGATCGGCCATCACGGCAAGAGCGGCGGCAGCAACGATACGGAGAATCTGGGGCGCCCCGCGGGCGTGGCGGTTTACGGCAACGAAGTGTTCGTCGCGGACGGCTATGGGAACCGGCGCGTGATCGTGTTCGATGCGGAAACGGGCGCCTATAAGCGCCACTGGGGCGCCTACGGGAAGAAACCCGGCGATAGCGTCCCGCGTACGCGGGTTTACGAGGGACCCGGTTCGCCGGAGTTCAACCTGGTACACGGCATTCGCATTTCAAACGACGGTCTGGTGTATGTGGGCGACCGGGTAAACAATCGCATTCAAGTTTTCCGGTTGGATGGCACGTTCGTAAATGAGAACTACATTGAGCGGAAAACTTCGGGGGCGGAAGGCACGGCGTTCGATATCGCGTTCTCGCCCGACAAACAGCAGCAGTTCTTCTATGTGCCGGATGGCAGCAACAAGAAAGTGGATATCGTGAACCGCGAGACGCTGGAGATCGTGGGGTTCTTCGGCGGGCATGGCGGACATGGAGTGGGTGAGTTTTTCCACATTCACAGCGCCGTGACGGATTCCAAGGGGAACATCTACCTTGGCGAGGTCAATAACGGGCGCAGGGTCCTGCGCTGGAATTATAAGGGAATGGGGAACGGGCTCTGACCGCTCATGGACCGGTCCTATTCGGCGATCCAGAGGTTTTCAGCGAAGGGCCACTCGGTGTCGACCCACTGCGCTTCGCAGCGGAAGCCGCTGGATTGAGCCATACGGAGGACCTCCCCCAGCGTGTACTTGTGGCTGCTCTCGGTCCAGATGGTTTCGCCTTCCTCGAACACCACCGACAGATCCGCCTTTTCAATCGCTATCCGCTGTCTCCGGTTCGATCGCAGATGCATTTCGACGCGGCACGCGGCGCTGTCGAAACGGGCGACGTGATCGAAGCGGGAGAGATCGAAGTGGCCGTCCAACTCGCGATTGATGCGGCCAAGCAGGTTTAAGTTGAAGGCCGCGGTGACGCCGATGGGGTCGTCGTAGGCCGCGAGCAGCACCGGGGCAGGCTTCGCCAGATCGGTTCCGAGAAGCAGGGAGTCTCCCGGCTGGAGCAGCCCACGCACTTCTTGAAGGAAGTTTGCCGCCGCGGGCGGATCGAAATTTCCGATGGTGCTGCCAAGGAATAAGACCAGCAGCGGCTTCGCTTGGCGGCGTGACGCGGCCACTTCCGCCAGACCATCCAGATAATCGCGCTCCAGGCCGAGGATACTGATGGCCTGGATGTCGGCGACCTCACGCTTGCACATCGCCAGAGCGGCGGGAGAGATTTCGATGGGGTAGTAAGAAGTGGGGTCGCGGACGCATAGGGCTTCGAGGAGTCCACGGGTTTTCTGGCCGCTGCCGCTACCCAATTCGGCGACGTTCAGGGGCGTATGCAAATGCCCCACAATTTCGACGGCATGCTTTCGCAAGATGCGATCTTCGGCCCGCGTCAAGCCATATTCGGGAAGTGCGGTGATGACGTCGAATAAGCGCGATCCAACCGTATCGTAAAGATATTTTGAGGGGAGCTCCTTTTGACCCGCTTTGGTGAGCCCAGTTTGAACGTCGGCTGCGAAGCTTTGCTCAAAGATAGATAGTTCCGAAGAAACGATCATGGGGGAGAGTTCCTCTCTTGTGGTGTCTTTGTGGTTAGCTGTCCACGCAGCGGAAACCTGCGTACACGTAGGGATAGTGCGGTTGAAACCAGTTGCGGAAAGACGGGCGCAGCATGCAGGCGGCGGTGCGGGGCGACCCGCCCTTCATCACATAATGCTTCCCGTCGAAGAAATTGGCGGAGTAGCCGGGATAGAAGGGAAAGGGCTCAAAGCCGGCGAAAGGGGCGAAGACGGTGGAGGTCCACTCCCATCCGTTGCCGATCATTTCCACAGTTCCGAAGGCACTGCCGGTTTCGGGGAAGCCGTTGACCGGAGTAGGATCCCAACTCTTGAAGTCGGCGTTGCCGGTATGCCGGGCGTCTTGTGCCGCTCGCTGCCATTGTGCTTCGGTTGGTAATTTCTTGCCTGTCCAGCGCGCATAGGCGCTCGCTTCGGCCTGGCTCACGTAGACCGGCCACGCAGGCGGCAAAGGAATCTCCTCGAACATCGCGCGATATCGCCAAGCGTCGCCGCTGCGGCGCCAGAACGCGGGATGAGTGATGTTGTTTGCAGTCTTCCAATCCCAATCGGAGGCGGTCCACCACTCGCGATTTTCATAACCGCCGGCGCGCATGAATTCCAGATACTGCGCGTTCGTGACTTTGTACTTGTCGATCGTGAAGGAGGGGACCACGACTGTGTGGGCTTCGAACTCGTTGTCCCAGCCGAAACTCCCGCCGCTCGACGAGAGGCCCAATGTTGCCGCGCCGGCGGGAATTTCGATAACGGCCGGCTGGAGCGGATGGTTGGAGAAAGCGGGCGGCACAGTAGGGGGGCGCAACTTCTGCTCCAGCGGCAAACGGTGCAACATATAGGCCAGCGTTTCGCAGTGCATCAGACGGTGCTCGATGGCCACATTCAAAATACGGGCGTCGATAGTCGCGCGAGCGTCGATCTGGTCTCGCAGGCGCTGGTTGTATTTGCGGATTTCTTCCAACGTCGGCCACTCTTCCGCGCGATCGCTGGGCAGGGCCGTGCCGACAGGATCGATGCCGAAGGCGAAGAGGCGGTCGAACTCGGGATGAAATGACGGTATACCTCCAACGGTTTCACGCAGCAGATTTCCCTCGAAGGCTTCCAGATGGCCGAGATAAAACACGATTCGGTGGCGGTCAGCGATGGGGCGTTCGTAAAGGGCGTCGGGGTGGACAATCGCGAAGAGGCGGTCGGATTCGGCGCGCGCGTCGGCAAAACGTTTCAGGAGTTCGCCAGAATTCGCAACCGGGTTGTGCGCAATCAGCACGTTCGTCCTTCCCAGGCTACTGCACGTCCTCTGCCAAGGTATCAGTTTGGATGCCGCAGCGTACGATAGGATGCACGGTGGCGGCCCATAACGTGGAATAATGCGGGTCATGCCCCTAGTCGAGTTCCGCAATGTGTCTTATGAGGTGGGGGGGCGGCAGATTCTTTCGGAAGTAAACTTTACCGTCGAAGCTGGCGAGACGTTGGTTTTGCTGGGCCGCAGCGGATCGGGAAAAACCACCGCTCTTAAGATGACCAACGGGATGTTGTTTCCGACGACCGGGGAAGTGCGAGTCGAAGGGCGGCCGACAACCGAGTGGGATCCGATTCGTCTGAAGCGCCACATCGGATATGTGATCCAGGAGGTCGGGTTGTTTCCGCATTTCACGGTGGCGGAAAATGTCGGGCTGGTTCCTGCTCTTGAGGGGTGGCCGGCGGCGGACGTCGAACAGCGAGTGGAGAAATTGCTCGGTGGTATGGGTTTGCCGCCCACGGAATATCTGCGGCGCTATCCCCGGGAACTTTCGGGTGGGCAACGGCAGCGAGTGGGTGTGGCGCGCGCGCTGGCGGCAGACCCTCCGCTGCTGCTGTTCGACGAGCCCTTTGGTGCGCTCGACCCCGTGACGCGCGTGGAACTGCAACGCCAGTTTCTGGACTTGCGGAGCGAACTGCGTAAGACGTCGATCTTCGTTACGCACGATGTGCGCGAGGCGCTGCGCTTGGGTACGCGGATCGGCCTGCTCACGCGCGGGCGGCTGGAGGTTGCGGCCGATCCGCAAACGTTTCGCAATGCGCGGACGGACGAGGCGCTGGCGTTCCTGGGTAGTCTGGAGTGAGGGCTGCATGCGTCCCGATTTAGTGAACGATCTGGTCCAGCTCACCGGCGAACATCTGGTGCTGGTGCTGAGCGCGATGGCCGCGGCGATGCTGCTAGGCGTGCCGCTAGGTGTTCTGCTGACCCGGCGCGAGGGCCTACGGCGGTGGCTGCTGGGGTTCGCCAGCGTGATGCAGACTATCCCCAGCCTCGCGCTGTTCGGCTTTCTGATTCCGATTCCTTTCATCGGCGGCATCGGGAAGCGCACGGTGATTATTGCGCTGGTGCTGTATGCGTTGCTGCCGATTCTGCGCAACACGTTTGTCGGCATTATGAGCGTGGACGCGGCGGTGTGCGAGTCGGCGGTGGCGATGGGGATGACCAGCGGACAAATGTTGCGGCAAGTGCAGTTGCCGCTGGCGGCGCCTACCATTCTGGCGGGCATTCGTGTGGCAACGGTCACGACCATCGGCACGGCAACCATAGCGGCGGCGATTGGAGGAGGGGGGCTCGGCGTGTTCATATTCCGCGGCGTGGCGTCTGTCGATACGGCGCAGATTCTCGCTGGTGCGGTGCCGGCCGCGCTGATTGCGTTGGCGGCGGATGGGGGATTGGGATGGGTGGAACGAAAATTATCGCGGGTGTAGCGGCGGCGCTCGCGTCGTTCATAGCGGGCTGCTCCGGTTCCCAGACAGGCGGCGTGTTGCGCGTGGGGTCGAAGAACTTCACCGAACAAGTGGTGCTGGGGGAGATTATCGCTCAACATCTGGAGCACCGCCTGCATCAAAAAGTGGAACGAAAACTCAACCTCGGAGGTACACTTCTGGCGCATCAGGCGCTGGTGGCGGGCGAGATCGATTTATATCCGGAGTACACCGGCACGGCGCTGGTGGCGGTCTTGAAGGAGCCGATCCAGACCGATCCACGGGCAGTGCTGGGGCTGGTGCGCGCGGAATATGCGCGGCGATTTCACGTGGCCTGGCTGGACTCGCTGGGCATCAATAATGGTTTCGCAATGGTGGTGCGTGGCGACAACAAGAAGTTCGAAACGCTTAGCAATGCCACGCGGAATCCCAAGCCTTGGGCGCTGGGCGTCGGTTACGAATTCGAGCAACGCGTCGACGGGTTGAAGGCTTTGCAGAATACATACTCACTGCGAACCAGCGCAATCAAGACGATGGACTTAGGGCTGCTATACCGAGCGCTGGAAGATGGACAGGTGAATATGATCGCCGCGAACGCGACCGACGGTCTGCTTTCCAAGCTGGATGTGAAGGTGCTCGAGGACGATAAGCACGCTTTCCCGCCTTACGAACTGTGCATCGCCGCCCGTGAGGACCGGCTGAGTGCGGTAGCGGGTCTGCGGGCGGACCTCGCCGAGCTATCGGGGAAATTTAGCGATCGCAAAATGCAGGAATTGAACTATCAGGTGGACGGGAGGCATCGGCCGGTGGCCGAGGTGGCATCGGAATTTTTGCAGAGCGTCGAAGGGTTGAAATAAAAAAAGGGCCTCCCTTGCGGGAGGCCAAGAGGACAAATCGGAGGATTCGGATTACGCCAAGTTGGGGATCTTAATGATTTTCTTCTGAATCGCGTACTGGACCAGTTGCGCTTTGTTGTGGATGTCCAGCTTGCGCATCAAGTTAAACTTGTGGGCTTCGACCGTCTTCACGCTGAGGTTCAGGTCGCAGGCGATCTCTTTGACGGAGTTGCCTTCAGCCAGCATCTTCAGGACTTCGCGCTCGCGAGTCGTCAGAGTGGCGAAACGCGGCAAACGGTTGGCCGACTTGATGCGGCTGCGGAAATCATCCACCAGTTGCGACAGCATGCGCGGGCTCAGGTAGCTGCCGCCGCGGCAGATGTCGCGCACTGCCGCTACCAGCTGTTGGCTGGGGCTGTCCTTGAGCACATAGCCGCTGGCGCCCACTTCCATGCCTTCGACCAGATAGTCTTCGTCGTCGTACATGGTGAGGAACAGGACCTTAGTTTCGGGCCGGTTCTTCTTGATCTGGCGGGTGGCCTCAAAACTACTTAGACCGGGCATGCCGATGTCCATGAGCACCACGTCCGGGCGCACTTCGTTGGCTTTTTCGACGGCATCGCCGCCGTTGGGAGCTTCTCCGACCACTTCCATGTCCGCTTCCGCGGATATCAGCGTCCGGATACCTTGGCGGAACAGAGTGTGATCGTCCGCTAGCATGATTCGTATCTTCGCCATGTTTATGCCGTCTCCGTTGTCTTCCTTATCGCGCCCTTAAGCGAACGCCTTACTTAGCTATCGGCAGTTCGATGGAAATCTTTGTACCCCGTTTAGTTCCTTCGATACGGCTTTCGGCCAGGAACTTGCCGCCCAGCAGGGCAACCCGCTCCCGCATGCCCGACATTCCGAAGGATTCGCGCTTCTGAAACGCTTCTTCCACGTTGAAACCAACGCCGTTATCTTCCACGATCAGCTTCAGAATTCCATCGGCTGAAGCCAGGGAAATGTTTACAAGCCGGGCGGCCGCGTGCTTTCCGATGTTGTTAAAGCATTCCTGCACAAGGCGATAGGCGATTACTTCGGTCTGCTGCGGCACGGTCCCCATCTTTGAAAGCTGGAGCTTGACCCGGCACGGATGGAGCCGCTGGAAGCGGTTGATCAGCTGGCGCAAAGCCGCTCCTAATCCCAGTTGTTCCAGTACGGCGGGGCTTAGGGCGGCGATCAGGCGCCGCATTTCCAAAATGGTACGCTCGGTAAGATCGCGGGCCTCGCCCAGCTTCGCCCTTAGCTCCGATTCGCTTTCGGGCAGCGCCTGCTCAATCAGCTCCATCTGCAGGCGGATGCATAGCAGGCTCTGGCCAGCTTCGTCGTGCAGCTCGCGGCTGATACGGCGGCGCTCCATTTCCTCGACGTGAAGCATGTGCTCGGCCAGGCGGCGGACCTGCTCTTCGCGCTGCGCGAGATCTTCCATAAGGCGCGCCTTTTCCGCCGCCATCAAGCAGCGTTCCGCGGCGGCCGCAAGCAATTCCTGTTCCCGTGGCAGCCATTCATACGAGTTGGTGAACCCGAACTGCATGACGCCGGCGGTGCGCCCTGCGGCGGCCAGGGGAATCGACCAACAAGACGCGTAACGGCTGTGCCATTGCTCGTCCAGCAAAAAATCCGCTGGCCGGCTGCCGTCCATGTAGCGGAGTCGGGAGAGCTTCCGCACCAGACCGGGCTGGTTAGGGACCGAAACCACCGCAGACTGCGGGACGCCAGCCTGTAGCACCCAGGCCGTGCCGTCTTCGCTCAGCATATATAAACGCCCGGCGTCGGCCTGGCAGACGTGTACCAGCGATTCGAGGAAGCGCCGCAACAGTTCTTCCAGATTGCGCGATTCCAGCTCAATGCGGAACAGCTCGTAGAA
>DATJEI010000283.1:0-12737 GCA_035496735.1 Bryobacteraceae bacterium | reverse complement strand
TGTAGCGGCGCGCGATTCGGGCGCAATCTACCTGAAAGGCAATGCCGAGTACAAGCCAGGCGCGCAGTTTAACGGCGGCGGGCAAAGCCCGATTGTGGGCGAGCCGCCCATCGGCTTCATCCGCGCGCTGAATCCGGACACTGGCGAATTGAAGTGGGAATTCAGGCTGCACTCGGATGCCAACGCCGGCGTGCTCTCGACCGCAGGCAATCTGGCGTTCGCCGGAACCAATGAAGGCGACTTCTTCGCGCTCGATGCTCTCACGGGGCGCGCGGTTTGGCACTTCCAGACGGGCGCCGCTATTAACGCAAACCCGGTCAGTTATCTGAGCGGGGGCAAGCAGCAGGTGGCGATCGCCTCGGGCAATTCGATCTTCGCGTTCGGTCTTGAGGAATAGCCTCGCTGGCTCCGCTAGACTTGTGGTCAGTGGAGCGCAAGATTTTCTGGATCACTTTTACGATGCTGGGGTTGGTCCCGATGTGGTGCTGCCGTTGTGGTGGGCGCTGGGAGCAACCATCCCCATTTGCTTTTTGAGCTGGTGGGTGGCTTACCGTAGCGATTGGTTCTAGCCCCTAAAACATTTCTTGAAGGATATGCTTATGACACGCCGCGATATCAATCTATTATTGCCCGTGCTGGCGGGTGCCGCCGCCATCGCGCAAAACAAGAAGCAGCTGCCGTCGGCCGCCCTCAAATTCGAAGAACTGCCCGTGAGAGTCGGCGGAGAAAATCGAACGCGGGCGGTGTTGAACGGCGCCACGCACAAGGGGACAGCGGTGGAGCTTCATCTTACAGAGCTCGGCCCGGGGATGGCGCCGCATCCGCCTCATAAGCATTCGCACGAAGAGATGGTGCTGGTTCAATACGGGGAGCTGGACGTGACGATCAGCGGGAACACAACCCGTCTGACGCCAGGGTCGGTGGCATTCGTCGCATCCAACGAGGAGCACGGATGGATGAATCCGACCACGGGACGAACGCAGTACTTCGTGATCGCGCTGGGAGAGAATCAGGGATAGAGTGTATCCGCAGGCTTTCTAAGGGAGCAAGTATCCGCTCTTCGCCAGGATCGCGCGTCCTTCTGGGCCTAGCAGAAATGATCGAAACTGCTTGGCCTCTTCCATTCGTGAGCTAGACGCGACAATCGCCAAGGCTTGCTCTATCGGATGATAGAGATCCGGATCGACCTTCAAGACCGTTCCCCGCTCGTGCAGCACTAACGAATAGGCAGTGAAGGCCGCGTCGGCGTTTCCCGATGCCCCCATTTGCTTGGCCATGCTAATGCTGTTCGCATACACGATTTTACTCTGCAGCCGCTCCCAGAGACGAACATTCTTGAGTGCCTCAACGGCGGCTTGCCCGTAGGGCGCTAATGCTGGCTGAGCGACGGCGATGAAACGGATTTTTGGCGCCGCCAAGTCCTTCAAATCGTTAATCCCGCTCGACTCGCCGCCTGGAATCCACAGCGCCAGTTGGCCCTTGGCATAAATCACCCGGCTCTCGCCATTTAGCTTTTGTGCCGCAACCAGCGAATCCACATGTTCGGTATCGGCCGCGGCCAAGACGTCGAAGGGGGCGCCGTTGTCGATCTGCTGGGCGAGCTCGGCAGTGGCGGCGTAACTGAAGACCACGTCAATGCCTGTTTGAGTTTTGAAAGCCGGTGCAACCTCGCCGAAAACATCCATGAGGTTAGCGGCCGCTGCAACGGTGAGCTTGCGGGCCGATTCAGGAGTTCGCTGGGTTCCGCACGATGCCAGAATTGCGGCCGCGCAAAGGAGCCATCTGGCCCGGCGGGAGAGCATAGAGTGTTGCGTTTATTATATGCCGTCTTGTGAAGACGACACAAACAGTCCTGTCGTGATAACATGACAGAGTTATTCGTGCACAACATCTATGACGGTCCGGGCATCTCAACTCTTTAGCGTATTATTTCTGGTGTCGGCGTCTTGCCTGGGACAGGCGGGACGCGCCGAGCTCTTTGGAACGATTCTCGATCCCGCCGGGCTTCCTGTGCCGAAGGCCAAAGTTGAAGCGGAAGACCAGGCTACGATGGCACAGTATTCCGCCACTTCGAATGGGCGCGGCGAATATCACATCCTGGGATTGCCGGCAGGCCAATATATTCTGACGGTACAGGTGTCCGGATTTCGAATGTACCGCCAGTCAGGCATCACACTGCGACTAGGGGACAGAACTGTCATCAATGCGACCTTGGAGGTCGGCCAACCTGCGCAATCCGTCAATGTCACCGCCGCAGCGCCTCTGCTTCAAACCGCCAGCAGCGAGGTGAGTCTTAATGTCGACAAAAAAGCAATCTCCACCCTGCCTCTCGACGGACGCAACTTCATTCCACTGGTTACGCTGACTCCTGGCGTCGCCCTTCCGAACGGGAGTCTCCTGCCGCGTATCAATGGCAGCCGGCCGCGCACCAACGAATACATTTATGACGGCATTAGCGTCCTGCAACCGGAACCGGGCCAGGTGGTTTACTACCCGATCATCGACGGCATGGAAGAATTCAAAATCAATGTCAACGCATACTCGCCCGAGTATGGGCGCTCCAATGGTGGCACGGTCATGGTTATAGGAAAATCTGGGAGCAATGAATTCCACGGAAGCCTGTTTGAGTTCTTCCGCAATGAAGCGCTGAACGCGCGTAACTTATTCGCTCAACCCGGCCCGAAGCCGGAATTCCGGCGCAATCAGTATGGCTTGACTCTGGGCGGCCCTATCCAAAGCAACAAGACGTTTTTCTTCGCGGATTGGCAGGGGACACGGCTTCGCACTGGCATCACGCGGTTAAGCGTGGTTCCCACGCTGGCACAGCGGCGAGGAATTTTTACCCAGCCGATCTTCGATCCCACAACTTCCCCGCGCACGCAATTTCCGAACAACACAATTCCCGCGGCGCGTTTGGACACGCTCGCTCTGCAGGTCCTTCAGCACTACCCGTTGCCGAATCTTACCGGCTCCAGCAATTACGTCCGAACGGCCACCGAGCCCGACAATCAGGATCAAGCCGACTTCCGGGTCGACCGTTACATCGGGGAAAAACATCGAGTCTTCGGACGGTACACTGTCTTCCTCGATAACGACACACCGGTCACGCCTTTCCCGGATGGAAGCGGAAGTCTGACGTCGGGAGTGATCGGACATGCACTCACGCGGGGAGACGCCTTGGTAGGCGACTACAACTGGATGCTTTCGCCCTCGGCTCTCAACCAGCTCCGCGTCGGCTATTCCAGGCGCGATCTTAATCAGACATCGCTTCAAAACGGCGGGGTCACGGTACCCGGTTTACCGGAGAACACTTTCGGCTCGGTGCTGCCGATTTTTACGCTAGCGGGACTGCAACAGATCGGCCCTACCAGCGCCGCGAACTCAAACTTTACGACGTCGGTTACGGAATTCCTCGACACCTTTACGCTGGTGCGAGGCCGGCACACGATTAAGTTTGGAACCGATCTCCGCCGCGAAGCTCTAGATGTTCTGAACCCTCCTAATCCCACGGGATCCTTCGCGTTCGCTACCACCGGCACGAACAGTGCGGCAGTCTCCGGAAGCGGTAATGCGGTGGCCTCCCTGCTGCTGGGGCAGGTGAGCGCATTTTCTATCGATATCCAGAACCACGTGATTCAGCCGCGGGCGCATATCGCGGAATTTTTCATTGGAGACGATTGGAAGGTTTCGCAGCGGCTCACGTTCAACATCGGAACGCGATACAGCCTCAACTTCCCGTCAACTGAAGTGAACAATCAAGGGGCGGTCTTCAATCTGCAGACTCAGGTCCTGGACTTCCCGCATACTGCCCGCAAGCTCGAATGCTGCGATTTTGGACCTCGCCTGGGACTGGCGTATCGCATCGGCGACAATTGGGTGATTCGTTCGGGCTACGGAATGATTTTCTTCGAGCAGTCCGGGATCACCACGCCCTTTACCATCCCGCAGTTTCCCTTCGTCCAAACCTTAGGTCAGCAAACCCCGGACAACGTGAACGCGGCCTTCGGGCTATCCAGCGGACCCACCGTTCGTGTGACAGCTCCAAACCCGAACTCTGGCCTCGGGCAAGGTGTGTTTGGCGTGGATAGCAGCAACGGTTCGGGCTATTCCCAGCAATGGAACTTCACAGTTCAAAGGACGATCGGAAAGGACTGGAACCTGGAGGCGGCGTATCTGGGCTCAAAGAATACGCGACTCGGCATACCCGATGCAAACATCAACCAGCTCCCATCGCGATATCTTTCGATGGGTACAGCGCTGTTGACGAAAGTGGCAAATCCATATTTCGGACAGATTCCGGCCTCGTCATCTCTGGGAGGGGCGACGGTGGCGGCGCAGCAATTGTTGCGGCCTTATCCGCGCTTCACCACCGTAGCGCTGTTCCGGGATAATGTTGGCAATTCAACTTACGACGCGGCAACAGTGAAATTGGAAAAGCGCCTTTCTCACGGACTCACGATCACCGGTTCTTACACGTTCTCGAAGCTGATTGACGATGCTTCCAGCGTCTTTTCACAAACCATTTTCAGCGGCCCGGTTCTCAACAGCAGCGGAGCCGCGGACGCTTACAATCGCCACTTGGAGAAAGATGTTTCGAGCGGTGACATTCCGCAGGTTTTTGCGCTGGGCTGGGTGTACGATATTCCTCGCCTATGGAAGATCTCCGGATGGCAAATTGGCGGCCTGGTCAGGATTCAATCGGGTGACGCCGTGCCAATCTCACAAGCCACCAACACCAACTCCAGCCTGGGCTTCGCCGTGCAGAGGCCAAACCGAATCGGCAATCCCAATGACTTTGCAAATCGGACCCTGGCGAAGTACTTTAATACCGCTGCCTTTACGGCGGCGCCCCAATTTGTTATCGGAACCAGCTCCCGCAATCCGGTTAGGGGGCCGGGCCTTCAGAACGCGGATTTGATGATCGGGAAGACTTTTCGCATTCGCGAATCCATGAACTTTGAGTTCCGCGCGGAAGTCTTCAATGTATCGAACACGCCTCCCCTGAACGATCCCAATGGAATCTTCGGCAGCGCTGCGTTCGGGTCAATCACCAGTGCCGGCAACCCCCGCGACTTCGAGTTTGTCGGCAAGCTTCATTTCTAGCGGACCGCATCCTACAATGTGAGGTAGTCATGTATACACGACGCTGTTTGGTTTTGGAGCTCATTGCAGCGGGCCTCCTGCTGGCGCAGGGCTCGCAACCTGCTGTGCAAGTGACCGGCGACGTCAAGCAGGCGCTCGCGCTAACCGCTGATGATCTCGCGAAAATGCCTCGGGCATCTGTCCATATCACTGGCGGCGAAAAGGAAACGGTCTATGCGGGCGTCTGGCTCCATGAGGTATTGAAAAAAGCCGGCGTGCCACTGGGCGGCGATCTCCGCGGCAAGGCACTGACTAGCTACGTGCTGGCCGAAGCGCAGGACGGCTATCAGGTTGTGTTTTCGCTCGCCGAACTGGACCCCACTTTTATCGACAATGAAATTCTGCTGGCGGATACCGCGAATGGTCAGCCATTATCCGGCGCACAGGGCCGGTTCCGGCTAGTGGCGCCGAAGGAAAAGCACGGATCCCGCTCCGTGCATCTGCTGACCAAGCTCGAAGTCGTTCAGGTGCGCAAGTAACCTCGTGAAGCCACGCGTCGAGAACCGGCTGGCTCAGATTCGAAGGAGCAGAGGCGTGGGCGCGTCAGACTTGGCGCGCCGCGTCAATGTGAGCCGCCAGACAATTTACGCGATCGAGGCTGGGACCTATGTCCCCAACACCGAGGTGGCATTGAATCTTGCGCGCGAGCTGGAAGTCACCGTCGACGAGCTTTTTTCGCTTCAAGCGGCGGACCTGAAATCGCCCGGCTCGCTGGCCACCGAACTTTTGAGCGCGGAAACGCCCGCGAAAGGACAACCAGTCCGCGTCTGCCAGATGGGTTCGCGCTGGGTCAGCGTCCCGGTGAGCGCCTCCCCCTACTACATGCCCGAAGCGGATGGCATCATCAAGCGAGCCAATCAGACCAATGGCCGTGCCGACCTGGTTGTGTTTGCCAAGGACGAGGCGGCTCAAAAACGGCTGGTGTTAGCCGGGTGCGACCCGGCCACTGGCCTGCTTTCCCGAATGGTGGAGAAGATCAGCGGCGTGGAGGTGGTCTCGGCGGCGGCTTCCAGCAAACTGGCGCTTACCTGGCTCACGGAAGGGAAAGTGCATATCGCCGGCTCTCATCTGGAGGACGCCAAGACGGGAGAATTCAATCTGCCATATCTCCGCAAGCAGTTTCCGGGTGAAGAATTCAGCGTGGTCACATTTGCGCGCTGGGAAGAGGGACTCATCCTGGCGTCGGGAAATCCCAAGGGCATTCGTAAGATCGAAGATCTAGCGCGGAAGAGCGTCAGGTTTGTGAATCGCGAACCGGGCTCGGGAAGCCGCGGTCTGCTGGACAAGCTTCTGGAGAAGGCGGGGATGGACGCACAGAAAGTCCAAGGGTATGACCGCATCGCGTTTGGGCATTTGGCGGCCGCGTATTGCGTGCTCTCGCGGGACGCCGATGCGTGTCTTGCGACCCGTTCCGCCGCTCAAACCTTTGGATTGGATTTCATCCCACTCCGCAGTGAGCGCTACGATCTGGTGATGCGCAAGCGGACCGCGGATCTCCCGGCCGTCAAGGCTTTCCTGGATGTCTTGCAGCGGGCCACGCTGCGCCGCAAGCTGGAGGTGCTGGCCGGGTATGACACTTCGGAGACTGGGACATTGGTAGCTTAGCGGATTTCCCTCGAAAAGCGGGTTCGCCCGCCGCCGCAATGTTATCCTTTAATGAACCGCCATGAAGAGGAATCGGGATGAAGTATAGCGTCGTCGTTCCGTTCTACAACGAGCAGGAAAGCGTCATTCAGCTCTATCGCGACGTCAAAGACGTGATGGAGGCGACCTGCGACGACTTTGAGTTCATCTTCGTGGATGATGGCAGCAGGGACGAAACATTCTCGCTGCTGAGCAAAGTCGCGGATAATGATGACCGCGTTACCGTTGTTCACCTGCAGCGGAATTACGGCAAGACCGAGGCGCTCGTTGCCGGATTCGATCACGCGAACGGCGATTACATCATCGTCATGGATGGGGATCTCCAGCACAATCCCAATGAGATTCCGCTGTTCATGCAAAAGCTTGAAGAAGGCTACGATGTGGTTTGTGGATGCCGCGTGGAACGCCCTGGCGACAGCCTTCTGTTAAAGCGCATTCCTTCGCGGATCGGCAACACGCTCATGGCGAAGCTCACCGGCGTGCCGATTCACGATTTCGTCAGCGGGTTCAAGGCTTACCGCACCAAGTTGATTCGTGAGATCCCGCTGTATGGCGAGTTGCAGCGCTTCATCCCCGCACTGGCTGTCGCGTACGGCGCGCGTATCTGCGAGATACCGATCCGCATCGTGGAGCGGCCCCACGGGAAGTCGCACTTTGGTTTCAAACGCGCGATTCCGTTCATGTTCGATGTCGTCACCATCCCGTTCCTCTTGCGCTTCGTCTCACGCCCCATGCATTTTTTCGGCGGTATTGGAATGACTGGGATGGCGATCGGCGGAAGTCTCGCAGCCTGGCTGGTGGTGAGCATGCTCCGCGGCGTCAATATTTTGAACGAGCACGGCCCCTTGCTGTTCTTCACAACCGTTCTTTTGCTGGCGGGACTCCTATTGGTATGCTTCGGGTTGATCGGTGAAATGCTGGTTCGCCATCATCATCAACGATCAGAGGCACTGCGCGACTCGGAAGTTCTGCGGATCACCCGGCGAAACCGAGATCGCTGATTTCAACGTGTGCGGAATTGCTGGCTTCACGAGTAAGACGTTTCGCGCGGATGACGACAGGATTCGCCGCGCAGTCTCCTGCCTGATTCATCGGGGCCCAGACCAACAGGGCACTTTCCGCTCGAATGCGGTGTCTCTGGGAGCAGTCCGTCTGCGGGTCATCGACATCGCGGGTGGGGATCAGCCCATCACCAGCGAAGATGGCGACACCACCATCGTCTTCAACGGCGAAATTTACAACTACTCGGAATTGCGCGGCGAACTCGTCTCGCTCGGCCACCGCTTCCGCACGCACTGCGATACGGAAGTGCTGCTGGAGGCTTTCCGGGAATGGGACGTCGATTGCTTTAGCCGGCTGCGGGGCATGTTCGCAGTGGCGCTGTGGTCCGAATCACGGAAGCGCCTGCTGCTGGCTCGCGACCGCATGGGGATCAAGCCACTCTACTACTATCGCGTGGGCGACGATCTGCTCTTTGGTTCGGAACTGAAGGCCATCTTCGTTCATCCAGAAGTTCCACGGCGGTTGAACTTGACCGGACTCGGGTTCTATTTGTCCTTGAACTACGTACCGTGTCCGCACACTCTGGTGGAAGGCGTGAACAAGCTGCCGCCCGGGCATTGGATGGAATGGGTCGACGGCCGCATCGACTCCGGCTCTTACTGGCAGCTTCGTTTCGAACCGCAACCTGATTGGACTCTAGAGTCGGCGAAGGAGGCCTTGGAAGGTCACCTCCGGCGGTCCGTCAAAGAACATCTCATTTCGGACGTACCTCTTGGAGTCTGGGCCAGCGGCGGTCTCGACTCTTCGACGCTGCTCCACTACGCGGCTGAGCAGTCGTCCACCCGTCTGAAGACCTTCTCCGTCTCGTTCCAGGGCCACAGCTTCGATGAATCGCGCTTCTTCCGCGAAGTTGCCAAGGCTTATGACACGGATCACTGCGAGCTGGATCTCAACCCCACGCTCGCGCTCACCGACGCCATCGAAGAGTCAGCCTACTATTCCGATGAACCGACAGCAGACGCGGGATCCGTGCCGTTGTGGTTCCTATCAAAAGCCACGCGAGAGTACGTCACGGTGGTGCTGAGTGGCGAAGGTGCGGACGAACTTTTTGGCGGCTACCTTACCTATCGAGCTGACAGAATCGCGACTTGGTTAAGGCTGATCCCCGCGACGTTGCGCCGCCTCATGGTGGGAGCACTCCAGCTATGGCCGATCTCGAACGACAAAATCAGCCTCGAATACAAGGTAAAGCGATTGATGCGTGGATCGCTGCTCACCGCCGACGAGGCGCACTGCTACTGGAACGGGACGTTCTCCAGTGCGGAACAGAGCGCGCTATGCCGTGCGAAGCCAGCCAGTCGCATCAGCGACCTTTACCAGGTGGGACAAGGCTCCGATCTGCGCGATCTCAGCCGCTATCTTTGGTTTGACCAGCAGTATTTTCTGACCGACGACATTCTCATGAAATCCGATCGCATGAGCATGGCGCACGCTCTGGAGCTGCGGCCGGCTTTCCTGGACCATCGCATCGTGGAGTTCGCCGCTTCGCTGCCGGACCATTTGAAAATCCATGGCTCAAGCCAAAAGTACGTACTCCGTGAGTTGATGCGCGGGAAGCTGCCCGACTCTGTCCTGAAGCGGAAGAAAGAAGGCTTCGATATTCCCGCCCACGCCTGGCTGCGCGGTCCGCTGCGCTCTCTGTTGCTCGACACGTTGAGTTCCGATGCGGTTTCCCGCTCTCATCTGTTCTCGCCGGAAGCCGTCCAGCAGGTCATCGACGCCCATCTGGAACGCCGCGAAAATTTCGGCTATCATCTGTGGGGCCTGATGACGCTCTTTCTGTGGATGAAACGTTGGAACGTCTCCGTCGAAAGCGCGGAGCCTAGAGAGGCGGCGCTGTTAGCTTGAGAAAAACTTCCGAGGTGCTGGGCAGGCGCGCCGAGCTTGTGGTTCTTCTCATAGCGACGATCGTTTTTCTTTCAGCCATCGTCAGCCCGCCGTCTCTTATGGACGATGTGGATGCGTTCCAGGCGCAGATGGCGAGTAATATGTACCATTCGGGCGACTGGGTGACGGCCCGGATGGACGGCGTTCTCTATTTCGATAAAGCCCCCTTCAAGTACTGGGTGACCGTCATCCTCTACTACCTGCTCGGCGTGCATGACTGGGTCGCGCGCATCCCATCCGCACTCTCGGCGATCCTGCTTACCTGGCTGGTGATGAGCTTCGGCCGCTGGGCCATCAACCGGGAGGCCGGAATCTATTCCGGTCTTGTCATCTCCACTTGCATCGGGCTCTTCTTGTTTACCCGGATTATTATTCCGGACGTCATGTTGACGCTTATGATCGCCCTTGGACTCTGGGCCTTCCTGCGGGCACAAGACGAAGAGGAGCCGCGATCCTTACTGTGGGCCTCGATCATGGCCGCTTCTCTGGCGGTGGGCGTGTTGGTCAAAGGGTTCGTTGCGCTGGTGCTCCCGTGTGTGACGGTCTTCCTGTACTTGCTGGTCTCCCAACGTCTGCTTCGGAGAGAGACATGGCGGCGGATGCATTTGCTGACCGGCTCGCTCCTGTTTTTGCTGATTGCCGCTCCCTGGCACATTCTCGCGATTCTCCACAATCCGCCTTACCTCGACTTCACGATGCACGGGGGCCCGGGAGAATACCGTGGGTTCTTCTGGTTTTACTTCATCAACGAGCAAGTCCTGCGCTTCCTCAATACGCGCTATCCGAGAGATTACGACACCGTGCCGCGGTTCCTTTTTTGGACTTTGCACCTGGTCTGGCTCTTCCCGTGGAGCGTTTATATTCCCAACGTCGTCCGCCTGAACTTCAGGCCCGTCGACCGCGCGGGACGCGCAACACTATTTGCTCTCTGCTGGTGCGCGGCGGTTCTGTTGTTCTTCTCGTTCTCGACTACGCAGGAATATTACTCCATGCCGCTTTACCCTGCCGCGGCGTTCCTGATCGGCGCGGGTATGGCGCTTCAGGGAGGCCCGATCCGTATCGGCAGTCGAATCGTATCCGTGATCGCCGCGCTGGGCGCTGTCACGATCATCGCCGTCCTATTCCTCACGTGGAATCTGCCCGCGCCGGGAGACATTTCGGTTGCCCTCACGCAGAATCGTTCCTTGTATAAGCTGTCGATGGGTCATATCGGTGACCTCACGCTCGGCGCCTGCGCCTACCTGCGACTTCCCTTGGTGGTTGCCGGTATCGCCTGTCTGGTGGGAGCCATCGGAGGTTGGCGTTTTCGCGGCGCCGGGGCATTTCTTGCCATCGCTACGATGATGGTGATCTTCTTTCAGGCCGCCCGCCTTGCGCTGGTGGTCTTCGATCCTTATATGTCATCGCGGCCCATTGCCGAAGCGCTCAATCGGCTACCGCAGGGAGAAGTGATCATCGAAGGCGACTACAATTCGCGTTCTTCGATTTCCTTCTACCATCAGGACCACGCACTGATCCTGAATGGGCGATATTTTGTTCTGGAATACGGTTCGTATGCTCCTGACGCTCCCAAAGTCTTCATAGACGACAATGATTTCCTTGGCATCTGGAAGCGGCCGGATCGTTACTATCTCGTCACCACTAACGAGTTGGTGCCGCGGATCAAGACTTTGGCGAAAGACCTGCCGATGTATGAGATCAGTTCCGCGGGTGGCAAAACACTCCTGTCAAATCAACCGGCGCAGCCATAATCTAGGCCGCCAGTTCGGCCATCGCCCCCGCTAATATCACTGCTCCGCCGCGCTCCGGAGAATTCAGACCGCGATGCTCATGCTTCCGGCGCGCGAAATACCACCGACCCTTCCACGCGAACTTCGCGCACACTTTCTGAGCCGGCCAGCGTGAACAGTGCCGTCAGGATTCGATCCATGCTGTCCGCCTGCTCTACTACCGCTTCGAGCGGGCTGCCTTGCGGCGGCCGCAGGTAAACCAAATCCGCGCTCTTGCCGGGGCTGAAGTCGCCGATCTCCTCGTCCATTCCCAGCGCCACAGCTCCCGCGCGCGTCACCAGGTAAAGCAGGTGCGCGGGGGTCAGCAGCGCGCCATCCACCGCAAGGCGTTGCACCAGGTACGCCTGCAGACCTTCCTTGAGCATGCCGAATCCAGTGCCGCCGCCAACGTCGGTTCCCAGGGCGCACTTCACACCTGCCGTCATGTGCCGCCGCAGAGGAAACAGGCCGCTACCCAGTGTGGCGTTGCTGCAGGGGCAGTGCGAAATCGAGGTCCCACTCGCCGCTAGCCGCTCCAGCTCGGAATCGGAGGGATGAACATTATGGGCCATTACCGAGCGGCCGCTGGTCAGTTCAAATCGCTCGTACACGTTCAAATAGTCGGAGGCCCACGGAAACAACCGCGCAACTTCTGAGATCTCCTTCCGGTTCTCGTTGAGATGCGTCTGAAAGCGCACCGTGGAATTTTCGCGCAGCAGGGTCTGGCACACCTCCAACATCGCTTCCGTGGTTGACAGCGCGAAGCGCGGAGTCACCGCGTAGAGCAGGCGCCCTTGGCCGTGGAAGCGCCGGATCAATGCGGTCGAATCGCGATACGCGGCTTGCGGAAGCTGATGCAGTTCCGGACGCAGCTGGCGATCGGAGAGCACCATGCCGCTGACGACGCGCAGGCCCGACGCCGCCGCAGCTTCAAACAAGCATGCGGTCGCACGCGCGAAATGCGCGCCAAACACCAGGGCGGTGGTCGTGCCGTGCGCGGCCAGGGCGCGAACGAATCCTTGGGCGGTCTTGCAGGCGTAATTCTCGTCGGCCATGCGCGCTTCTTCCGGCAATGCGATATATTCCAGCCAGTCGAGCAACTCGCGCCCCAGTCCCCCCAGCACGCTCAATTGAGGGAAATGTGTGTGCGTGTCGATCAACCCCGGCAGCAGAAATCCGCCACGCAGATCGGTAACCGGAACATTCGGATGAGCGGCTTGAATCGCGCCGTAC
>DATJEI010000282.1:0-6863 GCA_035496735.1 Bryobacteraceae bacterium | reverse complement strand
AGCCCAGCGCAGCGTCGCCAGCCCAGCGCAGCGTCGTATGATAAAGCCATGAAGCACTTTCTGCTCGCTGCTGCGGCCCTGACGATGTCGCTGGGCGCCTCGGCTGCCGGCTTGGGTGATATCAAAACGGTGTATCTGCTGCCTATGTCCAACGGTCTGGATCAGTATCTGGCGCAGCAACTGACTGCTGAAGCGGTTTTGCAGGTAGTGACCGATCCCCAAAAAGCCGACGCCGTCCTCACCGATCACCTTGGTGAAACCTTCGAACAGAGTCTGGCGGATCTTTACCAAACCAAGCCGCAAGCCGGCGACAAAGACAAAGCGGATGACGCCACCGAAGATAAGGGCGCTGCCCGTGCGCGCTCTGGCATGCAAGGAAGACGCGGCCGCGGCACCATTTTCCTGGTGAACCGCCGGACCCACGAGGTCCTGTGGAGCGTCTACGAGCTTCCCAAAGATAACCGCCCCGCAGGCCTGCGCCACTCGGCGGGCAGGATCAGCGCGCAATTGGCCAAATCCATCAAGGGCAAGTAGCGCCTAGGTGCCATTTTTGCGCAATACTTCCGCGCGATAGCCTTCCAGCAGACGCTCCGTCATCCCGCGAATGTCGCGTTTCATTACCACTTCTTCCCGCGCCCGCGCTATCATCTCCGCCGCTTTTTGCGGATCTCGCAGCAAATCCACCACGCGCTGCGCGAATTCGGCGGGCTGATCGGCCAGCGCGCAAATAACGCCATCGCGATCGGCCAGGCCCTCGGCGCCCAGCCGTGTCGACACCACCGGAATCCCCGCCGCGAAGGCCTCCAGCAGTTTCACCCGCACGCCGGAACCGCTCAGGATGGGGCACACAAATAGGGAGTAGCGCGCGAGGGGCTCGCGCACATCTTCGACGAAGCCGACCAACTCTACGGCTTCGGCATGCCGGAAAGCGCTGCGCTTTGGCGGCTCCGAGCCCACTACCATCACGCGCGCGCGCGGCTCCTCGGCCAGCACCAGCGGCAGCACCTGCTCCACGAACCAGGTGAGCGCTTCCAGATTGGGAGTGTGGCGGAAGCTGCCCAGAAACAGGATCGTGAATGGCTCGCGGCCGTCGGGCCGGTAGTCATACCGCGATGTGTCGATTCCCGCGCGGTAGCCATCATCGATTCGTCCTTTGAGCTGCGGCAAAAAGGAGAGCAGGTAATCCGCATTGTCGCGGCTGCACACCTGTATGCGATCCAGCCGCGGCAGCATGCGCAACTCCCAACGCAGCGCTCGCAAGTATTCCCACCGTGCCTGAATCCGCTCCACTTCGCCGGTTATGAAAGGCAGGCGGCGCGCGATCGACTGGAAGTAAACATCATGCTCGAACAAGATGCTGGGAATGCGCCGGAAGCCGCCCGCGTATTGTCCCAGCACCGTGTATTCGAGCTGCAGCACATCGATGCGCTGCGTGAAAATCTGACGATGGATCAGCCACGCCAGATCCGGGATGCGAAATTCACGAACCGCGTGAGGCTCGATGGAGCCCGCCAGTTCCGGTACTCCGAGCGGCCGCACCATGTAGTGAGTGGATGCGCAAATCCGGTCGAGCTCTTCGTGCGCCGCGAGCTGGCCGGCAGAGTCGAGGAGCACCACCAGATGGAGTTCGCAGCGGGGCGCCAGTTCTTGTACCGTCTGGTACATGAATACGCCGCCGCCATGAATGGGAGGGCAAATCGGATAGGGTGCGACGAAGAGCACGCGCAGCGGCCCGTCGTTTAGATCGCGGCTGTTGAAAGTATCGCTGCCGAAAGTGTCCCGGAAGTGACCGCCCAGAGGCCTCCGCAGAGCCTCCGCGTCCGAGATCGCCGCCAGGCGGCGTGCCCGCAACCGCGATCCCATGGCCCTTGGCAATTGCAGCGTCGCGCGGGCAATGCCGGGCAGGCTGGATCTCTCGGGCGAGTCGCCCGCCAGCCAGCTAAGCAGTGCGCCGGCCCAGGAAAAGAAGAAATTCGTCGTCATGCGGCGCCAATCGTGCACGTTCTTCCAGATGAACAGCAGGAAATTCTTTTTGAGAACGCTTTGGATATACGCTTCGCTGAAGCGGCGTCCGATGGTTCCACGGTGTTCGTGAAACACCACGCTCGCGGGCTGATACAGGTTTTTCCATCCCCGCTTCCACGCAAGGTAGCCGAGGTCGGTGTCTTCCAGATAGAACGGCGCGAGCAGTTCGTCGAAGCCCCCTAGCTCGAGAAACTTTCGCCGGTCGAAAGCGGAGGAGCCACCTCCTCCATAGGCGCACGGATACAGTTCTGCAATGTCCGGCTCCGTGCGATGGCGAACCTTCAGGCTTCCGCGCTCCCACCAGAATTCCGTCAGGCCAGTCTCTTCACGAATCTTGTTGGGATCGGAAAAGAAGATTTGGCAGGACACCGAAAACACCCGTTCATCCGTGAATCCGTCCAGCAGCGGCTGCAGAAAATCCGGTTCCACGCGCATATCGCTATTCAGCAGCACCACCACGTCGTGCCGCGCTGCTTTGAATCCTGCGTTGGAGCCGCCGCCGAAACCGAGATTTGTTTCGAGCGCCACCACGCGGACTTGC
Organism: Bryobacteraceae bacterium; assembly: GCA_035496735.1. GTDB lineage: Bacteria > Acidobacteriota > Terriglobia > Bryobacterales > Bryobacteraceae > Palsa-187. Next base: position 4,297 of record DATJEI010000282.1, on the reverse strand, counting down.
GGGAAGCGTTCGCGGATGAATGCGGCGCTGCCATCCGCCGAACCGTTATCGACCACGATGATTTCGCTTCCGGGAACGCGCTCCGCCGCTGCGATCACCGACGGAAGATACTTCTCGAGAAGATCCCGGCCATTCCAGTTGGGAATGACGATCGCGGCGGAGCCGGTATCGGGCCGGGTATTTTGATGCAGCGTGCGGCGCGGCGTGAGACGAGCGAACAGGTCGATGAGGGCCAGCCCCGCGGCGGCAATGAACAGCAGGAAGGGGGTAAGAATCGCGAGAGGAAGCCCGGAGAGAATCCGCCAGAAAGCGCCGGATCCGCCGGGCGCGCTAACTTCCGCCACCGCTCGCGTCACCCTTGGTTGGCGCCTGCTTGAGTAGGCGCTGATCGAGATCCGGCCCCAGGTTCAGCTTACGGCCCAGCTTTGTCCAGCGCGAAGATCGCCAGAGGTTGAGCCGGGCTGTGAAGTCTTCCACCTGTACCGCCAGCCTCTGCGCCCAAAGCGTTCGTTCGACCACCATCGCTTCGGCCGCGGTCAGTTTTTCGAGCAGGATCGTGAAATCGCGGCGCACCGCTTCGAGCTCTTCCACGGTGCGCAGCGCCCAGCGGTTCTGTTCCTCGAAATGCACGGTGAGCTGACTGTGTGCGGAGCGCGCGTCGCCCAGCTCCCGCTGAAGGATCTCAATGTGCTTCTCGCGTTCGCGCAGCACGTTCGAGCCTTGGTGCACGAACAGAAAACTGGGCAGCGGCGGCTTATCTTCGAGCGAGCACACAGCCAGGAAGAAATGAGCCTCTTGCGGAGTTCCGCGCACGCCGTCCATACGGCCCTCAAGAGGAGAGCTGCCGCTGGGCTGATAAAATGCGAACGCCTCAACATGGTTTTGCAGCAGAACCGTGCAATGCGGAAAGAACTCCGCCAGCACGCCGCGGAATTCGTCGAATTCAAATTCGTGCGTGTGGAATGGATTCGGTCCCGAGGCGCCGCGCGAATCGTTATAGTATTCCTTATTCGGCGTCGAAACCAGAAAGACGCCGTTCGGATGCAGCAGGCGCCGGCTTTCCGATAACAACTCACGCCAGTTGTGGAGATGTTCGATCACTTCAAACGCGGTTATGAGATCGAAGGTTCCGTCGCGGAAGGGTAGCGCGGTGGCGGACGCCGGAACGAATGAAATGTTCGCTCGCGGGTAGGCCGAACTGGCATGATCGATAGCTTCGGGCGCCAGGTCGATGCCCGTGGCTGAGCGGGCGCGGCCTGCCAATTCCGCGGTGCCATAACCGGCGCCGCATCCGAGATCCAGCACGCGTGCCCCGGATGCCCAGCGAGCGGCGAACGCATAGCGCGAGACATGCTCGGTCCACAGGTCCGGATCCACTTGGCCGGGAATGACTCGCTCGCCGGTGAATTCGATCACAGGGCAGCCGCTCCCGCTCCCGGCCCAATGGCGAGTCCAGAGCCGGGCGTGGCCCCAATTCGTGAGTTGACTTCCACGCGGCAACGAAAGCGGAAGTGCCCGTACATTGGACCCTCCGGCGGCGTCATTTGCAGCACCACCGCGTTGTCGATCCAGTCACAAACATTGAATCGCTCCAAAGTTCCATTGGCGACCGCCGGTGAAAACGAAATCGAAGTGGAATAGAGCGTGGGGATATTGAGATGAAAGTCCACCGTACAGATATCGCCCGCCATCAGCGGCGGCAGCGGATAGCCTTCGCTTTCGGTGTTTGAGCCCGCGAGATCCACGCCGCGTTGATCGCGGAATACGATTCCGACAATCGGCCGCTCCAGATTGCTCTTCGCGCGGACGCTCACGCGGACTACGATTGTGGAATCCGGCGCAAGCATGCTGAGTCTGCGGCCTGAATCGTCGCAAACGGCAATGCCCAGAATTTCGGCATGGCCGTCGCCGAAACGATGATCGATGTTCGGTATCTCATCCACAATTTCAAGCGGAGCGGTATTGGCTTCGTGCGGGTGGTGCACGATATCCATGGCCTGATACTGGGCGTCCTTGTCGGCCATCGCAGCCAGATACTGCGAAACCACGCGCTCTGTCGATCCCTGCGCCATCACTTGGCCGCGCTCCAGCCACAGCGCGCGATCTCCCAGCGCCTTCACATCCGCGGTAGCGTGCGAGACCAGCAGAATGGTAACGCCGCGCGAGCGAAGTTCGTGAACTTTGCGCAGGCAGCGCTGGCGAAAGTAAATATCGCCTACGGCCAAAGCTTCATCCACCAGCAGTACTTCGGGATCGACGTTAATGGCGACAGCGAAGGCCAGCCGAACCACCATGCCGCTGGAGTAAGTCTTGACAGGCTGGTTCATGAATTCGCCGATCTCGGCGAACTCGGCAATATCGGCGAACTTGCGATCCATCTCTTTGGTGGAAAATCCAAGAATGGCGGCGTTCAAATAAACATTATCGCGGCCCGAAAACTCCGGATTGAAGCCGGTCCCGAGTTCGAGGAGCGCTGCCATCCGGCCATTCACATTTACTGTGCCGGAAGTCGGCTGAAGAATCCCCGCGCAGATTTGCAGGAGCGTGCTCTTCCCGCAGCCATTTTCGCCCACGACGCAAAAGGTTTCACCGCGGGCCACTTCGAAGCTAACGTCGCGCAGCGCCCAGTAATCCTGATGAAATTGGCGGCGATGAAAGGTGGCGAGTTCCTTCAGACGGTCGCCCGGCGCGTTATAGATGGAGTAACTCTTCGATACGCGCGTAAATTCGACGGCGAGAGCGGACACTACTTCAGATTGTAGACCAGCCGATCGTCGAAAGCCTCAAGAAGGAATCCACGAAGATCAAACCGATACCGTAACGCTTGAAGCAGTTCGACCGGCCGACACCTCAAGGCCTCAAGAGCCACGCCAAGTAAAAAAGGTATTCAGGTCTGATTATATTTACACTTGACAGTAAGCGAATCCCCTGCCTACGCTGGTGAGTGCGCCGGTGTAGCTCAGGTGGCTAGAGCGACGGTCTCATAATCCGTAGGTCGTAGGTTCGAGTCCTACCACCGGCACCACAAAGACATTGTCCGGACCGGACACATAGGTAACAGATCGTAGACATAAGTAATACCAAGAAAAATAGCCCCGGGCCGGATCGTACGCGGTCAGCAAAATCCCGCCACGCCGGGGGATGAACCAGCCTAGTTCACACCACTGGTGATCTGCTGGAACAGCCGGTCGAGGTCGGTTTGCGAGTAATACTCGATCTCAATTCGACCGCGCTGCTCGCTAAGCTCGACGATACGAACTCGGGTTCCCAGAGCCCGCTCCATTTCCTCGACGGCGGCCCTGACATTCGGGTCCGGAGCCTTTTCCTTCTTGCTGCCGACTTTGGTTCGGTCAGAGGTCAAGTCCTGAACCAGTGCTTCGACTTGGCGCACCGAAAGCCCTTGCGCCGCCGCTTTCTCAGCAACTTGAATCTGCTCCTCGGCGGTTGGCAGGCCTAGAATAGCGCGGGCATGCCCCATGGAAAGACGATGTTCCGCCAGGAGTAATTGAACTTCGGGAGGAAGTTTGAGGAGTCGCAGCGCATTCGTGATCGAGGTTCGATCTTTGCCAGTGCGGCGCCCAATTTCTTCCTGGGACAACCCCAGATCGCGTCCCAGGCGCTCGTAAGCACGGGCAGTTTCGATGGCGTTGAGGTCTTCGCGTTGGATGTTCTCGATCAGGGCTAGCTCAAGCAGAAGAGGATCCGCGATTTCTTGTATAACCACCGGCACGTCCTTCAGACCGGCCAGCTTTGCGGCTCGCCAGCGGCGCTCGCCGGCTACTAGCTGAAACTGGGTGTCATGACGCCGGACAATTAGAGGCTGAATAATTCCATTGGCTCGAATAGACGCCGCGAGTTCCTCCAGTCGCTCAGGCTGAAACACCACCCGAGGTTGCATTGGATTTGGGTGGATCGCCTCGATGGGCAGCTTCGAGGGCGGTGATGTCGGCGTCGAAGGTGTGGCGGGCGCTGACGCCGTAGCGGCGGCGGTCTGACCGAACGACCGGCCCGGAAGAAGCGTCGAGAGTCCCTTACCCAGTGCCTTGCGTTGCTTGTCGGCTGCTTCGCTCATTTTCCAGGATCTCCTTGGCAAGTCTTATGTAGCTCTCGGCCCCTTTTGATCGGGGATCATACATCAGGATAGGTTTGCCGTAGCTGGGCGCTTCGGCTAATCGGATGCTTCGTGGAATGACCGTCGTAAGTACTTCATTCCCAAAAAAATCCTTGAGATCTTCGGCTACTTGTCGCGCTAAGTTCGTACGGTCATCGAACATAGTCAGAAGGATGCCCTCTAACT
>DATJEI010000281.1:0-3594 GCA_035496735.1 Bryobacteraceae bacterium | reverse complement strand
AACCATCCAAACCACGTCGCCGCGTTGCGCGCCCAGAGCCATACGGATTCCGATCTCGCCGACCTGCCGCGCGACGTTGTACGACATCGTTCCATAGAGCCCCACGCACGCGATCAGCAGAGCGAGAACCGCGAAACCCGTACACAATTTCGCGAACGTGACTTCCCGGCTGATCGTCCGATCGATTTCCGCTGCCTGCGTGACCACGTTGGTGACCGGTATGCGGGAATCTGCCTCCCGCGCGATCTCATGCACACTCTGAACAAACCTTAGCGGATCACCCGCAGTGCGCAGCGCGTAGGTCATTCGGTCCGGAGAAAACTGGCTGACCGCTACGAACACGGTCATTGCACTCTCCTCTTCATTTTTCAGACCACCGTACCGCAGGTTAGCCGACACGCCGACGATTTCGAGATCGCGCTTCTCCTCCGGGAGCGTGATGCGCCGGCCCACCGGGTTCTCGTTCCCGAAGTAAGTTCGCGCCAGCTCCTTGCTGATCACCGCAACCGGCCTCGAGCCCGGTTGGTCGCGGTCGTCAATCTCACGCCCGGCCAGGATCGGAATCTGCATCGTCGTGAGGAAACGCGGTCCGGCGACCAGAACGCGCGCGTCTTCGATGGTAACAGCGCCGATCTTCATTGGCCCCCTGATTGCCTGCCCGGTGCGGCCGGCGTTGATGATCGAGGATTGCGAAAGCGTCGCGCTGCTCACGCCAGGGATCGATTCGAAGCGCTTGCGGAGGTCCGTGTAAAAAGTGGTAATCTCCGGGTCGCGATGCCCGGCCTGGCGCGCGTTTAACGAGAACAGAAGGATGTGCTCGCGAGCGTATCCCAGTTGGACGGAGTGCAGCCTGTTGAGTGTCCGGACAAACAAACCGGCGGCGACCAGGATGAGAAAAGAGATCGCGATTTGAGCGACTACCAGAACATGCTGCGCGCGACGGCGCGGACCGCCCCCGCGGCCATCCTTTAGCGCGGGCATGACGTCCGGACGCGTCGATTGAATCGCTGGAGCGAGGCCAAATAGCAGGCCGCAAACCACTGAGAGCGCCGCCGTCACGCCCAGCACGTTCCAGTTCAATTCCGCGTGCAGCGTAAAGTTCTCCTGCCCGTTGGAGAACAGAAACGTCAGCGATCGCATGCCCCAGATCGCAAACAAGACCCCTACTGCTCCGCCGAGCGACGCCAGCATCACACTCTCGGTAAGCAACTGCCGCACGACGCGGAACCGTCCCGCTCCCAGGCTGAGCCGGACAGCCATTTCGCGGCGTCGCACGGCGGCTCTTGCCAGCAACAGATTGGCGATGTTCGCGCACGCGATCGCCAGGAGCAATCCCACTATCGTCAGGAGCACGTACAGAGGCTTGGAATACTGGCGGCGCAAACTGCCCAGACCGGCGGCGCCGGGCTTTAACATCAGCGCGGGCAGTTTGGCGCGCTCACCGTCGGTCGTCGCGGTAGCGGCAACCCATTGATGGAAACGAGGAGCCAGCACTGCCTGCGCCTGGGCCATGCTGACGCCGGGACGCAGGCGGCCCATCATTTCGATCCAGTAGAAGTTTCCATCGCCATACATACGAGCCGCTCCGGCGCCCTCGACGAGCAGATTCGTGTGCAACGGAAGGTAGAGGTCCGGCGCGACCGCAGGGTCGACCCCGAAGAATTCCGGCGGCGCCACGCCGATCACCGTGAAGGGCGCATTATCGACGAGAATCGACTGTCCAATCGCATTCGGCGGTCCTCCAAAGCGATTTTGGCTTGTCGCGAAACTGATTACGGCCACCGGCGCTGCGCCTGGACGGTCGTCTTCGGAGTCGATCAGGCGTCCTGCGGCCGGTGACACTGCCAGGCCGCGAAAATATTCGCCGGTGACGTACTCCGCGCTGGCGCTCGTGGCCTGCCCGCGGACGGCCAGGGTACGGTTTAGTCCATCGAAGTACCCGAAGAGCGTGGAAAAGACGGTTCTCTCCTCGCGAAGCGTCTCAAACGCGGCGTAGGGGAACATCCCGCTGACCATGGCGCCTTTGTCGCCCGGCCACGCCATGCCCTGTACCCCGTGCATGACGTGGACCCATTCCTTGTTGGCGTTCTGGGGCGGCCGGCTATGCCAATTCAAGACCACCAGCGACTCGGGATCGGCCACCGGCAGCGAGCGCAACAGGATCGACTCCATGAAGCTGTAGATCGTAGTATTGGCGCCGATTCCGAGCGCCAGTGACAGAACGGCCAGGGCGCTGAATGCCTTGTTGGCGGTCATAGTGCGACAGCCATAGCGGACATCCTGGCCAAGTTCCGACCAAAACCGTGTCATCCAAATCTCCCGTGACTCTTCGTGCTTCAGTCCGACGTTGCCAAATCGCCGGCGCGCTTCAGCCCGGGCGCGCTCCGCCGTCATACCGTCTGCTTGCAATTCCGCGGCTTTTTCCGCAAGGTGGAGTTCCATTTCCTCGCGCAGCGCCTCGCTGCGCCTGGCGCTCTCCATCCAATACCTCAGCCGTCGTATCAACATGTCCGTCACTCCGCTCCCATCACACGGGCGATCGCCAGCGTGAGTCTTTTGTACTTCCGGGTTTCAACCGCCAGCTGCTTGCGGCCAGCCGCAGTGATCTTGTAGATCCTCGCCCGCCGATTATTCGACGTCACGCCCCAGACACCGTCGATCCAGCCGTTTAGCTCCAGCCGCTGGAGAGCGGGGTACAGCGAGCCCTCCTCGACCAAGAGCTCGTTGTCGGACGATTGCTGAATGAACTGGACTATGCCGTATCCGTGGAGGTCGCGTCGCGACAGCGTTCGCAGAATCAACATGTCCAGCGAACCTGGCAACGAATCGTTCTTTTGCGCCTTGCGTCCCATACCAAGAATTCTTAGCTTACAGCGACGAGATGACGCGAGTCAAGTTCAGATTGGCGAGCCCTCGCGCCGCAAGACGATTTTGGGGGTGCTCACGCGCGCCGGATGCGAATGGCGCGCGCTGCCGCTGTCGATCAACAGGCTATGTCCGATCTCAACTAGCGTAAAGGGTCACAGCGCTCGTGCGAGTGGTCGGCAAGCTGGAGGTGATCCAGTTGGACGAGAAGTCATCTCGCGGATTTGCCGGCGCCGCAAAACCTGGTGCTTCGGTCGGATTACGCGCAAACCGGAAGTTGGCCGACTGCAGCCCGCGGTCGCAATGTCCAGTTTGACCATCTTGGAATTAGCGGTGGGCGCATCCGGGCCAACAACAGGGGCGTCGTTTTCCATCCTTAAGACTTGAACGGCCCCACTCGATCCGGCGGCTTCTAGTTTCTGCTTTTTTAGCTGACTCAATCCAACATATCCACTCGTTGCGTGCGAGCGGTGTAATACCCTCCCATGCTGCTAACGCTTGCGGGTCGGATATAAGTGCTTTTCTAAAATCTGCAGGCACTTCGTGTACTACACCGCTTGAAATCTTTTTTGGCGGCATAGATAAGCTCTCCTTTCGTAAGGCTCAGTCGCGCGAGGATCTGTTGGGGAGCAAAGGATGTGGGTCGTTCGGCCATTACCGAGTCCTGACGTTCAGGTTAACTCAGAGCTTGACCATCCATTGCGGTCGTGTGACGCGCCACTCGGAGAA
>DATJEI010000280.1:0-2456 GCA_035496735.1 Bryobacteraceae bacterium | reverse complement strand
TATATGAACGGTTGGTCGAATTCGCCGCGCGACATCGCCATCGATGAGAAGACTGCGCTCTTGATCGATGCTGCGGGAAACAGCACCGTGGTCGGAACAAGTACGGTGTACTTCATGCAGGCTGCGGGAGCTCCGCAGGTGTGCCAATCAAAAACGCCACTCACGTACGACAATATCAGCGTGTACAGAATCAATACGAGCGGCAGCTTCGACATCGCACGCTGGAGTGGGAAGGGTGGAGTCAGCTATATCGTTTCCGCGGACGCAGGGGTGCTGACTTCGACGCAGGGCGGGGGCGCAATCTACTGACGTGAATTGAGCCTCGTGGCAGAGGCTCAGCGCCGCCGTGCGAATGTTTTCTTTGGACGGCTGTTTACCATTCTGCAAGTTTCACGTCCATATTATGGTTGCTTGGGAGGAGTCATGATGCGTGTGCTCGTCTGTCTCGTCTGTCTGGTTTTGTTGTGGTCGGTGGGAGTAATCGCAGAGCCTCCGGGTACGCCGTCGAGCGACGCATCGATGCCGCGGCTGGAGCGCTTCAGCCCTGACCAGGTCGATAAGAGCGCTGATCCCTGCAATGACTTCTTTCAGTACGCCTGCAGTAAGTGGATCAAAGCGAATCCGATACCGCCAGACCAGGCGGCATGGGGCACATTCAACTCGCTGGCGATCTGGAATCTCGCAGCCCTGCGCAATACGCTGGAGCAGGCCTCAGAGCCCGCTGACAGCCGAAGTGCGGTGGAGCAGAAGGCGGGCGACTACTATGCGGCGTGCATGGATGAGACTGCTATCGATAAGGCGGGCCTCAGCCCGTTGCAGCCGGTCATCGATCGCATCGCCAGGTTGCAAGACAAGTCACAGCTGCCGGCGCTGGTCGCGTCCATTCACCAGATCATCCGGCCGGCCGACCTGAACTTTATTAGCGCGCAGTATGGGGGCGTGCTGTTCGGGCTTTATGCGTCCCCGGATTTCGACGACGCCACCAAGCAACTGGCTACCATCGACCAATCCGGCATGGGGATGCCCAGCCGCGAGTTTTACCTGAAAGACGATGAGAAATCGAAGCAGATTCGCGATCTTTACGTGAAACACGTGGCCCGGGTGCTGCAACTGACCGGCGAAGCGCCGGCCCAGGCAACGGCGGATGCACAGATGGTGTTGGCCTTCGAGACTGCACTGGCCAATGCGGCGATGGACATCGTCGCTCGCCGCGATCCGAAAAATCTAAACAACAAGATGTCCCTTCAGCAACTGCAGTCGCTCACGCCATCTTTCAACTGGAAGGCTTATTTCGGTGCTATGCACGTGCCGGACTCGCCGCAGTACCTGAACGTGTCGCCAGGATTTTTCAAAGGTATGGAGAAACTGGCGGCCAATGAACCCATCGAGCACTGGCGGGCGTATCTGCGCTTCTCCACCGTCAACTTCATGGGGAACCTTTTGAGCAAGCCTTTTCTGGACGAGAATTTCGAGTTTTACGGAAAGACAATCTCCGGCGCGCAGCAGATTCAGCCGCGCTGGCGGCGGTGCTCGACCTATGCCGATACGGACCTTGGCGAGGCGGTGGGGCAGGCATATGTGGCGCGTTACTTCCCTCCCCAGAGTAAGACGCGCATGCTGGAGATGGTGAAGGCCATCGAAAACTCGCTGCACCAGGAGATCGATACGCAGAACTGGATGTCGGCGCAGACACGCAAGCTGGCACACGAGAAGCTGCGGGCGCAGGTAGACAAGATTGGCTATCCCGATCACTGGATCGACTATTCCAGCGTGACAATCAAACGCGACGATTTTCTAGGAAATGTGCAACGCGCGTCGAACTTCGAGATCAACCGGCGGATCGCGAAAATCGGAAAACCCACCGATCGGCACGAATGGGGAATGACGCCGCCCACGGTCAACGCCTATGAAGATGCGCAGACCAACACCATCAACTTTCCCGCTGGAATTCTGCAGCCGCCGTTCTTTGATGCTGAGCAGGTCGACGCCGCCAACTACGGTGCCATTGGCGCGGTGATCGGGCACGAAATCATCCACGGGTATGACGATCAGGGGCGCAAGTTCGATGCTAACGGCAATTTGCGTGATTGGTGGACTCCGGCGGATGCGGCGAGTTACGAGCAGAAGGACAATTGCATCGCGGACGAATATACGCAGGATGTTCCCGAGGCTGGGGTAAAGCAGGATGGCAAATTATCCTTGGGCGAAGATACGGCGGACAACGGCGGAGTTCACCTCACGCTCAACGCGCTCCAGAGCACGTTGGAGTCGCAAGGGAAGAGCCTGGACAGTCCGGCGGAAGGCGGCATGACTCAGGAGCAAACTTTCTTTGCCGCATATGCGACAGTCTGGTGCGGAGAACTGCGTCCTGAGGCGGCGCGCACCGCGGTGCTTACCCAGGGCCATTCTCTAAACCGCTACCGGGTGAATAACGTCGTAGCGAACATGCCGGAGTT
>DATJEI010000279.1:0-11438 GCA_035496735.1 Bryobacteraceae bacterium | reverse complement strand
AGGCATGTAGGATTCAATTAGCTTCAGCTCGGCCTCTTCTTTATCAGCCAGCTCGGGACGGTTCCCTTTGCGAAAGATGTCCGCCGACTCGCGCCGCTGTTTTACTAGAGTATTGAGAATTTGCAGCTCCGCGGCTTCGTCGAGCGGCTTCCCGGTGTCGATGGTGTAACGCTGCAAGGCCGCCTTGATCATGCGTATCGCATCGAGCCGGGCTTCCTCACGGCCTTTCATCGCCGCCGTCATGTCTTTCTGGATCTGATCGAGAAGGGCCATGAAGACTAGCTTAGTACGCCGGGTTCCGCCAATTCCGCGAGGTTGTTCTTCCAGCCCGATCGCGAAGGCTGAGGCTAGGCGCCGTCCCCGTGGCGGCCTTTGATGACTCGAATCACTTTTTCCGCCTCTTTACCTTTGTCCACCGTGACGCTGAAGAAGGGGAACATCATTTCCTCCCAGGTCATATCGCCGTAATACACGGTTTGGTTGGGATCCGGGTTGAACTTGTTGTTGACCGAATTGTCGAAATGCGCCGTTACTTTCATGCGCGTTCCCTTGGGGATCTTAACGGGTTCGACCAGGTCGTAACCCATCTGCCAGTTGAAATCGTAGTGCGGCACGCTCAGCAGGGTCGCGGTTTCCCCGTTTGGAAAGATCAACTGGTAGGTCATGTCCTTGCCGCGGAGGTGCATGTGGGGAAACATGCTCACCAGCTCGGCGTCCTGCAGAAACTCGGCCTCCATGGGCGGGCTTTCCCAGTTGGGATTGTTGGGCGGAATGGCGAAGCTCTTGGCGTCGTTAGGGGCTGATGTTCCCAGGGTGACGAAAGTGCGCTCCGCGGGAGCCTTGGCGACGGTCAATCCCAGGCGCGGGCGATCCACCACGTCACGGCCGATGGGTGTGTAATGAAGCTGGAACACAATATCCGTACCTGCCTTGATGAGCTTGGCGGCGTGGAACAAGCCGTAATTCTGCGTGAATTGTCCCGGGACATAACAGCCTTCCGGCCCGTTGGTGCCCTTTAACACCGAATCCGGGAGACCTGGGCCGTTGATTCCGGCAGCGTCCGCCGGCGTCCGGCCCTTCTCATCGCGCGGGCGATCTGCCCAAACCGGCGTGTTGTACTGCGTATCTGGCGTGTGCGGCTTGAAGAACACGCAGATGTGGTGAGTTACCGCAAGTTCGCTGGGCCGGATTTCCATGGAAGTGACCCAGGTATCTTCCTTGAGCCCGCTGGGTACCGTAATGTAATTCCACTCGATGACGTTGGCCTTGGGATGCGCGGGCACCGTAAAGGGGGCGCCATTGATGACAATGTCGGGTTGGATCTCCCAGCCGTCGGCGGGCCATTTGATCGCCACCGGGGCGTCTGCCGGATCGCCTTCAGCCGCGCCCGTGTCGGCCCACTTCGAAATCGTATCGATGTCGCCTTGCTGGAGCGAACGGTCGTTCACGAAGCGCCCGTAGCGCGGGTCCGCGAACCACGGCGGCATTTTGCGGGTCACCACCGCGGCCTTCATCGCTTTGGCCCACGGACGCGCGCTCTGATACGTCAGCAGCGACATCGGAGCCGCCTGACCGGGGCGATGACAGCTCTGGCAGTTTCTCTGCAGAATCGGCTCAACGTCCTTGTGGAAGGTGATGGAATCGGCCGCAAATGCGCTTCCGGCGAATAAAACCATGCTGGCGATTGAGAGGGTTAACTTCATGTGGCCCGTCCTTGCTAAATCATACTGAATTACGCGGCCGGATCGGGGATTGTTCCCGGTCCCTTCCTCCCCTTAATCCCCCGGCGGCACACTGAGCAGCGGACAGGCCGGGCGCGTCGGCCGACTTTTTTCTGTGAGCCAATTCTTTCCGTTCGTGTGCAATCACAGTCAGTGCTCTTTGGCGAGCGGATTCGTCCAGCGCAACCCCGGGAATCGCGCAAAGTCCCGGTCGGTCGTGTGGAGAACGCCGCCGTGCTCGATGGTTAGCGCCGCCAGCTGTGCATCACTTATCAAAGGTCCCCGCGCTTGGCCCTCCGTGATCATTTGACGGAACAAGCTCCAGTGATGTTCGCCCGGGACAAGTAAACACACGTTGGGCTGGCCCAGCAACTCGTCGAGGATTTGCGCGGCTTCTTCTGCGGTGAAGCGGTCTCCCGGAAGATTCGCATTTGTGGAGATCCTTAGAAATGCCGAAACCGTCTGCCATGGAAGCCCCACCGGCTCCCCACCGGAGAGGGCCTTTTCCATCCACCGTATCGCTAATTTATGACGAAGTGATGCGGTGTCATAGGCATAGATAAGGAGGTTCGCGTCGAGCACGATCATCGGTGCAAGGGGCCTTCAATCGCATTGAGCAATTCCCCAATATTGTCGTAGCTAAGTCCCGGCGGAAGCCCCATTGCGCGTGGTTTCACCACAAATTTCTTCTGGACGGGTTGCTTGGCCGCCATCAGCCCTAGCCGCAGGTAATGGTTGACTGCTTCTTTGAAAGAAACCCCAGAACGCCGTATCTCTTTGTTCAGCAGATTGGCGATGTCATCATCCAGGGAGAGTGTAGTCCGCACATCTTGATGCTACTTAATAAGGCATCCTGATGTCAAACACACCTGCGGTCCCCGGTCGGCCTATGCTCTTTGCTCTTCCACCGACCGTTCCGCCATTTCGCCCACGATTGGCAGACGGTAGTGTTCGGCATGACTCACCTTAACCAGCATCACGATCCATGCTGCCAGAACTGCCACCCGCAGCAGGCCCTCCAGCGGCCGGAAGGAATCGCCCATTCCGATCATCCCGAAGCGCAGCGCGGGAGAGACCACCCAATCCACAATCAACCAGGCCACGAACAGATATAGCCCCTGAAACGCGTTGAACCGCACCTCGCGGGCGTCGGCGGTGTCCCGCTTGTAGCGCGCGCTGGCCAGGACAATGATGGCCGCGATCCAGCCCAGCCAGGGGATGTAGCATAGCAGCGAGGCGTTCTTGTCGCTTATCCCGCCAAATGGATCCGCAGGCGGCGTTTTTGGCGGACTGGTTTCTGCCCCGGCTGCGGAAGCGGCAGCTCCCGGCGACGGTTGACGCGCCCCGCAGACCGCGCAGAATCTGTCCGTCGATCCGGCCGGTGCTCCGCATTGGCAACAATAAGGCATCGCGTGTATTTTCGAACCACTCTATTATCTTGTACGATACCTGCATGAGGATTGTTCCCGCCGCCTGGCTCGGCCCGCTCCGGATGATCTTACTGGCGGCGCTCGCCGTTGCCGCCCAGGGTGCAAGGACCCTCGACATCTACTTCATCGATGTCGAAGGGGGCCAATCCACGCTGGTGGTTCCTCCTTCCGGTCAAGCCCTGCTCATCGATACCGGTTATGCGGGCAACAGCGGACGCGACGCCAATCGCATCGCGGCGGCCGCCAAAGCAGCTGGCGTCAAAAAAATCGACACGCTGCTGATCACGCATTTCCACGGGGATCATGTGGGCGGCGTTTCCAACCTGCTGGAGCGGCTGCCAGTGGCTACTTTTCTCGACTACGGACCCAGCGTCGAAGGCGGAGGCAAATACCCGGCGCCTTATGAGAAAGCCATCGCCGGCGGAGCGCACCGAATGATCGCACCGGGCGACAAGATTGCCATCAAGGGCCTGGACATTACGGTGCTCACCGCCGCGAGCCGCCACCTCCAACGCAAGGGCGATCCCAACCCGTACTGCGCCGGCCTCACGCGCGTGGAGGGCGAAACCGGCGAGAATCCGCAATCGGCAGCCGTCCTCATTCAGTTCGGCAGCTTCCGCTTCGTGGATCCCGGCGACATTGTTTGGAATGAGGAACTGGCGCTCGAATGCCCCGATAACAAAGTCGGCAAGGTGGATCTCTACCTCACGGCGCATCACGCTACCCACGTCTCGCCGAAATCGGTTTATGGCCTCGCGCCGCGTGTCATCGTGATGGACAACGGGGCACGCAAAGGCGGGCTTCCCGATGCCTGGAAGCTCTTGCACAACACGCCCGGACTGGAGGACATCTGGCAGCTTCACTTCTCCTTTACCGGAGGCAAACAGCACAACGCCGGCGATCCCTTCATCGCGAACCTCGAAGAGCACGACGAGGGGATGTACCTGAAGGTGTCGGCGTCTGAAGACGGAGCCTTTACGGTGTTCAATCAGCGCAATAAGTACACCAAGGCGTATCCGGCGAAATAGTCAGAGAGCGCCGATCTACACTAGCTCGAGGCTCACCGCCCCGATCCGCTTCCCCAGCCGGTCCACTGAAATCGTCCGCATCTGCGAGAATTTCACCCACGAAGGCTTCGGCAGGGTCCCGCGGCAAATCGAAAGTGAGTGGGAATCGCGCTTTCTGCGGCTGGCTGGTAATGGCCATAGCGATCACGGTCTCCGAGTGCCGGTTGGAGATATCCTGACTTAGCGCCAGAACCGGCCGCAGGCCTGCGTGCTCGCGTCCACCAAGGGATTCAGAGCTGCGGGGTTGAGCTTGGCGAGCTCTCGCGCGAGCCGTCTGCGCTTCTCGCGCTCCGACAGCATATCCACAGCCGCATCCGACCCACAGTTCCACGCGCCACCTTTCCAGTATCCTGGTACTTGCTTCTTTCCTCGTCAACTTATTTCGTTTTTCTGGTGGGGATTTTTCTGCTTTACTGGCCGCTGGCCCGCGTGCGCGCGCTTGCACTTGCCGTCATTCTGCTCGCCAATTATTTTTTCTACGCCAAGTGGGACCTGCGTTACCTGGCGCTGATCCCGGCGGCTTCCACCTGCGATTTCTTGCTGGGCTGGGGCCTGCAATCTTCTAAGACTCCCTGGATTCGGCGGGCCCTGGTCACCGCCAGCATCGTCATGAATATCGGGATATTGGCCGTGCTGCGCTATATTCCCGTAAGCACGGTGGCGCTCCCTCTGACTCTCTCTTTCTACGTTTTCCAGGCGCTGACCTACACCATCGATATTTATCGCGGCGACGCCAAAGGAACCAGGAGCTATCTGGCGCACCTGGCCGCGGTTTCTTTCTTTCCGACCACGCTAGCCGGACCCATCACGCGCGTTTCCTCGCTGATCGATCAGTTCGAAAAGCGCAAGCAGCTCGATCCGGCGGATGGCGGCCGCGCCTTGTTCCTGATTGGCATGGGCCTGATGAAGAAACTGTTGATCGCGGATTACCTGTCGAGCAACCTGGTCAATCGGGTCTTCGATTTTCCGACTCTCTACACCGGCGCCGAAACGCTGGTCGCCGTTTACGCATACGCTCTGCAAATCTACTACGACTTTTCCGGATACACCGACATCGCGATGGGATCGGCCCTGCTCCTTGGCATCAAGCTGCCGGCCAATTTCAACCGCCCCTACGCCGCGGAAAACATCGCCGATTTCTGGCGCCGGTGGCACATTTCCCTGTCCAATTGGCTGCGCGACTATGTGTATTTTTCGCTTCCCGGCAAGCGCTCCAAAATCTTCAGCTACGTGAACCTGGTCATCACCATGGTGATTGGCGGCCTGTGGCATGGCGCTAACTGGAACTTCGTTATTTGGGGAGCGCTGCACGGCTTCGGGTTGGCTTTCGTGCGCCTGTGGCAAACGCAATCCGGCACAGCCAAGACCGCGATTTCAAGCAGCCCCTGGTGGCGATATGCCAGCATTGTCCTCACCTTCCACTACGTCACGTTCGCCTGGGTTTTTTTTCGCGCGCCCAGCTTTGATATCGCGCTGGCGATCCTCGGCCGCATTGCTTCCCTGAGCGTTTCTTTCGCGAATATATCGGGACCGCTGTTGCTGGTGCTCTTGATCGGCACACTGGCGCACTATGTCCCCAGGAAGTGGTATGACTGGAGCCTGAACTTATATGTGAAAGCTCCGTTCTACGCTCAGGCGGCAGTCCTGGCGCTGCTGGCGCTCGGGCTGCAAAACGTGGTCCAAAGCGGCGCCGCGCCATTTATATACACCAGATTCTGATGCGACCCGTCATCCCAGTTAAGACGACGCTCACCGTGCTCACCTTCGCGGCGCTGCTGCTGGTCCCGCAGGCCTTTCCTTCGCTCAAAAATTACATGTCGATCGAGCCGAAGAGCGCCGTCGCCGTGCTGACCTTTCCTATCAAGCCTGCTGCCACCGAAGCGCTGATCGATCCGCTCGCCTCGCCCGCAAGCCTGAACGCGACGCTGAATAAACGCCTGGTAGCCAAGGCGCCCAGGAATCTTTCCGACCCGGCGCATGTGCTGGATCATTTTTACGAAGCGCTCCTCAAAGGGGAGGGCGTCCATATCATTCATTACGGCGATTCCCCCACCACCGCCGACCTGATCACCGCCGACGCCCGCGCCCTGTTGCAGCATGAGTTCGGCGACGGCGGCGTAGGCTTCGTGCTCATGGCTCGGCCGTGGGCCTGGTATAACCATCGCGGCATCGACATGTCGGGTTCGAACTGGAAGATCGATGTGGGCGGAAATTCCACCATCAAGGATGGACTCAACGGCCTGGGAGCCGTGAGTTTCCGCGGCGCTCCCGGCGCTGTGTCGCATTGGAAAGTGAAAACGGCCCACCGCAGCGTGGAGATCGCGTATCTTGTCGAGCCCCAAGGCGGCGTCTTCGAGGTGGAGGCGGATGGCAATCCGATCGGCACTGGCTCCTCCACCGTCGCGCCTGGGGAGCATCCGTTTACCCCCGGCTACGCGACGTTTGACATTCCGCCCGGCACCGCCGAGATCGGGCTCAAGGTTACCAGCGGGTCGGTGCGCTTCTACGGCGCGGATTTCCGCAAGGGGCCCGGCGTGGTCTATAGCAGCCTGGGTATCAATGGCGCGAACGTGACCTTGCTGTCGAATGCCTTTAATGAAGCCCACTGGGCCGCCCAACTGCGCCACTACAAGCCGGATCTGATCATCGTGAATTACGGCACCAACGAGAGCGGCTTCCCTAATTTCGTCGACAGTACCTGGGGCCATGAAATGCGCAAGACCGTCGCGCGCTTGCAAAGAGCAGTGCCCGAAGCTTCCATACTGCTGATGAGCCCCATGGATCGCGGCGCCAAGGGAGTCAACGGTGAGATCGCTACCATTTCCACCATGCCGCGTCTGGTTGCCACCGAATCGAAGATCGCCGCCGACACCGGGGTAGCCTTCTTTGATACCTTCGAGGCCATGGGAGGCTCCGGCACCATGGGCCGCTGGTATACGTCCGAACCGCGCCTGGTAGGGTCCGATTATATCCACCCCATGCCCGCCGGTGCGAGAATCGTAGGAGAGCTATTGTTCTCGGCATTGCGCGAAGGTTTCACTCAGTTCAAGATGGAGCAGTTGAAGCAGAACATCATCAGGCAGGCGAACAGCACCGGCCGGGAAGCGAGCCGACAGCCTTGATGCGTTTACTCCCGGCAATCGCCGTAATCGTCGCGATGGCCCTGACGGCCCCCGCCCAGACCACTACCGCATACGCCGTTAAACCAGCGAAAGCATCTGCCAAGAAACGCGTCCGAAAGCCGGTCGTCACCGGCGTGGTCGCTAAAACACCGGCGGCCAGAACGACGGTTAAGAAGCCCGCTGCCCGGCGCGCCGCCGCCCCGCGTTCATTCGTCAGCGCAGCCACGCGCGCGGAAGCTCACGAAGGAGTGGTGGAGAAGGTGTTCCGCGGCGCCCGGCTCCCGGTGGAAAACGCTGCCGCGCTGGTTCCGTTTTTTGAGCAACTTTATCGTCAGCAGCACGGAGAGCTGGCCGGTCCCCTGCGCGCGCTGCACTATGGCGATTCGCACGTGGCCGCGGATGAGTGGACCGGCGACATTCGCGAGCGCCTCCAGCAGACTTTCGGCGATGGCGGCAGCGGCTACTCACTGGCCGGACGGCCCTGGAACACCTACCGCCGCTTCGATGTGAAGAGCGGTTCGACGCGCGGCTGGCACAGTGACGGACTGGTGGGGCGCAGCGGCGACGGCATTTACGGTCTGGGCGGCGTCAGCATGACCGCCAGTTCGCCGCGGCAATCCGTGTATCTCGTCGCCGAGGGCCAGCAGTTCGAGCTTTACTACTTGCAGCAGCCCGGCGGTGGAGCGATTCAAATTTACGATAATGGCGCCCCCGTCGAGCGTATCTCGACCGATGGCGAAACCGCTCCTAGCTACTTTCACTATGACGCCGAGCCTGGACCGCACCGCCTGGAAGCGGAGACCCTGGATCGCGCGCCGGTGCGCCTTTTTGGATGGGTGGCGGAGAAACCCACCGGCGTCACCTACGAAGCGCTAGGAATCAACGGCGCACAGGCATCCATGATGCTCAACTGGAATGAAGAGGTGCTCAAATCCAATATCGAGCGGCGCAACCCTGCATTGATCGTGCTGTCTTACGGCACCAATGAAGCGGGCCGTAAGGATTGGACGCTCGAGAGCTACCGCGACATGTTCACGCGCCTGATCGAGAGGCTGCGTGCCGACGCGCCCACCGCGACCATCCTGGTAGTCGGACCGCCGGACCGAGCCATCCGGATGCGTGGAAAGGGTTGGGTCACGCTCGATAACGTGGACATGATCGTGGAGGCGGAGCGCGAGGCCGCCCTGGCCCAGGGATGCGCGTTCTGGGACCAGCGCGCCAAGATGGGCGGGAAGGGCTCCATGCGTGAGTGGGTGCTGGCTGGGATGGCGCAAAACGATCGCGTGCACTTCACGGCTCAGGGCTACCATATGATCGGCGACGCCATGTTCCGCGATCTCATGAGCGAGTACGGCCTGTTCGTTAAGGCGCGCGAAGCGCTGGCTCTGGCGCCGAACCTCGACCGGCCGTAAGACTACCGGCGCCCTAGGCACTGAGTTCGCGTTATTCGTAGCGCAGTGCCACCATCGGATCCAGCTGCGTGGCGCGGCGGGCAGGCCAGTAGCAGGCGGCCAGGCCAGCTGCCGCCACCGCCGCAATTACTGTGGCGATCGTGATCGGATCGTAGGTCGAGATGCCGAAGAGCTGATTGGAGACGATGCGCATCGCCGCAAACGTGAAGAGCAGCCCGACAACGACGCCGGCTGCGATCAGCCGCAGTCCCATCCACAAGACCATCCCCAGCACATCAGAATGGGCCGCGCCGAGCGCCATGCGGACCCCAATCTCCTGCGTCTGGCCCGATACGGTGTACGAAATAACGCTGTAAACGCCGATAGTGATGAGCACAAGCCCCACGCCTCCGAAAATAGCCAGTAGGACGAAGCCAAAGCGCGGCTGGGCGTAGACAAAGTCTCTTAGGAAGTCCTCCAGGGTACCGGTAAACGTGAGCGCCACATTGCGGTCCACCGCCCAGATCTGGCGGCGCAACGTGTCCACCACTCCCGCAGGATTGCCGGCTGTACGGACCAGGACAGCGCGATCGAAGGTCCCCGTCATGGTGTAGGGGATGTACATTTCGGGGAAGATCGGATCCTGGATCCCCTGATTTTTGGTGTCGCTCACGACCCCAATCACTTCAAACACGGGGTTTTCCACCTTACCTTCGGGCAGACTCTCCAGCATCGTGATCTTGATTTTCCGGCCAATGGGGTCTTCATTCCCGAAGAAACGATTGACCAGCGTCCGGTTGATCACGGCAACACGGCGGCCGTCATTTACATCGAACTCCGACAATATTCTTCCACGCAGCACCTTGAGACCGATGGCGGGGAAGTAGCCTTCACTGCAAAGCGTATAGATCGCGTTCCATTTCTCGGAATGGGTCTTGCCCGGAATGTCGATCTCACTGTGAATGCCGCCGAAGGGCGGGACGGTCGTCGTAGTCGTTGCCGCGATAACCCCCGGAAGCATTTGGAGGCGTGCCAGCAACTGGCGAAAGAAGCGCTGCTTCTGGACAATGGTCTTGTATTGTCCTTTGGGCAGCGGCAGTCGCGTAAACAGCAGATTGTTCGGCCGGAATCCTAGATCCACTTGCTGCATCGCGACAAAGGTCCGCATCATCAGGCCGGCGCCGGCCAGCAGTACCAGCGATAATGCCACCTCCGCGATGACCAGGGCGTTGCGTAGCCGGCCTCGCCGGAAGCCACCGCTGACGCCCCTGCCTGATTCTTTGAGAGGTTCCACTAAGTTCTGATTGGCGCTATGCAAGGCCGGCGCCAGCCCAAACACCAGGGCCGTGAGGATTGCGATTCCGAGGCTGAACAATAAGACCGGAATATTCAACTGAATGACGACTTCCCGCGGAATCATTCCATCCGGGATCAGCGCAACGATGCCCTTAAGGCCCACATAAGAGAACACACAACCGAGCACGCCTCCCGCTAGCGCGAGCAGCAGACTCTCGGTCAGCAACTGGCGGATCAGTTCGCTTCGCCTGGCGCCCAGCGATCCGCGGATTGCCATCTCCTTCTCCCGCGCCGCCGCGCGAGCAAGCAGCATGTTCGCCACATTGGCGCACGAGATAAGTAACAGCAGCCCCACCGCCGCCGCCAGAGTGTACAGCGTCTTTCGGAAGGGCCCGATCAGGCTATCGACCCAGCTGACGACTTGGACTCTGAACTTGTCAGGATAGTTTAGGGGGTAAACTTTAGCCAGCCTGTGAGCCAGCAGGTCAATATCCGTCTGCGCCTGCTGGAGCGTGACCCCCGGCTTCAGCTTCCCCTGAAAGGTCCAAAACCGTAAACTCATCTCCGGGTCTGCCCGATTCATTGAGACCGACCACCAAAGGTCCGCTCCCATCTTGGTGAAGCGCGGCGGCATGATTCCGACCAGCGTGGTTGGCACCCCGTTGAGCACAAATGTTTTGTTGACGATCGAGCGGTCCAGGCCGTAGCGCTTAGACCACAGCTTGTAACTCATAACGAAGACCGGCGGCGCCCCCGGAGCTGCGTCTTCCGGCGTCAGCGCGCGGCCCAGCATGGCGGGCACTCCGAGAAAGTGGAACATGTTCGGTGTGGTGGCGCCGCCCGAGAACTGCTCAGTGCCCTCCGCCGTACTCTGCAGCGCGTCTTGAAACGACCCACCGATGACCTCCTCGAATACGTGGCTCTGCTCTTGATAGTCCAGGAACTCCGCGGTTTGCAGGCCTTGCCGGCCACCGGGATTGCTGCTGGCGAGGTCGTGGATTTGGATCGCCACCACCCGCTTGGCGTCGGCATAGGGAAATGGATCGAGCAGAACGTTATAGATGACGCTGAAGATGGTGGTGGCGGCGCCGATACCGAGAGCCAGCGTGAGAATCGCAATGCTGGCGAATCCGGGCTGGTTGCGCAGCCCTCTGGCCCCGTAGGAAAGATCCATCCAGAATCGTCGCATGTGTCTTATACGGCTGAACCGCGGATTTGTTCCGTGGGAATCTATTGTAATTTGTTTGCTCGATGGCGATGCCGGTCGCATTCCTGGCCCCGCTACCCTACAATGGACCTTCCGGACAACACCAATGAGAAACCGCTTCTTGATCGCTGCCGCAACGTGCACGATGGCGGCGATGACTTTCGCGCCGCGCGCGCTGCGGGCAGAGAGTGACGCGCCCAAGTA
>DATJEI010000278.1:0-22122 GCA_035496735.1 Bryobacteraceae bacterium | reverse complement strand
TCTTGGGCGATGATCAGGGGGGGTGCCAGGCGGATCACCTGATCATGGGTTTCCTTGCATAGGACGCCCAAATCCTTCAGGCGCTCGCAGTAGGGGCGCGCAGGACCGAGCAGTTCGATCCCCAGCAATAGGCCCCGGCCGCGGACTTCTCTAACATGCGGATATTGGAGTTTCCGCGTTTCATGCAGCAACCAGGCCCCAAGTTCCTCAGACCGTTTCACCAGCCGTTCCTCTTCGAGCACGCGAAGGGCAGCGCGTGCCACGGCACAAGCCAAAGGATTGCCACCGTAAGTGCTGCCGTGGCTGCCGGGACGGAACACGCCCAGTACCTCGTGACTCGATACCACGGCCGATACCGGGTAGGTTCCACCGGAGAGAGCTTTGCCCAGGATCAACACATTCGGCTTCACATCCTCTGCGTCGCAGGCAAGGAAATGCCCAGTGCGGCCCAGACCGGTCTGAATTTCGTCCGCTACGAGCAACACGCCTTCGCGGCGGCAAATCGCCGCGGCGTCGCGGATGAAACCGTCGGGCGGAATCAGGATGCCAGCTTCGCACTGGATTGGCTCGAACAGAAACGCGCACGTGTTCGGGGTGATGGCTCGCGTCAGTGCCTCAGAGTCACCGAAAGGAATCGTGACGAAGCCCGGTGTGAACGGTCCGAAGCCATCCTTGTAGAGAGGCTCGGAGGAAAAGCCGGTAATTGTGGTGGTGCGCCCGTGAAAATTGTTCTCGCAGACAATGATTTCAGCCTGGTTCAAGGGGACACCCTTGCGTGTATAACCCCATCGACGGCAAGCCTTGATGGCTGTCTCCACAGCTTCCGCGCCGGTGTTCATCGGCAGGACCATCTCCATGCCACATAGCTGCGCGAGTTCGGAGACAAAGTGCGGGAGCTGATCGTTGCGGAAGGCGCGGGAGGTAAGCGTAACCCGCTCGGCCTGCTCTTTAAGCGTCTGAATAATGCGCGGATGGCAGTGGCCTTGGTTGACCGCTGAGTAGGCGCTTAGGCAGTCCAGATACCTGCGGCCGTCGACGTCGTAGACCCACGCTCCGGAAGCGCGTTCCACCACGACATCCAGAGGATGGTAGTTGTGCGCGCCCCACCGGTCCTCGAGGGAGATGAGTTCTTCGGAGTGCGTTCGGGAATTGGCTTGGGGCATGAAAGAATTTCCGGCTATTGGCCGCCACCCGAGCCAGCGCGATGGCTGGCGGGATTCTCAGAGATCTTTGAAGTTGAGGCTCCCAAGTGAGCAGCAATCTTCGTAGCCTCCTCGACCGCCCGAGCGAGCACGGATCGAATGCGCCCATCTTCCAGCATGAGCAGGCCAGCAATGGTGCAGCCGGCAGGGGTCGTGACGTCGTCGCGGAGAGCCGCGGGATGCCGGCCTGAGTCAAGCACCATGCGGGCGGCCCCCAAAGCGGTCTGGGCTACCAGCGTCAGCGCGAGCTGACGCGGCAGGCCCACTCGCACTCCGGCATCGGCCAGGGCCTCCATGATCAAAAACTGGTAGCCGGGTCCGCTGCCGCTCAGTGCGGTGACCGCATTGAAATGGACCTCGTCGACCGGCAGACATTTGCCCACGCCTTCGAAGATGCGTTCCGCACGATCCAGATGAGTCTTTGAGGCGCTCGATCCCGCACATACCACGGTCATGCCCTCTCCGACGACAGCGGGAGTATTCGGCATAGCGCGCACTACTGGGTTTTCGGTGCCGAGCAGTGATTCAATGCGGTCCGTGGACACGCCCGCCAGGATAGAGATCAGCAAAGTATCTCGGCGCAATCCGGCGTTGCGAAGGGTTGCCAGGACGTTTGGCGCGTCGGCGGGCTTGACACAAATCAGGATTAGATCGGACGTCGGGACGCGGTGTTGAAAATCCGTTTCCGCTGGAACATCAAGCGCCTCGGCGGCCTTGGAGCAGGCCGCGGAGTTCTTGTCCCCAGCCCAAACCTGGTCCTTCAAAATAACGCCGCTGGAGATCAGCCCGCGGATCAGGGTTTGACCCATAACGCCGGCTCCGATAACTCCGAGCGTCATTCCGTCCGCAATGACGGGGGTGTTCTTGGACGCGGCATGCTTTGACATGATGATTTCACCTTGCGCAGCGTCGTCGGATACATTTCGGCGCATCCGGTTGCGTCGCCGCTGTGGAGTAGTCTTTCAATTCTAATACGCATCGATCTGGAGGGATTTTGCGGTAGCTTGGTCGCCCTCGGACAGGAGGGTTTGATCGCTGAACTTGCTTAGAACGCAAATCGAGCCTGAAATTCGAGCCGACGGTTATTCGCGCCGTTCTCGTACGCTCCATGGCCGCGGATTTGATTGGATTCCCCGAACAGCGGCGAATTGATATTGCCGATGATCGGACCGGGATTCAGATGATTTAGCAGATTCCGCGCCGAAACCGATAAGGTAAGCTTGTTGTGCTCGCGATAGACGAACGTGCGCGACAGGCGCAGGTTTACAGCGAACTCTCCAGGGCCGCGGCCGTAATTTCGCGGCACGATTTTTTCGCCCGGTGCAGGATGGGGGTCAAACAACCCGTACGAAGTAGCAATCACCCCAGGCTGACTTGGATCCGTGGCGAACCCCGGCCGCGCCGTGAGAACCGTGTCGTTGTAAATATCCTGACTGGTGGTGATGTTGAACGGCGCGCCCGATTGCAGAATGACGAACGGGTTCCACAGCAAACCGAACTTCGAAGTGATCGAGCCGCCCAGCGACATCCGATTGCGAACGTCATTCGATGCGGGACCATACTCTCCCTCCATGCTGTACTGATTGGCGGGAAACGTATTTAATCCGTTTGTGTTGCTTCGCGCATAGGCCAACGAATACGTTCCAAACAGAGAAATCTTCGATGTCAGCCGGGAATTGACATTCGCCAGCAGGAGATGTTGGTTATAAAGTCCCGTCGATTCCATTTCATAAATCGGGCCCTGACCAGGATACGGATACACTCCAGGGGAAAACGGAGCATTGATATTGCGCGAACGCAACTCGTGCAGCCCGTGCGAGTTGGTATACGTCACCGCAAGCGTCGTCTTCTTCGGCAGTTGCCGTTCCACGGCTAGCGAAGATTGCATCACGTACGGAGCGCGGACCGAGGAATTGATGGCGTGGATGGTCTGTTGTGTTCCCGATTGTTCAAGCATGGTCTGGGAAGGAATCGACGGATAGCTGTCCGGATTGATGATGATGAACTGCTGTTGATTAATTCCGTTGTAGCGCTGCGCGACTAACACGTTCTGTTCCGAGAAGCGATCGTAGAATATGCCAAATCCGCCGCGGATCACAGTCTTCGGAGTCGTGTTCTTCGCTGATCCTCCCGGCGCCCAGGCAAACGCGATGCGCGGCGCAAAGTCGGCGTGGTCCCGAATATTGTCCTGCGATTCGTACCGTGCGCCGAGACTGAGCGTCAGATTCGGTCTGATTTTCCAGTCGTCGCCGATGAACAGGCCAATATCCACGCCACCGACGTACACTACCGGATCGCCCGCGTTGATCGAAAACTGAGTCGCACCTCCGCCGAGCGCCCGAATCATCTGCGCCGTCATTGCCATTTGTCCGAACAGCAGCGTTCGGCGATACTGCTCGATCGAAGTGATGGTCGTGCATCCGGCCGTCAGAGTAACCGGATTGCAAATCACGCCTGCCACCGCGGGCTGGTTATTGGCGTCGAGAACTGGAGCATACGCGCCGCCGAAAGTATAGGTCCCGTTGAAATTCTGCTCGGACTGGTCCACTATCGACACCGCGCGCAGTCGCGCACCGAAACGCCAGGTATGCGTGTTCGTAATCTTGGTCGTGTAATTCTGTACTTCGTAATGATGATGCAGAAAATCGTGCAGTCCCGCCGATGCGCCGCCACCATTGAATGCATTCGCAACGATGATCGACGGAGCGGTGCTATCGGGCGTCTGCGTCGCATTTTGATGGCGAAACTGAAAGCGCGTCTCATTCACCATGCTGGCACCCACCAGCATGGTTTCCGTAGCTTGCACGGAGTGCTCCATCATCGACGACTGGTAGGACTGCGAGGGCAATGCGAAATTTCCAATACCCTCGTTTTTTGCCGTGTTCAATGTCGGTTCATAACGGACCGTCATTGTATTCTTCGCGTTTAGCTGATAATCGATGCGCGCGCCGACGTATAACCGCTGGAGGGGGCTCACCGCAATCGGCGTGAAGGGGCTCACGATGGCCAGCGTCTGTGGGTTGAGGGTAATTGCATTGACCACCTCGCCGTTGTCGATAGATCGCTTGTCGAAATTAATGTAGAACGATCCCTTTGCGTTGATTTTCCCGCCAAGGCTCCCGCCAAAAGTCTTCAAATTAAAAGGGGCTTTCCGATCGCCGTAGGGATTACGTGAATTAAATAGGCTGTCGCCGTAGCCGAAATACGCCTCACCCCGCAGATGATCCGTTCCCGGTTTCGTAATAATTTCGATATGTCCCGTGCCGAGAGTGTCGAACTCCGGGGAGAACGGATTCTGGTTGACTCGTATCTCGCGTATGGCGTCCTTGCTTGGCAGTGTCCCGTCGCCGGCGGTAAATCCGTCAATGAAAATCTGCCCTCCGTTCAGTCCAGCTGATGGTCCGGCCAATGCCTGCAAGTCGGTCAAGAGATCGTCGACATCGTCGGCAAGCGATCCCAAATCCTCGCTGTGCATTACTTGGGCCGACGCACTTTGTGTGGGGTCGAGGCGTACTTCCGACTCGGTCGTGTCAGATACGGTAACTTCCTGGTGCCCGGCAGCGACCTCCATCTGAAGATTGAGCGTATTATTTGCAGGTTGGATAGAGATCGTGCGCGGCGCGGGCTGAACCAACCCGGGAGCGGTCGCCTCCACTGTCCAGGAACCGGGCTGCAATCCACGGAATAAGTAGTTGCCATTGTCACCGGTGGTGACCGATCGCCTCTGACCGCCTGCCTCTGTAGCCGTGACAACCGCGCCAGGAATCGACGCGCCACTTGGATCCGTTACGCTGCCTCTCAGAATCCCAGTGCTCTGCTGGGCAGCTGCGTCAGGAACAAATAGGTGAGGAGCGAAGAGGAGAAAGAATACTGAGAAGAGCGCACGCTTCATGATGGGCCAGAACTTGCCGGAGCTGGCAACCGCCGCCTCCGAGAGCTAGGTCGAGAATTCCTTCCTAAGATTCGAGATTTCTCTCAGTGTACACTCCCCTCGAGCGCCAGTGGCTAAGTCGGCCGTGATACCCCTGGTCGAGCGTGACCTGCGCGAATCGGCGAGTCAAGTGATGTCACCGCACGGTCACATCACAGGCAGGCCGGATCAAGCCCCTGCATTCGGATCCGATCATTTGGCGCCAACTTAGCCTAGTATATTGTTCCGGAGAAACAATGACTTTCCGTAGCCCATAATTCGACGCTATCGTTATCGTTCGCTTCACCCAGTAGGGCTCTACACGTCCAAGTGGCTATTTCGCTAGTGCCGGCAGCGTGGTGTAGGTATGCGCGGCTACGGCCGGGATGCGTATCCCCAGCGCGCCTATCTGCGCGCCCGGGGGGGTATCGAATTCGATGGTGCCTCGAATGGTGGCAGCGGCCGGATACTTATCCGTACCCAGCGTGAACGCATAGTGTCCGTTTGTGGCCAAGGTGATCGTGTCAGTCGCGATTGTGGCTCCCTTGTCATTGCGAACCGTCACCGGAATGCTCACCTGCTCCATCGATACCGCGTTCAACGCTATGCCGGTGGCCGTCCCTTTGGTGTTGTCGAAAGCAATGACGTAGGCGCTCGCGTTTCGGCTTTCCAAAGGCACCACCGCCTCCTGGTCGTTGTGGCGGAAGATGACGTAGCCGCTGACGTGTCCCGTCGTGCTGAGTTGCGCCGATCCGGTGAGGAGTTGCGACGCTCCCGCACTGACGATCACCGACGTGGCCCCGGCCGCCAGTTGCGCTGTATAGGAAGGAACCGCCATGGTCGTTCCGTCGCCGGATTGTGGAAGCGAGAGCGGCAACGTCAGGGGAGTGCCGGTTTGATCGGCGAAGAAATTAAGGGTGGCGGATGCGGCACTCGTTCCGGTATTGACCAGCACAAAAGTGGTTTGCCAGCCGTCACCCGAAGCGAGGTGTGCGATACTTCCGCCTCCGGTGCCAATGTTAGCCAAAGCGGGAATAGTCGTCAGCGCATTGTTCGGCGGCGTGAAACGCAGACCCAGCACACTGATCCGCCCGCCCGCCGGCGTATCGAATTCGATCGTGCCGCGCTTGTTCGCCGTCACCGGGAACCCCAGAACCGGATCGGACAACACGAAGGAAGTATGGCCGTTTCCCGTTAGCGAAATGCTCGCTCCCGCAGGACCGATCACCGCACCCGTATCGTCGCGGATGATGACGGGAATATTGGCCGCCTGTGCCGAGATGTTTGCTACCGCGACGCCTAACACGATTCCATTGGTGTCGTCGAATGACAGCAGATAGGAACTTGCATTGCGAGTTTCCATCGGCACCACCGCTTCTTGTTCCGTAACGATTTGATGGAAGATGGCGAATCCACCCAGGGCGCCGGTGGCGGCCAGTTGTGCCGATCCGACCAGCACTGGAGCAACTTGGGGACCCGCCGTGTTGACAATCAGCGAAGCATTGGCGGCCAGCGTTCGGTCTATTGAGGTGGCTGGGAGCGGCGCGGAAGCTCCAGTTAGCTGGGGGAATGTCAAAGGTAGCGTAAGCGGGCCGTTCCCGCTTGGATCGATTGCGTCGCCGAAGAGGCTAAGACGAGCCGTCGTCGAGGACGAACCATCGGCAACTAGCGTAAAGGTTGTGGTCCAGTTTTCCGCGCTGGCCGTATGCGGCATGGAACCGGCGAGAGTCATTCCGGGCACTGAAGATGCCTGCTGCTCCACCGAAAAACTGACTCCCGCCACCGACAATACAGCCGAAACATCCGAGCCGCTATTCTGGCCGACCTGGAATCTAACGATGCCATTCCCTGCTCCCGAGATCGCATTTGTAAATGTAACCCAGCTCGGGATGTTCGTAATGGTCCAGGAACAATTCGAGGTTGTGGTTATTGTAATGGTTCCCACACCGCCGGTCGAGGAAAAGACTGCGCCGCCGGGGCTAACGTCGTAAGTACAGATGGGCGGAGGTGGCGGAGGAGGCGGCACTGCAGGGCCGATAGCGATTAAATAGTTTTGAGTTCCGAATGCGCCCGTGGAATCTACTGCCTTGATCGTAATGAAATTATCTGTCGCATAAACCGGTGTCCCGGACAAGACCCCGGCTGTCGAAAGCTTGAGTCCTTCTGCTAAAGGAGTACCCGGGTACACTGAAAAGACATAGGGCGGGGTTCCACCGAAGGCCGAAAAGGTTGCAGTATAAGCCGTGCCGACCGTTGCGGACGAAAGCGCTGTCGGCGAAAGTGAAAGCACGCCATAGCGCAGATTGACAAAAAACTCCCGCGCCCCCGTCGAGCCGTTTGCGTCGGTCACAACAATGTTGAAGTCGAGCAGTGCGGGCGCATCGGTGATTGGAGTTCCACTAATGGTGCCATCTGAAGCCACCTGTAAGCCGGTGACCCAAAGATTAGCTACCGGCTTGGTAAAGACGTAGGGCGCAACTCCGCCTGTAGCGGTGAGATGGACCAGATATGGTTGGCCGACCATAGCATCCGGGAGGGTGCTCGGTCCGAGGGTGATCGCTGCGCCGCTTACGATAAATTGGTAGCTGCGAGAGCCTGCGGCGCCGAGTGCATCGATTGCAGTGATGCTGATGTTGAACATCCCCGCCTGTTGCGGCGAACCGGCCAGCACGCCACTCGAACTTAAGGTCACGCCGTTCGGCAACACGCCACTCGATAGCGAGAATGTATAGGGAGCTGTGCCGCCGTTTGCGCTCATCGGCGTCGAGTATGCCTGCCCGAGAGTGCCGTTAGCCAAGACTAACGGGGTAACAATAAGCGTCGTTTGAGATATGGCAAGGATGTAATCCCAAGAACCAGTCATTCCTTTGCTGTCAGTCGCCTGGATTGTGAAGGTCACGGTCCCCCCCTGGGGAATACCGGACAGTGTTCCATTTGTCGAAAGCAGCAGTCCGCCCGGAGCCGTGGGCGTTTGTGAGTCCGCGTTAAAAACTGCGTAGGTATATGGCGGAGTTCCGCCGGTTGCGCTGAAATTGACCGAATATGGAACAGTTGCGATGGCGGCCGGAACGGAACTCGGGCTCACCGTGATCGCCTGACTAGCGATATTGACCGAGTAGTTCTGTGAAACACTCCGCTTGCTGCTATCGGTTCCGGTTATCTGAAACTGGTAAGCGCCCGGTGTAGTTGGTATGTGATTGATCGTGATGCCATTCGGTATTGGCGTAAAGACCAGTCCCGGAGGCGGCGTCCCGCCCGTGACCGCAAAGGTTACGGGTAGCAGCGATCCTGATGCATTCACGCCCCAGGAGTAAAATTTGCCTGCGGTTCCATCGGGGAGGGTGAGCGGCGTCAGCGTGAATGGGGGCGTCGGGCCGGTGATATTCAATGTATAAGTCTGGGAGCCAGTCGCACTCGCAGGGTCGCTCGCATCAATCCTTATGTTGTACACGCCTCCTGATGTCGGCGTCCCCGATAAGACACCGGTATTGGAATCAAGCGATAAGCCTGGGACCACTTGTAAGGCAAGATTGTAGCGATAATTTCCTTCGCCTCCGGAAGCCGAGAAAGTAACCGAATAGGGTTGACCAACAGTGCCACCAGGAATGGTGGCGGGTGACACGGTCAACGGAGGTGGAACGAAGGAGACTAGGAAACTGCCGGTTCCGGTCTTGCCGGTGGAATCCACAACTGAAAGTGTGAGTCCATATTGTCCAGCATGCGTCGGTGTTCCGCTGAGGACTCCCGATGTACTCAGTGTCAATCCGGGCGGCACGGTGCCACTGGTTAGCGTAACAGTCAGCGGCGGTGTTGCGTAAAAGATCGGAATGGTCTGGTTGTAGGGAACCCCAACGGTTCCGCCTGGAACTCCTCCAATTTCGAGCGGCGGCGAGTTCAAGATGATAACGGAGTAAATCCGGGAGGCGGTCAGTCCACCGCCGGTCGCATGGGCAGTGAAAGTAAAAGTGCCCGCAACCGTGGGCGTACCTGAAAGTAGCCCCGAATTCGGGGAGAACAATACGCCGGGCGGCAGAGTTCCGGATACTGACAGTGTTGGGGTTACGGCAAAACCAATCGCAGAAAAACCGGCGCCATATGCCGTACCAATCGAGCCATCCGTTAGCGTGGCCGGTATGATGTCGGGAACCGGCAGGAGTGATGAGGAAGTACCAACATCGCCCGCTTGGTCCGTGGCCAGGAAGTCGACGCTGTAAGAACCACCTATAGTAGGTGTGCCGGAAAGCACCCAGGTAGTCGGATTGAAAGTCATCCCCGGAGGAAGACTCGTGGCACTCAAGACGTAGGGAGGCACGCCCCCACTGACAGAGAAGGTTATTGGTGCATAGGCAACTCCGACATAGCCTTGCGGGATGCTGACGGGGCTAACTGTCAAAGACGTGCCCGCAACCGTAATCGATGCAATTCCAGAGCCGCTGATGTTGACCGAATCTACCGCACTAATCGTAAAAGCGTATTGCCCAGCATGAGTCGGAGTTCCGGTTATCGCGCCTGTGCCATCCATCTGCAGGCCGGGCGGCAAGGCGCCTTGAGTGATGGTGAATGTATAGGGTAACGTTCCGCCGCCGGCGATGCCTTGCCCAGTATAGGCGACGCCCCGTGTCGCATACGGCTGGGAGATGCTGACCGCCAGCTGGGCGGAGGCAGGGACACCTAAAGCAATAATAATCGCGATGCGCTTCAGAAAAAGGAAGCGGCTATAAGGCGATAACACAGCCGATTTGCCAGGAAATGCCATCGGTTTAAGTCCGATGGTTTAGTATACATGTTTGTATTGCCTTTTTTCTCCAAATACGTAGACCCTTACCGTAGCTATCGAACTGTGACTCGGTCACAAACAGCCGCGCTTGCTACGGCAAGAGGAAGTCCACCGACCTCACCACGGCGCGAGACGCTGCCGAGCCGAAGCAGTGACGCTACGACCAGTCACCACACAAGTCAGCGTTCGCCACTGGAGGAGATCTGGAAGCGCGCATGGAACATTGCCGCTGGACGCTCAAAGCAGTCGGCCAGCCGCACACGGCTTGGAATCGTAGCGCGAAAACCACTAGCCTTTACTGAGTAGCGGGCGTTGCGCGCTGAACTGTATACTGCGGGCCTGGAGGCAAATAATGCCATCTCGTCTAAATGGCTTACAGCGCACGTTGACATGGCACGATTTCGGGGCGCCGCGTCCCGGAAATCCGCCGCCGCCCGGCCAACGCGCCACCGCAGCTCAGACCCGGGCGCGGCCCAACCGCACCATCTTCGCGGAACACGTACCGGGCACCCGTCCACCGCAGTTCCGATTGCGGGACGATGCGGTAATTTCGGTCGATCTCGACCGCAGACAGACATTCGTGAACCAGTGGGCGCTGAACAGGCCAGCACCGTTCCCGACAGACCTGCTTCACCACGAGCAAGGTCACTACGATCTGGTGGCGCTATTCTGTCGCGATATGTTCATCGAGCTCATGACTCTGAAACAGCAGCCCTTGTCCACGCCCCAAGCGGTGTTCACGGCCGCACAGGCGATCTTTCAGCGATTTGATAGCTTTATCGCGGCGGTACATACGCCATACGACAATCAAACTGATCACGGCAATATCGCTCAGCAGCAGCAGCGCTGGGACGGCTTCATACGGAGCGCCTTTACGACACCACGAACTCCCTCGATGAGCGCACCGGACGGGACCCCCTACAAAGTGCCTTTGCTTGACGTGCTTCGCCAAGGTGGCGTCAGCTTATAAGCGGAACAGCATCGCAGAGCCTCGCCCAGGTGTGGCGTGGCCAGTTCCCCGGATACGCCATTGTGGGAAGCGGCACCTCCACTTGGACGAAAAACGCTATTCGTACAGTGGCTACTAAGTGCAGTTACCGCCGATACCGCGGGTCTCCGCACCGTTTTCCGTCAGAAACCTCTCCAGCTCCTGGGCATCCAGCCGGTTGGTCTTGTTGGTCAACTCCATACGCCGCTTGGCTTCGTACGGGTTGCAGAGCCTAGGCTGATGGCCGGCCGCTCCACCTCGTCTACCAACCAACTGTAGCTACCGCTCGCTTCCACTGCGATCGCAGAACGCGCGGGACGCGCAGCGCCTCGCCGGCGTGCCCCTTTTTCGTTTTACCGCGACGAACGCGGAAAACTTATTGTGAGCCTCAAATCCAATGAACTGTTTTATCTTGTGCATGGGATTTTGCTCGCAGTCTACGCAACACTCCGCTGCAGCGCTTTCATAGCATCATTAACGGACGATTCCATAATATCGGACCCGGTACGGCGCTCCAAGAGTTTGGCGATACGATGATGGTGAATGCTGCCCGTTGCCGAATTCGAACTTCTGGTCGAGAACGCGCTGCGCGGCATTCCATGGCGTTTCCGCCGGCGCATGAAAAACGTTGCGATCGTGGTCGAGCAGGAACCACCGCGAGCTGGTCTACTCGGCCTGTACCAGGGTCGGCCGCTTGCGAGTCGCTCGGTATTCGAAGGGTTCACCATGCCAGACAAGATTACGATTTTCCAAGGCCCGCATGAACGCTCATCGGGCACCCGAGCAGAGCTGGAGCAGATGGTGGCTGATACGGTGTGGCACGAGATCGCGCACCACTTCGGAATGGACGAGGCGCGAGTGCGCCGGGCGGAACGGAAGAGGCGAAGTTAGCGCGTGGAGCGCTCTTATCAGGTGTATACTTGCTCCGGTGTAAGCGCAGTTTAGTATCGGGACGTTTCTATGCGCCGTGCAAATCGGCGATCACCAAAAGGGGCGATCGCTCTCTTCCTGTGAGACGTTATTCTTCTGCATTAAATCGCCACTGCGCAAGATGCCGTCCAGCAAATTTCGCCGTTCGTTAGCGGTGCGGCTCCGCACATCGCTTTCGCACGAGGCCACCCCAATAGATGTCGCTGCGAAGCACGGCTCGTGGACTTTTCCCTGCTGATGGCATTTACGTATCTTTCTTGGAATGAGGGGATGATTCGACCGTAGCGATGGCCCTCAGCACCTAGGATAGAGTTCTCTGTTGCGTCAAGATCTGGGTCAACTGGCCCAGTTACCGAGGGAAAGGACGCAGAACGAAGCAGGAAAGGAATTCTGTCTGGCTCGCCGGAGCGCGGACGCGACGGCGATCGTTCTTTCCAATTTCGCCGCAAGTGGGCGACGCGCGGTTGGGACTTTTGCCAGCTCGGCTGATGCGAATTGGCAACGCACTGAACGGACGGTTCTGGATGGCACGCCCAGGAACCATCCGTATTCGGTTGTCCGCACAACGCCTTGATTAGGGGGGCCGCCAACCAATCATCAGCGATCCGAGCGGAATATTTGTGGACCCGGACATCGCTAACGAAATTCCAGGTGAACTCAACAAATTTGTGGAGCGACGGTTCGAGTATTCGCGCGACATCGCTCTGAGGCGCGAGTTTGTGGGGTCGCTGCTGGTCATTGCGGTCCGAGTCCTCTGGAGACGCGCGTGCAAGCAACAGCGCTAGAGAAAAGCGTAAATCTGCAAAATTTGAATATCGGACCTTACGGACGAAATCGGCAGCATCGGTGTATGGGGCGGGTGGAGATGAAAGGAAAGCCCTCAAGGCGGTCGGCGGCTAAACCTGCAGCCGGGATGAGGAAATTCTGTAAGGCACTCGAAGGGAGGCCAGCATGTTTGCGAGGATTTTTCGCGTGGATCTGAAGCCTGGTCAGGGCAATGCCTACGCCCGGGCGATAGATCAGAAGGTTATTCCCATTCTTCGGAAGTTCAGCGGTTTCCGCGACGAGATCGCCATGGTCTCTGCGGATGGGAAAGAAGGCATCGGCATCAGCTTCTGGGAACGGCCGGAAGACGCAGAAGCTTACGACCGCGCAGCTTACGCGGATGTCCGCAAAGCACTCGAGTCCTTTATGGCCGGCACTCCGGAGCTTAACAAGTATCGGGTAACGACTTCGACCGTCCACACCGTTGCGGGCCAGTGAAGTTCGGATAATGCGCGCTGAACCTGTGCCGCGTCCCTTGGCTTCGCAACATACCGAGGGCGGACGATGGCTTAACGAGACGTTGTGGTCGCTTAGAGACGGGCTGAGCGAGTCTAGGAGAAGAAATCTATGTTGATCGAGAAGGGGCTTAACAGGCACAGCTTGTTTGCCCCTGTAGTGTTAATCGTCTTTGTCTTCTTCGGCATTTCCACTGCCAATGCGGCAGAGAAGGAGTGCTACAACCGGGCGAGCCTTCAAGGTCACTATGCGATTATCACCAACTATGGCGATAACGTGGCGAAGGCACTCGGCGAGAGGTATTACGACGGAAACGGCAATTTCACCGGATCCTTCGTCATTAACCAGCCCAAGGCGGGATCGACAACTGGAGAGAGAACGCTGGTCAGCGGCTCGCAGACGGGAACTTACATCGTGAATTGCGATGGTACCGGCGTTATCAACCGAGTTGTCACTTTGTCGGATAGCACGACGGCGACGCAGGCGGATGACTTTGTCATCACGGCGGCCATGGTGGCCCCCAATGCGCGCGGTCCGTTCTCCCCATGGCAGCTTATCGCCACCGCGGTTGAAGATGCCGGGAGAATTCCCAGCCCGATCGTCTCGAGTGACCTCTTTGTGACTCATAAGCAAACTCGGCTGCCAGACCGTCAACCAGGAACACAATAAACGCCCCGTCTGCGCGTGCTCTCTAACTTGAAGCCAACGACACCGAAAAGAGAAGAGCCGGCGACGTGGGCTGAAGTCCCTCCATGGCGGGTGGAGCAGGCCTTTGTATTGTTAACAGTTCCACGAGTTGATCGACATCGGTTGACGTGTGACTGCGGGTGTCGTGGTGCAAGCTGCGCGACGTCCACTCCGCCGTGTCACACCATTCCGCTCGTTTTATCCAACTAATCGAACCTGCGCAGCCAGATATTGCGCACCGAGATTTTGCACGGCTGGCTTTCGATTTCGAAGCCGATGAGTCCCGGTTGGTTATTGACGGAGCCTTGATTGTCATCGATAAAGACCGCCATCAACTGGCCGTTCATAATGTGCATCATGACGCCGCCGCGCGCGATGATCTGGTAGTCGTTCCACTCGTTGACCTTCACATAGCCACCGAGTGCCTGCTTATCGCCAATGTTGGCAACGAGGCGGTTAGGCTGGCCGGGCAGCGCCTGCGTCACCTGGCCGCGATACGCGAGGATGCCCTGCATCGTGTTTTCGGAGTACCACTGGCCTGTATACGAGGCGCTCTGCGCACTGACCGGGAACCAGAAGTCTGCCTGCGGGCCGGTCATCATGAATTTGAGGTCGTACGGCGGCAGACCGGCGGGCTGCGGTCGTGTCCATGGTATGCCGGTGACGCTTCGGTATTGAATACCGCCACCGCCGCCCTTTTCGATTTTCATCTGGAGCTTTAGGTCGAAGTCACGCGTTTTGGCGCCGCGATAGACGACGTAGTTGTTGCCCTTTGGGTGGCCCGCCAGGGTTTCGCCCACCATAACGCCGTCTTCGACGCGCCAGATGTTGGGGTCAGCATCCCATCCAGTGAAACTCCTACCGTCGAAGATCTCCTTGTAGCCGGTGTGCTCGTCAATGTCATACGGCGCGGGGTCATGAAACTTTGGCATGCCCAGGAGCTTCTCGCCATGTGGGCCGACCTGGGGCGGGCGCGCGGCGGGAGACTCCAGCGCCGGCGGCACGGACTGAGCCATGAGCACGGCGGGGACCGCCAGGAAAAAGATGCCCAGCGCGGCTGCCGGCAAAACTGATTGACGAACGAAGCGCAGGTAAAGGCGATATGACGCGAACATGGTGTTTTCGTGCCTCCTAATTGCGACGGAACGGGAACAATAGGAGTTTAGCGTGATCGAGTCTCTAGTGACAGCTTTGTGGATGAGCGCAATCGGCGGATGCCGGTAATCCACTTGGATGTGTACTCGGCAACGCATGCGCGTCGCGGATGGCAATGCCTTCCGATAATAATTAACGGGCAGAACAAGCGTGTAAAATGACTAAGCTAGTGAAGGATGGTGCACGATGACACGACGCGAAGCATTAGTGACCCTTAGCGCACTGGCAGGGACGCTGGGACGAGCGGCTGAACGGCTTCCCGCCAATATGAACGTGAAGTGGGGATTGGGGTCGAACCTCTGGAATTCCTTCAAGGGATCGAAGTTCACCGACATCCTCGACGTGATGCGCGACACTGGGTTTATCGGCCTTCGGTTGACCCAGTTTCCAAAGATTCTGGAGACCTACAGCATCACCACTGAACAAATGGAGAAGGAGGTCTCCAAGCGCGGCGTTCACGTGGTGACGATCTCGTTCAATGGCCCGGCCCAGGATGCGTCCAAACGCAAGGAGATCCTGGACAGCGCGAAGGGCGCGATGACCTTCCTCAAAAAGTTCGGCGCTGAGCGACTGGTAGTGTTCTCGCCGCCACGGAATGCGGGCGCGGCGCCGGACGCTTTCAAAACCATGTGCGAGTGTTATAACCAACTGGGGGAAATGGCGGGCGAGATGGGCTTCAAGGCGGGTCTTCACAACCACATGGGCCAGATGGTGCAGAACGAAGACGAGCTGGACCGCTGCATGCAATTGACTGATCCCAAGTTGTTCTGGCTCTCACCCGATACCGCGCACCTTCACCTGGCCGGCATGGACTCCGCGAAGATCCTGGACCGTTACAAGAACAGGCTGATGCTGGCGGACTACAAAGACGCCAAGCGCGGGACAGGCAACTTCCTCCAGAACATCTTCGATCTGGGGGATGGCGACGTGGACTTTCCTGCCTGCCATCGTGCGCTGAAGGCGGCTTCGTTCAAAGGCTGGCTGATCGTGGATCTGGACATTGCCCGCCAAGGCCCTCGTGTCAGCTACGAACGGTGCGGAGCGTATGTGGTCAAGACGCTGGAACCAATTTATGTCTGAGGTTTCGCGTCGAACCTTCGTCGGAACAACGCTCGCTGCCGCCACACTCGCAGCCGCCGATTATCGCATCATCGATCCCCACGTTCACGTGTGGAAACATGATCCCG
This sequence comes from Bryobacteraceae bacterium, assembly GCA_035496735.1. Classification (GTDB taxonomy): domain Bacteria; phylum Acidobacteriota; class Terriglobia; order Bryobacterales; family Bryobacteraceae; genus Palsa-187. Next base: position 6,005 of record DATJEI010000278.1, on the reverse strand, counting down.
AATTTCCGTTCGCGCAGGGGCAGAATGTTCCGGAGCGCGACGCCACGCCGGAAACGCTGCTCGGCCTCATGAAAAGCAACGGGGTCTCAAAGACTGTCCTCATCCAGGTGATTCACTACCGGTACGACAACCGTTTTCTGGCGCACACGCTGAAGCAGTATCCGAGGAGGTTCAAGGGCGTGTGCCGCGTGGATCCATTAGATCCCGCTGCGCCAGACCACCTATCGCAGCTCACTGAGCAAGGATTCCGCGGCGTCCGGCTGTCCCCGGGGCCCGGCCCAGCCGGAGAATGGATTACGGGGCCGCTGATGCCGCCGCTTTGGAAGCGCTGTTCCGAATTGAAAGTGCCGATGACGGTGCTCGCTCCGGTGGTGCGTATGCCGGAGGTAGCTAAGTTAATGGAGAAGCTGCCGGAGATGACGCTGGTGATCGACCATATGGCCGATTGCCCCGTCGATCAGCCGCAGGAGCTCGAAAAGCTGATTGCCCTGAAGCGTTATCCCAACGTGTTTGTAAAGATCTCACATACCTGGTCGCTTTCGCGCCAGCCGTATCCGTGGCTGGACTCGCAAGAACTGGTCAAGCGGCTGCACGCCGCCTTCGGGCCGCAACGGTTGATGTGGGCGACTGACTGGCCGATCATCGAGAGCGTCGCGAAATATCGGCAGGCGCTTACTGTTGTCCGCGACGACATGAAATTTCTAAATGCCGACGATAAGAGCTGGATGCTGAGCAAGACTATCGAGCGCGTCTGGCCCTTCGCGGCGTAGCCTGCGCGCAAGCGTGCCGGACGGGCGGTCACACGCCGGTAGACGCAGTGGGTTTACCGCCTCCCGCGACGCGGGGAGGCGGGGTGAATTATTCAACTCGTGGCGATCCGCACGGAGTTCGGGATAAAGCGATGGTCCCGGCAAATTCCGGAGTACTCTCGCTGCTCCCCGACCATTAGAGCCGGACTCGCCGGCGCGCCACTGTTCGCTGCCTGAAAAGCGTGATACGCTCGATCCAATTGGAGGTGTGGCGGATGCTACGCTTTTTCATTGGGATTGGGGCGCTCAGCACGGCGGTGATGGCGGCGGACGTGGCCACCGCGCCGGTCACCTTTAATAAGGACGTCCTGCCGGTATTGCAGAAAAACTGCCAGACATGCCACCGGCCCGGTGAGATCGGTCCCATGGCGCTGCTCACCTATGAAGGCACGCGCCCGTGGGCTAAGGCTATCAAGGCCGCTGTGCTGAGCCGGAAAATGCCGCCGTGGTTCGCCGATCCCAAGTACGGACACTTCGCCAATGACCGCAGTTTGAGCCAGTCCGACATCAATACCCTGACGGCGTGGGCGGATGCGGGCGCTCCGGAAGGAGACGCGAAGGACCAGCCCGCTGCCGTTCGCTGGACTGAAGGCTGGAACATTCCCAAGCCCGATCTAGTGGTGGAGATGCCGACGGACGTGACGGTGCCCGCCAAGGGAACGGTCGAATACACCTATATGATCGTGCCGACGGGGTTCACGGAGGACCGTTGGGTGCAGGAGATGGAAGTGCGGCCCGGCAATCGCGCCGTGGTGCATCATGCGAACGTCTATATCCGGCGCGCGGGTTCGCCGTGGCTGCGGAAGTACCCGGTGGGCGTTGCTTTCGTGCCGGACGAACAGAAATTCAGCTCGTCGGCGGGGGCGCCGTTGCTGGACGAGAACGTCGCCGGATTCACGCCCGGCAAGCAGACCGTGGTGTTGAATTCGAGTCAGGCGAAACTGATTCCGGCGGGTTCCGACATTGTTTTCCAGATGCACTACACGTCAAATGGGACCGCGGGCACAGACCGGTCAAAGATCGGATTTGTGTTCGCGAAAAAGGCGCCGGAGAGACGCGTGGCACGCATCTATGCCGCCAATAATACGTTTGCGATTCCTCCAGGAGCCGGCGATTACCGGGTGGATGCCTCCACGACGCTCGCGGCCGACACCGAGCTGGTTTCGCTCAAGCCGCACATGCATCTGCGCGGCAAGTGGATGGAGTTCCGCGCCGTGTATCCCAGCGGCGAAAAGGAGATTCTGCTGCGCGTTCCGCAGTACAGCTTCAACTGGCAACTGGAGTTCGTGCTGGACCGGCCTAAGCTGCTGCCGAAAGGCACGCGTCTGGAAGTCACGGCGGGCTTCGACAACTCGCCCAACAACAAATTCAACCCGGATCCCACTAAGGAAGTGCGATGGGGCGATCAGAGCTGGGAGGAAATGATGATTGGTTACTTCGAGATTGGGTTCAACCCCAAGCTGGATCTGCCTGACATGATGGGAGCGAACCGGAGGCAATTGGAATAAGGCATGCGGAAGATTCTGGTCTTCGCAGTACTCAGTGCCGCGCTTGCCTGGTCGCAGAAAATTACGGTCGAGTTCGATCAGGCCGCTGACTTTGCGAAATACAAGACCTTCGCCATTCGCGACGGGCAATTGAACAGCAGGAATCCGGCGCTGAATAGCGAACTGGTGAAAAAGCGGATCGAGGCCGACATCGCGCACGACCTAATGGCGCGCGGTCTGGAGATAACCACGGGCCGGTCGGATCTCAACGTGCGCTACCACTTTGGATCGGTGCGCAAGGCTGAAATCGAGAGGTATCCGGCGGGATGGCGCGGATTCGGGACGCGTGTGGTGCGGGTGCCCTACACCGAAGGCACGCTGGTGGTCGACTTGCGCGACCCAAGTACGCGGTCACTGGTATGGCGCGGTATCGCGAGCGAAGAAAAGAGCGACGGCACCAAGATCCAAGGCAAGCTGGACGACATGGTGCGGAAGGCAATCGAGAAATATCCACCGAAGCCGAAATAAGGCTGCGGCACCTCGCGCGCGAATTGGATGCGTGCACGCGGTGGCCTTTCCAGCTTGTCCGGAATGCGACAATAGGAACTGGAAATGGTTTCCTACGGCATTTACTACGCGCTGGGGTTTGGCGCGGCAGGCGCGCTGATCACCTGGTTGTTGAGCTGGCCGTTCGCCATTCCGTTCTACTTATTGGCGGCGTTCTGTCTGAATTTTTTTCGCGACCCCGATCGGGTGATCCCTGCCGGCCCCTACGCGGTGTCGCCAGCCGACGGAAAAGTGGTGGCGATCAAGCCTGACGACGCGGGCGGCCTGCGCATCAGCATCTTTCTGAATGTGTTCGATGTGCACGTTAACCGCACTCCTATTGGAGGGAAAGTCGTGTCCGTAACTTATAAGAAAGGTCAGTTTTTGGTGGCCAGTACGGAGGACGCGAGTGACGCCAATGAGCAAAATGTGATTACCGTGGACGGTGTCATCGCGGGACAGCCCACCCGCGTGGTGTTCAAGCAAATCGCGGGGCTGATCGCGCGCCGCATCTTGTGTTACGTGCAGGCCGGAAATACAGTGGAAACGGGCCAGCGCATCGGCCTGATGAAATTCGGTTCGCGCATGGATGTGTTTCTGGGACCCGAATGGGAAGTGCTGGTGAAAGCCGGCCAAAGGGTATCCGGCGGATCGGGCATTCTGGCGCGCATGAGAGGAGCCGCATGATGAAGCAGAGCTGGCGCGATCGTCTGATCGACCCACGATCGCCGGACCGCCGTCCGCGGCGCGCGGCCTATGCGTTGCCCACGCTGTTCACGGCCGGGAACGTGTTCCTGGGCTTTTATGCATTGATCGAATCCTTCCAGGGATCGATGGCGATGGTCAGCGACGCGGCTGCGGCGCCGCATCATTTCGAGAACGCCGCGGTGGCGATTGGATGGTCGGTATTTTTGGATGGTCTGGACGGGCGCATCGCGCGCCTCACCAACACGGTGAGCGAATTCGGCAAGGAAATGGATTCGCTCGCGGATTCGATCAGCTTCGGCATCGCGCCCGCGGTACTGGCGTTTACCTGGGGCGTGCAGTTTGTGGATCCGTCGGTTGACCCCAGGATCCTCGAATACCTGCACCGCAGCGGGTACTTCGTCGCGTTCCTTTTTATGCTGTGCGGGGCCGCCCGCCTGGCCCGTTTCAATATCCAGAAGAACCCGGTGCCCAAGAATCCCGGGCGTCCGGATCGCAAGTACTTCGTCGGCTTACCGATCCCAGCGGGAGCATCCGCGGTAGTGGCGGTGATCTACGCGTCGGGCAGCGAGCCCCTGCATAACTGGGTCCTTTCGACGCTGTGGCTGGCGCTGCTGGGATTGCTGTCATTTCTCATGGTGAGCACATGGCGTTATCCCAGCTTCAAGGACTTGAGCCTCACGCACCCGCGCTCTCCGCTGAGCATCATTTTGATGGGCGTGCTCATTTTCCTGGTGTGGAATTTTTCAAAGCCGGTGCTGCTGGTGCTGGCCATTAGTTATGTAGGAGTTGGCGTAGCGATTCGCATCGGCGGAGCCGTGCGGCGGCGTTTGCGGCCGCACCCGCAGCCTCCTCAGGAACCGGAGCATCAGATTGGCTGAGAAGGCAGCGCGCGCGCGGGTGGCTTTGGTAGGCGGCGACAGTCTGCTGGCCAAGGAAGTACGCGAGCTTCTGGAACACGGCAAGCCCGCGCCGCACATCGAGCTGATCTCGGCCGCGGCGGAGAACGCCACCATGCTGGGCGCCGACGACGAAGAAGTACTGGCGCTGGTCCCGCTGACGACGGAGAGCCTGACCGGATCAAAGGTTGCGTTTCTGGCGGGATCGGAGGCGTCGAGTCGGCGCGCGCTGAAGCTGAATCCGGCCGACGGACCGGTGCTGATCGATTTAACCGGCGCGCTTGAAGAGCAGCCTCATGCGCGCTTGCGTGCCCCTACGGCGGAACCCACACGCTCGCTGCCGGAGCCAGGCTTGATTCCGGTGATCGCGCATCCAGCGGCCATCGCATGCGCGATGCTGCTCAGCAGCCTGGCGAAAATCGCGCCGGTACGGAGATCCATCATCCATGTGTTCGAGCCGGCGAGTGAGCGCGGCAAGAAGGGCCTGGACGAACTGCGCCAGCAAACCGTGGGCGTGCTTACTTTTCAGAAATTGAAGATGGACGTGTTCGACGCGCAGCTCGGCTTCAACCTGCTGGCGCGTTATGGCGAGGAGGCGCTGGAGCCGCTCGAAGGCGTGGAAGAGCGCATCTTGCGGCACGTGGCGTCGCTGCTGGCTTTGTATCCGTCGATCCCCATGCCGTCACTGCGGCTGATTCAAGCGCCGGTGTTTCACGGCCATAGCTTTTCGATCTGGGTGGAGTTTGACGAAATTCCTAACCTTAATATGCTGTCCGAAAGACTGGCCGCCGCCGGATTCGATGTGCGCCCTGACGACCCGCCCACCAACGTCAGCGTCGCTGGGATGAGCGGCCTGAGCGTGGGCGCGATTGCCGCCGATCCGAATCAGCCGCGCGCCTGCTGGAGGTGGATGGTAGCGGACAATCTGCGGCTGGTCGCCGAAAATGCACTGGCCGTGGCGAAGGGTTTCCTGCGGTGAGGCTGGGCTGGATGGCCGCCGCCGGCTTCCTGGTGCTGGCTTCCTCCTGCGGTTATCACACGGGGGGACACGGCGACCTGATTCCGAAAACCGTTCACACCATCGCGATTCCCGCTTTCAGCAACGTGACGACGCGCTACAAACTGACCGATCGATTGCCGGAGGCGATCACACGTGAGTTGATTTCCCGTACGCGCTACCGCGTTGTTACGGACACCGATTCAGCGGACGCAATTCTGGACGGAGCTGTTCTGAGCTACCAGTCATTCCCCACCATTTTCGATCCCGCCACCGGTACCGCGAGCGCCGTCGAGGTACATGTAGTTTTGCGGCTGACTTTGCGGGAACGCGCTACCGGTAAGATTCTGTACAGCCGCCCCGGCTACGAAATTCGCGAGCGCTACGAAATTTCTATCGACCCCACGGCGTACTTCGAGGAGAGCGATTCGGCGCTGGCAAGGGCCAGCCAGCAGACTGCGCGGCAAGTGGTGTCGTCGATTTTGGAAGCTTTCTAGTAAAACTCATGACACCGGACCAATTTCTTCTGAGCTTGCAAAAAGGCGCTCCAGCTCCGGTGTAC
>DATJEI010000277.1:0-12760 GCA_035496735.1 Bryobacteraceae bacterium | reverse complement strand
GCTGGGCTGGCGACGCAGGCGCGGCGACGCGACGCCAGCCGGACCATGCGGGGCCGAGAGCGGCGACCCGGGGGAGCAGGCGCCGGGCCGCCGCTCGACGCGGCAATGACCTACACTCTCGCGCTTTGTGTTCACAAGTTATTCTGGTGAAGCATGCCGACCGCCGCCGCGGCAAAAGTGGCCGCAGTGATTCCCACCTGGAACCGGCGGGACCTTCTCGCTACTCTGTTGCGAAACCTTGCAGCGCAGGCTCGCCCGTTCGAAGAAATTATTGTGGTCGACAACGGCTCCGAAGACGATTCGGCGGAATTGGCGGCGCGCGAGGGAGCGAGAGTCCTGCAGATGAGCCGCAATCTGGGCTTTGCGGCAGCGGTGAATCGCGGGATTGAAGCGGCCACTGCCGAGTGGGTTGCCATCCTGAATAACGATGTCACTCTGGAGCCGGACTGGCTGACAAAACTGCTGGATGCGGCCGGGGAGGAAATCGCGTTCGCTACGGGCAAGATTCTTCAGGCTGCCAATCACCAGCTGGTGGACGGAACCTTCGATGAGATTTCGCGCGGCGGCTGCGCCAGCCGATGTGGGTCTGGGAGACCCGATGGGCCGGCTTGGAACCGGACGCGGCCCATCCGTGTTGCTCCCATGACGGCTGCAATCTTTCGACGGCAGCTTTTTCGCGACCTGGGCGGCCTGGACGAGACGTTCGGGTCGTATATGGAGGATGTCGAGTTCGGCTTGCGTTGTGCGCTGGCGGGGCGGGGAGGATTGTTCGTCCCGTCCGCCATCGCGTATCATCTTGGCAGCGCCACCCTGGGGGAGTGGAACAGCAACACCGTCTGGCGCATCGCCAGGAACCAGGTCTTATTGTCAGCGAAGCATTTTCGTGGTCAGCCGTGGTGGCCAATTGTGGCCGGACAGTTGCTCTGGGGAATGGTCGCCGCGCGGCATGGGTGCGGATCGGCTTTCGTTCGTGGCAAGATCGCCGGTATACGCGAAGCCCGCCGGATGACGCGGCCAAGCACAAATGAATACACCAGAAAAGTCCTGGCGGAGGTTCTGGAATCGAGCGAGGAGAACATGCTCGCGCTGGCGCGAGAGACCGGCTTCGACAGCTATTGGAGGGCCTACTTTTGGCTGTCGCGGCGGTAATTGTTACATACAATTCGGCCGCTGTAATCAATTCCTGCCTGCAGGCGTTGTCTAAAATGGCTCCCGAAATGACGCCGATCGTCGTAGACAACGCATCGTCGGACAATACGGTGCAATTGGCGCGGGCCTGCAGCGGCGTGCTTCTGATCGATAATCCCGAAAATCGCGGCTTCGCCGCGGCAGTGAATCAAGGCGAAAGAGAGACGGGTGCGCGCGAGGCGAGTGAAAGCGATTGCATCCTGCTGCTGAATCCCGACGTCGAACTGCTGACGGCCGTCGACCAGCTGACGGAATCCGCGCAGCGTCACGGCCTCGCAGCGGGCCGGTTAGTCGATTCGGCCGGCCGCACCCAAGCGGGGTTTACGCTGCGCCGCTTCCCCACTCCCGCGGCGCTGATCTGCGAGTTGTTCGGGATCAATCGGCTGTGGCCGTCGAATCCGGTAAACCGCCGCTACCGTTACCTGGATCAGGATTACGATCAACCGGCGATGGTGGAACAGCCCGCCGGCGCTTTCCTCATGGTGCGGCGGGACGTTTGGAAGAAGCTGGGCGGCTTCGACGAGCAGTTCTATCCCGTCTGGTTCGAGGATGTGGATTTCTGCCGAAGGGCAGTGAATGCGGGTTACCAAATAGCATACGTGCCTTCCGTGACGGCGCACCATGAAGGCGGCCATTCGGTGGCTAGGATTCCTGAGGGCCGCCGCGCAACCTATTGGTGTGTTAGCCTTTTAAGATATGGCGCAAAGCACTTCCAAGCGGGAGCGTTTCGCTGGATTTGCGCCGCTGTCGCGCTTAGCTCAGTTCCCCGCATGCTCGCAGGGATGATTGCAGGCCGGACTGTGTCGTCGGGTAGAATTTATTTGAAGATCATGCGGTTTGCAGGACACTGCTTGGTGACCTCCAAGCATGTGAAGAATGCTCCGATTACGGTTATATAAGCTCTAATAGCATGATTCAACAAGACTTGGTGTCAGTAACGCTAGTCACTTATAACAGCGGCCGGTTCATCCGGCGATGCCTGGAATCGGTTCTGGAGCAGGCCTATCCCCAGCTAGAGGTGGTAATAGTCGACAACGCCTCGACCGACGGCACCGTGGATATTCTGGAGCAGTTTACGGATCGATGCCGGATTTACTATAACCAGGGAAATATTGGCTTCGCGGCGGCGCAGAACCAGGCGATCGCCCTGTCACACGGGAGTTGGGTGCTAGCGTTGAATCCGGATGTCCTGCTGATGAAGGATTTCATCGAAGAGCTAGTATTGGCTGGGAGCATAGACCCTAAAGCCGGCACAATATGCGGCAAGCTGCTGAGCATCAGCGCCAGTTTCGATCTGCCCGAAGAGCAGTTGGTGGATTCCACCGGCATCTATTTCACTCCCATGCTGCGGCACCTGGACCGGGGCAGCCAGGAGCCGGACCGGGGCCACTACCTGAACTTCGAATACGTCTTCGGCGCAACCGCGGCAGCGGCGCTGTATCGCCGGACGATGATCGACGATATCTCCATCCAGGGCGAGTTCTTCGACTCGGATTTCTTTGTGTATCGCGAAGACGCAGACGTCGCCTGGCGCGCCCAGTTGATGGGCTGGCGATGCCTCTATACCCCGCGAGCCTGCGGCTACCACGTTCGTAACGTGCTGCCGGGCAAACGGCACGCGCTACCGGCCGAGATTAACATGCACTCGGTGAAGAACCGGTTCTTGATGCGCATCAAGAACATGACGGCCGATCTCTACCGCCGAAACTGGATTGCGATCACCGGCCGGGATGTGCTGGTGATCGGCGCCTGCCTGTTGCATGAACACTCTTCTCTCAAGGCCTTCGGCTTTATTCTGCGCCACTGGAAAAGCGTGCTAGCGAAACGGCGGGAAATCATGCGCCGCCGGAAGGTTCAAGACGACGATCTGGCCAGTTGGTTTTCCTTCCAGCCAGTGAGCCGTCCGGCCCCGACACCGGGCGCCCCGGCCAACGTTCGCGTGCGCAGCGCCCGGACGTAAGGCCCCTCGCAGTGCGCTTTGCGATCTTAGGCACACGGGGCATTCCGGCGCGCTACGGCGGGTTTGAGACTTTCGCCGAGGAACTATCCACGCGGCTCGCGAAGCGCGGCCACCAGGTGACGGTGTATTGCCGCGAGCTCTCTCCCGAACCCTCTTATCGGGGAGTGCGTCTTCAGTACTTGCCCACGATCCGCCACAAATATTTCGAAACCATCGCGCACACTGCTCTTTCCACACTGAACGTCCTCGGTTCGCGCTATGATGCACTACTCTATTGCAATGCCGCTAACGCCGTCTTCACCTGGATGCCGCGTGTGTTCGGGATGCCGGTGGCTCTGAACGTCGACGGTCTGGAGCGCCATCGCAAGAAGTGGAATGCGCTGGCCAAGACCTGGTATCGCTGGTCCGAATGGCTGGCGACCTGGATGCCCAACGCAGTGGTCACCGACGCCCAAGCAATCGCGGAGTATTATCGCGAAAAATACCGGCGCGATTCGGTGATGATTCCGTACGGCGCGGAAGTGGGAACCGTCGAGAGTACCGGTGTACTTCAGAAGCTGGGCCTGGAGCCGAAGAAATACTTCCTTTATGTGAGTCGCATGGAACCGGAGAACAACGGGCTCCTGGTGCGCGAGGCGTTCGAGCGGGTGGCAACGGATCTGAAGCTGGCATTGATCGGCGACGCGCCCTATGCGGCGGACTATGTCGCGAAAGTTCGCGATACGCACGACCTGCGCATCGTGATCCCAGGAGCGATTTACGGCGCGGGCTACGGCGAGCTGGGCTCGCATTGCTTTGCCTACATCCAGGCCACCGAGGTCGGCGGCACGCATCCAGCTCTCATCGAGGCCATGGGACGCGGCGCGTTGACGTTGTATCTGGACACGCCGGAGAACGCCGAGGTCGCCGGCGGCGCGGGCCTGCCCTTCACCCACGAGAATCTCACTGAAGTGATGGAAGGATTGCTTGCGATGAGCGAAGAAGAGCGCGACTGCTGGCGCGCACGCGCCCAGGAAAGAGTGCAGTCCCGCTACAGTTGGGAAGCAGTGACGGATTCGTATGAGAAACTGCTGGAAGGACTGGCCGGAAGCTGACATAAATGCGGAGCTGGGTTGAAGTATCGCTGGGTCAGATACGCGCCAACTTTCGCGCGGTCCGAGCCTTGGTGGGCGAGTCCGTGGAAGTGATGCCGGTGGTGAAAGCGGACGCCTATCGTCACGGGGCGGTAGCCGTCGCGCATGCGCTGGAGGCGGAAGGCGCGCGCTGGCTGGCAGTATCGAATGTCGAAGAAGGGTGTGTGCTGCGGCAGGCGGGAACCCAGTCGCGCATCTTGGTGATGGCCGACTTTCTCGAAGACGAGCGCGATATGCTGGCGGCGAATCACTTGACTCCGGTGATTCACTCGCTGGCGGATCTGTCCGCGGTGCGCGTGCCGTATCACCTGAAGATCGACACCGGGATGAACCGGTTAGGGACCCGCGCCGAGCCGGATGAAATTGCCCGGGCCGCGGCGGCGGCGTCCGTGCCTCTCGAAGGCTTGATGACCCACCTCGCATCGTCCGGAAACTATGAAAGCGATCAAACCGAGAAGCAGCTCCAGCGCTTCGAGGCGGTGATCGAGGGCTTGCGCCGCGCCGGCATTACGCCGCGCTACGTGCATTCCTCGGCCACCACTCCGGTCGCCTATCGGCGGCGCGAGGCGTGGGGCAACCTGGTCCGGCCAGGTCACGCGATTTACGGATATGTTTCTCCAGCCCGCGGCGCGCCCGCGAGAGCTTTGAATGTGGCCCCGGCTCTGACCTGGAAGGTGACGGTGTTGGAGGTCAAGGATGTTGAAGCAGGAGCGCTGATCGGTTACGGAGGTATCCACCGGGCCGCGCGCCCCATGCGCATCGCGGTGCTGGCCGCAGGGTACGCCGACGGAATTCCCCACCGTTTGGGAAATCGCGGACAGGTGATTGTGAAGGGCAGGCTGGCGCCGGTGGTGGGGGCGGTGTCGATGGACCTGACCACCATTGACGCGACCGGCTGCCCCGATCTGAAGCCCGGCGACGCGGTGACGCTGCTCGGATCGGAAGGCGGCGTCTCCATCAACGCCCAGCAGATGGCTAAGTGGGCCGGAACCATTTCTTACGCTGTGCTGTGCGGGATTCATGCACGGGTCAAGCGCGTGTATATAGATTAAGCAAGCCTTAACCTCCGCCCCCGCTTCGTCGGATCACCTATTCCGCGGCGAGTATTCTGACGATTAGAGCCGGTAGATGGAGAAATCCATTCCAGCCCGGATCGAGCGTATCATCGGACCTCTGCCAGGCCAGCGCGAGGCCCGGGCGTTCAGCGTATTCGCACTGATCGCCGGCTTGATCGCGTGCGCACTTTCGCTGTACTACGGATTCCGCGGGGAAACCTTCATGGGTCGCCCCTTGGGGAGTGACTTCGTCGAGTTTTACGCAGCTGGCAAGGCCCTCAACCAGCACCAGCCCGCGTTCCTCTACGACATTTCTGCCCTGACCCGGCTGGAGCAGGAGAGTTTGCCGGCGATGTCGCGCACTCAAATGCTGTTGTTCGGCTACCCACCGGTGGTCGGTCAATTGTACCGGCCGTTTGCTCTCTTGCCCTACAAATCGGCTTACTGCGCATGGCTGGTGTTTTCGCTGGCGCTGTATGCGCTCTGTCTTTGGCTTCTGTTTCGTGGCTGGGCGAACGCGAGCTACCGCCGCACCGCTTTTCTGCTGTCGCTCTCAGCGCCCATGTATACGCTCGAAACCTGGATCGGCGGACAGCTCTCCGTCGTCACTTTTTTCGCAGTGGTCCTGTTTGTCTACTGCTTCGAGAACCGCTGGCCGCTGCTCGCCGGAATAGCTCTGGGCCTGGCTACGTACAAGCCTTCCTTGATGGCGATCCCGGCGGCAATGATGATCCTGGGCGCATGCTGGAGGATGTTCGCGGGCTTTTGCGGCGGCTCCGGGTTGCTGGTGCTCGGGTCCCTCGCGACTGCGGGAGTGAGCGGCCTCCGCTGGTGGATGGTTCAAATGAAAGTGTTCGCCGGCATCGCCACCACGAATGAATCCATCATTCGCCGGACCAAGTATGTTGACTTGAATTCTTTCTTTACCATCCTGCTCGGCGGAAGTTCCGTGACACGGGCGATTGCCACTCTCGCGGCGGTGGCGGCGTTCCTTTTCCTGGGATGGAACTGGTGGCGGTCGCGCGGGCAGTCGCATGACGTTCAGCGCTATTTATGGGGAGCCACGCTGACCTGGACGCTGATGATCAATATTTACGCGCCGGTCTATGACACCATTCTTCTGATCCCCGCCGCGGCGCTGGTGGCGCGATCCTTGTATGGCCGGAGCAAGCGGGAACAGGCCGGGTTGCAGTTGTGGCTGATCGCCTTGTGGCTGGTGCCGTGGCTCACGCAATCCTGGGCGGACTACCTCAGGCTGCAGATCCTCACCTTGGTGCTAGCGGGATTTGGCTATTGGGCGATTACACTGTCACGCGCAAGCTCCGTGTTGCGGGTATCGCTGCCTCGCGAAGACGCGATCCGGGACGCGGCGTAACTTCTAAACGTCCAGATTTCGGACGTCCAGCGCATTATCCTCGATGAACTTGCGGCGCGCTTCGACGTTTTCACCCATCAGCGTGGTGAAGATCTCGTCGCTCTGCACGATATCCTCGAGCGATACCTTGAGCAGGGTGCGGGTATCGATATTCATGGTGGTTTCCCACAACTGCTCGGCGTTCATCTCACCCAGGCCTTTGTAGCGCTGGATGCTTACTTCGCGCATGCCCTCGTTCTTCACGTGCGCCAGCAGCTCGCGCCATCCCGCCAGGGTCTCGCGGTGCGTGTCGCGCGCCACCACGAATGGCGGCTGATTATATTTGCCGGCCTGCTTGGCAAGCAGGCGCAAGCGGCGGTACTCGGGTTGCCCGGCCAGTTCTAGATTGATGGAGCGTTCGGCGTTGGTCGGATCCTTGAAGGTCACCATCCAGGCCGAATGTTCCTCTTCGTGCTTGATTTCGGACTCGATCTTCAGCGCCTTCAGGGCTTCATGCACCGGCTGCAAATGCGTCTTGTCGCCGAAATCGGCCTTGGTATCGATGGCGAGTCCCGGATCCGCCAGCACTTCGACAACCCGCGGATCGCGCAAGCGGCGCTCCATGCGGCGCCAGGCCAGTTGCAGCTCGTCGAGCGACATCAGGTAATTGCGCAGCTCGGTGCCTTCCAGAACCGTCTTGCCGCCGACGCCAACTTCGACTTTCAGATTCTCTGTCGCGCGGCGCAGAATCTCGCGCGTGAATTCCTTGTCGTCCTTGATGTACTTCTCGCTCTTGCCCTTCTTGATGCGATAGAGCGGGGGCTGTGCGACGAAGATGTTGCCGCGCTTGATCAGCTCCGTCATGTGCCGGAAGAAAAACGTGAGCAGCAGCGTGCGAATGTGCGAGCCGTCCACATCCGCGTCGGTCATGATGATGATCTTGCCGTAGCGGATCTTGGCGGGATCGAAATCGTCCTTGCCGATGCCCGCGCCGATGGCCGTGATCATGGCCCGAATTTCTTCGTGGCCCAGCATCTTGTCGTAGCGGGCCTTCTCGACGTTCAGGATCTTGCCGCGCAACGGCAGAATCGCCTGGTAGCGGCGGTCGCGGCCGCCCTTGGCAGTGCCGCCCGCCGATTCGCCCTCGACCAGAAACAATTCGCAACGGTCGGGATCGCGCTCCTGGCAATCGGAAAGCTTGCCCGGCAGGCCGCCGGAATCGAGCGCACCCTTGCGGCGCGTGAGATCGCGGGCCTTGCGTGCCGCTTCGCGCGCGCGGGCCGCGTCGATGGCTTTGGAAACGATCTTTTTCATCACCGAGGGATTCTTATCGAAGAACTCTCCCAGCTTTTCATTGATCAACTGTACGACGTAACCCTGAATATCGGAATTGAGTTTGCCCTTGGTCTGCCCTTCGAACTGCGGCTGCGGCAGCTTCACGCTGATCACCGCGGTAAGGCCTTCGCGCACATCGTCGCCGGTGAGATTTTCTTTGACGTCCTTGAACAAACCCGCGGACTGGCCCGCGGCGTTGATGGTGCGCGTCAACGCGCTGCGGAAGCCGCTCAAATGCGAGCCCCCATCGACGGTGTTGATGTTGTTGGCGAAGCTGAACACCGTCTCACTGTAGGAGTCGTTGTATTGCAGCGCCACTTCCATGGTAAGCGTGCCGTTCGGCAACTCGCGCTCGCCTTCAAAGTAAATCGGCTTGTCGTGCAGTACGTTCTTACCTTTGTTCAGGTGCTTGATGAACTCCGCGATGCCGCCAACGAACTGGAATTCGGAAACGCGCGCGGGCTCCTCGCGCTCATCGGTCAGCGTGATCTTCAGACCCTTGTTCAGAAACGCCAATTCGCGCAGCCGCGTGGCTAACGTGTCGAAGTTGAACTTGGTGGCGTCCATAATGGACGAATCAGGCTTGAATGTGACCTTGGTTCCGGTCTTGCGTCCGGCTTTACCAGTCTTCGCGAGCGGTGACTTCGGAACTCCGCGGGCGTATTCCTGCTCCCAGGTCGAAGACGCTGTTTCGCCCTTCGCCGGACGCCAGATTTCGAGCTTCAGTAATTCCGAGAGCGCATTGACGCAGCTCACGCCCACGCCGTGCAGCCCGCCGGAGACTTTGTAAGAGTTGGAATCGAACTTTCCGCCGGCGTGCAGCTTGGTCATCACCACCTGCGCGGCCGACACACCTTCCTCTTCGTGCAGATCCACCGGAATGCCGCGGCCGTTGTCGACCACTGTCACCGAATCGTCTTCGTGGATGGTAACGTTCACCTCGCTGGCGTAACCGGCGAGGGCTTCGTCGACGGAGTTGTCGACAACTTCGTAGACCAGGTGATGCAACCCGGCTTCGCCGGTCGACCCAATGTACATGGCGGGCCGCAGGCGCACGGCCTCGAGGCCCTCCAGCACCTTGATGCTGGTGGAATCGTAAACGTTGGGATCTATCGCGGTAACTTTACTGGACATAGAATTGCGTTTAGAGGTATTGCGTACTTCAAATTCTCATCGGCATGATCACGTAGCGATAGTTGTCGGCCTTGTCGCCGCCGGGGCGGAGCTCGCCGGCACTGTGGGGATCTCTAAACCAGAAGCTGACCTGATCGGTCTGCACCACACGCAGGAAATCGATCAGATACTGCGCGTTGAATCCAATCTCCACAGCAGCGCCGTTGTATTCCGCCGGGATGCTCTCTTCGCTCTCTCCGGTTTCAGAGACCGAGGAATGCACCTTCACTTCGCCGTCACCCACCCGCACGCGGATCGCGCGCGACCGTTCATCGGAGAACTGGGCTACGCGTTCAATTGCTGCCCGAAACTCTTCGCGCTGCAAGATCACCGAATTTGGCTGATCCTTAGGCAGCACGCGTTCGTAATCGGGAAAATTACCGGTCAGTTTTCGGCTCAGAAGCAGGCGCTCACCCAGCTTGAAGAACAAATGATTCTCATCGCCGGAGAACCGCACGATGGCAGACGGATCCGAATCGCTGGCCAGTTTTTGCAGCTCGAGCATGGCCTTCCTGGGAAGCAGCGCACGAAACGCCGCGGTCACACCGGGGAGCTCGCCTGAGCTTTCCACCATCGCCAAGCGATGCCCGTCCGTCGCCACCATGACGATGCCGCCTTTGCGCAGGACCAACAGCGCGCCGTTCAGCGTGAAGCGTGATTCCTCGCTCGAAATCGCAAACACGGTCTTCGCGATCATGGCCCCCAGCACGCCGATCGGAATCTCCGCTAATTGTTCCGGCATTTCCGGCAACTCGGGGAAACTATCGCGCGACATGCCGGCAATGCGGGTTTTCGAGCGGCCGCAAACCAGATTCGCCCAGTGATTGTCGCCCACCTTCACCTGGACATCCGAATCCGGCAGCAGACGCACATAATCCAGAAGGCGGCGCGCTGGAATCGTTCCGGCGCCGGACTTCTTCACGCGCGCGGCGCACGAGCAGCGGATTCCCAGCTCGAGATCCGTGGCGGTGAGAAGGATATGATCACCGTCCGCCTCCACCAGCACATTCGACAAAATCGGAATGGTGGTTTTCTTCTCGACAACGCCTTGCGAGAGGTTCAGTTCCCGCACTAGATCGGCCCTACTGACGGTGAATTCCATGCACGGTTCCTTCGCAATTGTTCTCTCTAGATTCTTCTCTCAATAGACTTGAAGAAGAACCAGATTCATAGGGGCTGTTGAAACGTTGATTTCTTTCTAAATTATAGCAAGATCGTGGGGTTAAAGTCATCAAGAGTTGTGGGTTCCTGGGTAGCCCGCGCTGCATGATCCGGGCCCTCGGGATTGCTCCACAGAAGTCCACAGAGAGGCGCACAGGCGCATTGAGGATAAGCCAAATAACCTCAATGTATAGTGTCGATTACGTTGTGGATCAAGCGGTTCAAATCCGCGTCTTTCTGGCGCAGTTCGTCTATTTTGTGGATGGAATGCAGCACGGTAGTGTGGTGCTTGCCTCCAAAGATGCGGCCAATCTCAGGCAACGAGGAATGCGTCAACTCCTTGATCAGATACATGGCGATTTGCCGCGGAAACACTATTTTTTGGGTGTTGGTCTTCTGTTTCAACTGCGCCGGCTGAAGCTGGAACTGGTCGGCCACGGCGCGGAGAACCGAATCCATGGTGATGCGTTTCTCTTGTCCCGGGATCAAATGTTTTAAGACCTGCTGCGCCATCGCCAGCGTGATGGGAGTTCCCATCACGGATGAGAATGCCACCAGTTTCACCAAAGCGCCCTCCAACTCACGAACATTGGACTTGGTTTTCGTGGCGATATAAACCCGCACGTCTTCCGGCAGGCTGACGCCTTCGATCTCGGCTTTCTTATCCAGAATCGCCATCTTGGTTTCGACGTCCGGTGGCTGGATGTCGACCATCAGTCCCCACTCGAAGCGCGAGCGCAGACGGTCCACTAAACCCGGCGTGGTTTTGGGAGTGGAATCGCTGGAGACCACAATCTGCTTCTGGTGTTCATAGAGCTCATTGAAAGTGTGGAAGAACTCCTCCTGCGTGCGTTCCTTGCCGGCCAGGATATGAATGTCGTCGATCAGCAGCACATCGGCCGACCGGTAGTAGCGGTGGAAGGCCGGCATCCGATCGCTCTTGATGGAGTTGATCATCTCGTTCATGAAGCGCTCACTCGATGTGTACACAATTCGCATTGCGGAATACTGCTCCGCCAGCGCCGTGCCAATAGCGTGCATCAGATGGGTCTTCCCCATACCCGAGCCCCCATAGATGAACAGCGGGTTGTAGCTGCGCGAAGGGCTGTTAGCCACCGCGCGCGCCGCCGCATGCGCGAACTGATTGCAGGAGCCGACCACGTAATTATCGAAGCGGAAGTTGCGATTGAGCTGGCTCGCCGGGGACGCAAAAGCAGGCTCCTGTGAATTGGCGGCCGATGCGGCTGAGAAGCCCGCATCGCGCGGCGTGTAGATCACCCGCTCCACCGGCAGGTTCAGCTCGCGAATCGACTGCCGGATGTCTTCGGCGTATTCCTGCTCCATCCATTCCTTGGTGACCTGGTCTGGAACCGAGACCCGCAAGGATCCACCTTCGGAACCATCGAACGCCGTGCGCGTCACCCAATCTTCATAGGCCCGCAGGCTGATCTTGGTGGTTAACCGAGCCTTGATTTGCTCCCACGGGTTCGCCAATGCTACAACTTCGCCAGTCATAGTATCCTCCGACACACACATTCCCCACAGGATTTCCACCGTCTGTGGAAAACCTAGTTCCCTACCGATTCTGTCCTGGAATCGTCGTGCTCGGGCGGCTGCCGCGGGGTGCTTTCAAACGGCCAGCCGTCGTTCGCGGAATTCAAGAATAGCACAAAAAATCATTGTGCAATAATTATCTTGTAGAATTTTAAAATCAATACTTTCAGTAACTTATGGCGACTTAATTAAAACATTGAACATTCTATGAAAACTGTGTTTCAGTGCTGTCGGGCTGCATTTGACAATGTCTGTTTGGGGCGCGACAATGGGTCCTGTCGCTGCCTGCGCGGGAGTAACTCAGTTGGTAGAGTGCGACCTTGCCAAGGTCGATGTCGCCGGTTCGAATCCGGTCTCCCGCTCCATTTTCTAAAAATTCAGACTTTCGATTAGTCCAGCCCCGGACTCCGCGCGGACAACCGACCCCTTGCACTTCTACACATCCTGATGTATAGGTAGAAGTCCGAGGTATCCGTGACCCAGCCAAAATCCGATCTGCCGCAGGGAACTCTGGACCTGCTGATTCTGAAAGTAGTGACACTGGGTCCGATTCACGGCTACGCCATCGCGCAACGTATTCAGCAAATCTCGCGCGATGTATTGCAGGTTCAACAAGGCTCGCTCTATCCGGCGCTGCATCGTTTGGAGAACCGCGGACTGCTAGCGGCCGAATGGAAGGACAGCGAAACCGGCCGCCAAGCCAAATTTTATCGCCTGACCGCGAAGGGCCAGACCGAACTCAAATCCGAGACCGAGAGCTGGAAGCAACTGGCCAAGGCGGTCCGCCTGATTCTCGAATCCAGCGAGGCGAATGGATGAGCTGGTGGCGGCGGCTCGTGAAGCGCGG
>DATJEI010000276.1:0-4586 GCA_035496735.1 Bryobacteraceae bacterium | reverse complement strand
GATACTTCATGGACATCGCATCCATCCAGCCTTCCACCTTGTCGCCATTGACCGTCATGCTCTTTGACGCAGCGTCAATCGATTCCACCTTCCCGTGAAACGTGAAGCTCTTCTTTGCGCCTTGAGCATGCAGAAACCGGGCGAGCTGCGCCAGTATCGTAGCGGATGTGAAAGTTCGTCTGGTTGTGCCCTGCTTGTTCATGGGATCAATGTATCATGGTCAAAACGTATGCGACATGCAATTTTCATTGCGCTAGCGGCTGCCCTGAGCGCACCTGCCCAGACCATCGCCCTCTCTCATGCCACTGTCATCGACGGTACCGGCGCCGCGCCCCTTCGCGACGCGACCATCATCGTGTCCGGCGGCCGCATCGCCGCCATGGGACCCACGGACAAGGTCAAGGCCCTGGCGGGCGCTCAGGTAGTCGACCTCGCCGGCAAGACCATCATCCCCGGCATCATCAACGCCCATTCGCACATCAGCGACGAACCCGCGCTGAAGCTCCGCCACTTCGCCCAGTTTGGAGTCACGTCTACTATCGGCATGGGTGGGGATGGCGGCGATGTCCTCAAGATTCGCGACGAGCAGCGCCACGGTGACATCAAGGGTGCCCGCGCCTACACCGTCCAGCAACGCTTCGAGTTCGAGAAGGACGCGCCCACACCCGACATCGCGCGCCTCAAAGTGGAAGAGCTTTACAAGAAAGGCGCCGACGCTGTGAAAGTTGTGGTTGACGACCGCCGCGGTACGGTGAAAAAGCTGCGGCCGGAAATCACCGCCGCCGTCATCGATCAGGCCCACAAGCATCACATGAAAGCCTTCGCGCACATTCACGATTACGCCGACGCGAAGCTGGTGATGGAGCAGGGAATCGACATGCTGGCCCACGAAGTTCGCGATCGCGAAGTGGACGACTCCTTCATCGCCATGATGAAGGCCAAGAAGGTAGCGATCACGCCTACCCTGGTTCGCGAGCTGTCGTCGTTCGTATACGCAGATTCGCCTGTCTGGCTGGACGATCCGTTCCTCAGCCGCTTCTTCGATCCCAAGCGTATCGAGTTCGCGAAGACCAAATTAAAGGACCAGCAATCCAAGCTCGCCGATCTTGCGCTGAACCGGCGCGATCTTGAAATCGCCTCCAGGAATTTCACCAAGATGGTGAACGCGGGAGTGCGCATCGGCCTCGGCACCGATAGCGGCCCCAGCCCTGCCCGCTTTGAAGGATTCTTCGAGCATCTCGAAATGGAGCTAATGGTGAAGTACGGCATGACGCCAATGCACGTCATTCAGGCGTTCTCTAAAACCAATTCCGAGATTCTGGGAATCGACAAGGATTACGGCACTCTGGCCAAGGGCAAGATGGCCGACCTGGTCGTGCTCGACAAGAATCCTTTGGATAACATCCTGAATACCCGCACCGTCAGCGCCGTATACATCGGCGGAAAGAAATTCGAGTAGGAACCAACCATGCTGAAAAACGTATTTCTCTCGTCATTATTCGCCGCCACCCTGGCCCACGCAGCCGTTGTGCGCCTGGAGATCAAGGAACGATCCGACATTCTCGACGGCAAGGCTTTCGGCAACGCAGGCGCCTATGAGCGCATTGTCGGCAAAGCTTATTTCGTGGTGAACCCCAAACTCGCAGCGAATCAGGCGATCGTCGACATCGATAAAGCTCCGCGCAACCGCGACGGCATGGTGGAATTTTCCGCCGACATCTTTCTGCTGCGCCCCAAGAATCCCAAAAAGGGCAACGGCACGGTGCTGTATGAAGTGTCGAACCGCGGCAACAAGAGCATGTTGACCCACTTCAACCGTGCCACGCCTTCTTTTGATCCGCGCAGTTCCGATGACTTCGGCGACGGTCTGCTTATGAATCAGGGTTACACTCTGCTGTGGGTGGGCTGGCAGTTCGACATGCCGGATGCCCCGCACCTGGTGTATCTCTATCCGCCGGTTGCCGAGGGCATTCAGGGCATCGTGCGCGCGGAACTCACGCCGGATCGCCATGAAGCCCGCTATAGTGTCGCCGATCGCAATCACAAGCCCTACACGGTTTTGAATCCCGACGATCCCAATCTCCGCCTTACTGTCCGCGACCAGGTGGAAGGACCGCGCACCGCCATTCCCCGCGCTGACTGGCACATTGAAAACGGCGCTACCATTGTTCCCAAGAACGGCTTCGATCCCGGCCGCATTTACGAGCTGGTTTACACCTCCGCGAATCCTCCTGTGGCGGGCACCGGTTTTGCAGCCGTGCGCGATATGGTTTCCTGGCTGCGTTACGGCGGTTTCGTAGCCGGCGCGCCTGCCCCCAACGCCCCGCTGAAGCGCGCCTATGGATTCGGTGTCTCGCAGAGCGGCCGCTTCCTCCGCACCATGCTGTATTACGGATTCAATCGCGATGAGCGGGACCGCAAGGTTTTCGATAGCATGCTGATTGACGTGGCGGGTGGCGGCCGCGGCGGCTTCAATATGCGTTTCGCCCAACCCTCGCGCGATAGCAATCCGTTTGCGAACACACTCACGCCGGTGGACGTCTTTCCTTTTACCGACCTTGAGGAGACCGACCCGCAGACCGGCATAAAGGATGGTCTGCTCACGCATTCGCTGCCTCCGGAATTCTGGCCCAAGATCTTCTATATGAATTCGGAGTATGAATACTATGGCCGCGCCGCCTCCTTGATCCACACTGCGCTCGATGGAAGCGGCGACGTCAAGCTGCCCCAAACCACGCGCATCTATATGTTCAGTGGCGGCCAGCATGGGCCTTCGCCGTTCCCTCCGGCGCGGCGCGGCACGCAGAACCTGGCGAACCCCAACCCCTACACCTGGACCTTCCGGGCGCTGCTCGCGGATATGGACGCCTGGACCAGGAACGGCACCGAGCCGCCACCTTCGAAATATCCAAGCGTCGCGGCGCACGAACTGGTGCCGCTTGCCGGTGTTCAGTTTCCCAAAATCCCCGGGATTGCTTTCCCGACTATTATGCATCTCGCCTACCCGTCCAACTACGGTCCGGATTTCCGCACCAAGGGCATCGCGACCCAGGAGCCGCCTGAAATCGGTCAGCCGTATCCTCTAATGGTCCCGCAAGTGGACGGAGACGGTCTCGATGTCGCGGGCATCCGCATGCCCGAGATCGCGGTTCCACTTGCCACCTACACGGGCTGGAACCTGCGAGCCCCGGAAACTGGCGCGCCAAAAATGCTCGCTACGCAGACCGGTTCGTTCATTCCGTTTGCCCGTACTAAAGCTGAGCGTATGAAGACCGGCGATCCGCGTCTTTCGATAGAAGAACGTTACGCCAGCAAGGATGATTACCTGAAGAAATTCGAGGCGGCCGCGAAATCCCTCGCCGATCAGCGCTACCTCTTGCCGGGAGACGTGCAGGCGCTTGCCCAAAGAGGCGCGGCAGAGTGGGACTACGTGCAACAGTAGCGGCTATTCGACTAGCAATCCCAATCGGCCTAGCATGTGCAGCTCTGCGTCGAGACGCTCATGCGAACAGTCCATCGCTTGGCACAGTGCTTCGCGATCCCTGGTTCCGTCCAGGATTGTGAGCATCCGCCGCGCCTCCTCGCCCTCGACTTCGAGCGCCCGATGCCACAGCGTGGTTACATGGAGCTCTCCGTTCATCGCCTGATGCCGCGCTAGCGGACTTACGCGGGGCCTTGGCCCGGCCTCGGCCGCAGCCCCAGGGGTCACGTGCAACTCAATAATGCCGCCTTTAAACAATTCCAGCGCAACGTAAGCCTGATCCGGCTCAACCTTGATTGAAACCGGCCGGGATTGAATCAATCGGCGCATATATGCAATCGGCACAGGGTGTGCAGTTGTCAGGCGGACGTTATCCGCGCCGCAAAAAGCGCCATCTTTATCCTCGTTGGCCGCCGTAGTGGCGTAGCAACCCACGATTCGCGAAGCGTCCCAATCATCCGCTAACCTTTGGTGGTTGCGGCACAGCAGCGACCTGCGGAAGCCGCGCATTCGCAGAAAATCGAAAAACTGCAGTTCGGCAATGCGGTCGCCCGCGGCCATCGCGCGCACCGCTTCCATTGCCTCCGCCCGCAGGTTTCTCGGCGCGTCGTAACCGTTCGCGTCGCCCATGTATTGAAGCTGGTGTGCCTCCGCGCGTGCCACGAAGTCGTGAAAGTAGACCGGCTCGTACACCGGCGCCAAGTCGTCATGGAACAGGGCGCTATCGCTATGTTCCAGCAGGTCTCGCGCATAGCTGGTGGCGGCAGCGTCGAAGGCTTCCGGTTCCGGACGTCCCAGCGCCAGAATCTTCAGGAACTCGCGCGCACTCGCCAGGCGCTCCACCGGATTTTCGAAGCGACCCGCGTGATACAACATCATGTCACGCACCAGCCGTCGAATGTGGCCCGCTGGCTTAGTGTTGTAGCTGATGAAAGCTACACCCTCGGGAGTCAAGCATCGTTCAGCGATTTCCAGAATCTTCTCGCCCACTTCCGGAGGCGTCCATCCGTAAATGCCGTGAGTCAGGATGTAATCGAATGTGCCGAGCGACTCGTCAATATTCAGCAAGTTCTTGCACTGTAATTGGACATTCCGCAGGCCGAGG
>DATJEI010000275.1:0-2046 GCA_035496735.1 Bryobacteraceae bacterium | reverse complement strand
GACCAGCTCGAACGGCTGATTAGCATGCGCGGCGCGGCGGATTTTCTGAAAGCGCAGCCGGGGCCGTTTCGAGTTCAGGTAATAGCGCCGCCGGAACTGAATATCGGCGACTCGTGGGGGATCGAGACTCTCAACGGCGGCGCGGTCACGCTCGCGGCCAACTATATGGACCTGACGGGCAGAGGCGGTCCCGGAGCCGACCTGCTCAACGTCCGCTATTTTCTGAGGCCGGCTTCGGCGGCGGAAGCCAATCCGGTGTATGGCGATGCGAACTGGAAAATTTACGAGAATCCCAGCGCCTATCCGCGCGCCTGGATTGAACCCGGTATGACGCCGGCCATCGTTAAGGAGCATGCAGCCCGCCACATCGCCGTCACAGTAACCGCGGCCAGTAGCGGAACGCTGGTGTTGAGTGAACTGTATTATCCGGGCTGGGAGGCTCGCGTGAACGGAAGCCCGCAGCGGATCGATGAAATTCATGGCGGGCTGCGCGGTATTGCAATTCCGCAGGGAAAAAGCAGTGTCACCCTCGATTACGCTCCTGGATCTGTCACACTCGGGGCCATTCTCAGTGTCCTGACGTTTGCGTTGACCCTGTTGGCCGCGGCCCTCTGGGGACGCCCAGTTGCAAGTGACTTGCAATAGCCCCTTGAAAACACTCCCAGCAACAGCCATAATGAATACGGGATGCAAATAGGTTTCAATAAGAAGGGCCGCGGCGCTCCGTCGGGGCCGCGCAATTTAACCGCCCTCAAAAAGGGCGAGACGGGTATTCTCGAGCGCATTGAGATGTCCGACATTGATGCCCAACGTCTGATGGAACTCGGTTTTCTGCCGGGCCATACGGTTACCCGGGCGCATGCGGCGCCGGGCGGCGACCCGCGGGTGTTTCGCGTGGACGGCTCGGAAGTCGCGCTGCGCCGTGAAACCGCCGTGCATTTAATTCTGCGATAAGGAACGCCTGATGGACGATTGCCACGGCCCCGCTGCCGCCACTCTGCCGCCGCCGGAAACTTCCGGTAAGCAGCACATCGTGGCCATTGTCGGGCCACCCAACTCGGGCAAGTCCACGCTCTTTAATCGGCTGACCGGGTTGCGGCAGAAGGTCGCGAATTTCCCCGGCGTAACGGTAGAGCATCGCATGGGGCGCGCGAAGTTAGGCCATCTGCGCGAAATTTTCGTGGTGGATCTCCCCGGTGTTTACAGCCTGCAGCCGCGCACCGAAGACGAGCGCGTCACGCACGACGTTCTGGCGGGAAGCATGAAGGGCTTGCCCAAGCCCGACGCGGTGATGCTGATCCTGGATTCCACGAACCTCAGCCGCCACTTGTCGCTGGCCGCGCCAATTTTGAGTTTGGGATTGCCGACGCTGGTGATCCTCAACATGGCTGACGATCTGCACGGCCGCGGCGGCGAAGTGGATGCGAAGGAATTATCCAAGCAGCTCAACGCGCCCGTGGTCCTGATCAGCGCATCGAAAGGCACCGGCGTCGAAAAAGTATTCGAGTTCCTGAATGCTGCGCCGCTGCACCTGCCTCCCAAGCCGCCGCTGTTGCAACTACCGGTACTGCAGGACGTGCCCAAGGTGCGCGACTGGGCAGCCAACATGAGCCGCCGGACGAACTTTCGCGCGCCTGCTCCGCCGCTGTGGACACGGCGGCTCGACGGCATCTTCCTGCATCCGGTGATCGGACCGCTGGTCTTCCTGATGGTGGTGGTGGGCGTCTTCCAGACCATCTTCGCCGGGGCGCGTCCGATGATGGATGCGGTGGCCGCGGCTATTCAGACGTCCGGAAAATGGATTGAAGCTACCATGCCGGATACAGCGCTGCGCTCGCTCATCGTGGACGGCGTGTGGAGCGGCGTGGGATCGGTGATCGTATTCCTGCCGCAGATCCTGCTGCTGTTCCTATTCATCGGCGTGCTGGAGGACTCCGGCTACCTGGCGCGCGCGGCGCTGATCGCGGACCGCACTATGGCACGCATCGGGCTGCAGGGAAAAAGTTTCATACCGCTGCTCTCGGCTTATGCATGCGCGGTGCCGGC
>DATJEI010000274.1:0-14547 GCA_035496735.1 Bryobacteraceae bacterium | reverse complement strand
GGCACAGGCGTAAGCCCAGGCGCGACGCTGCTGCTTTCGCTTGGTATCCTCGGGTTGCTGGGCTGTCTTTCGGCTTTATTGGGCCAGAGTTCGCCTAGCACAAGCACTGCAGTGCAGATCACATCGGAAGCGGCCTTTCATAAGGATGTTCAGCCCTTCCTGGCCAAGAACTGCTACCTCTGCCACAACGAGAAGCTTTCCACTGCTGGCCTGAACCTCAGCGCATTCACCAGCGATGAACTGGCCGCGCGTAAGCCAGAGGTGTGGGACAAAGTTCTGGAGAAGCTGAGCGCCGGCAAGATGCCGCCTCCCGGACGGCCGGTTCCGGCGAAGACAGAAATCGCGGCTGTTACCAAATGGATTGAAAGCACCCTCACGCGCGCCGGGTTCA
The DNA here is from genome assembly GCA_035496735.1 of Bryobacteraceae bacterium. Classification (GTDB taxonomy): domain Bacteria; phylum Acidobacteriota; class Terriglobia; order Bryobacterales; family Bryobacteraceae; genus Palsa-187. The sequence goes on along the minus strand of DATJEI010000274.1, from coordinate 14,156 downwards.
GCAAGGAAGCGGAGCCCGGGCGGGTCACTGCTCGCCGCTTGAACCGCGTCGAATACAACAACACCATTCGCGATCTGCTGGGCGTGGCCGCCCGCCCCGCTGACGAATTCCCAGTGGATGATTCCGGTTACGGCTTCGACAACAATGGCGACGTTTTGTCGGTCTCTCCGCTGCTAATGGAAAAGTACATGGCGGTGGCCAAGAACATCTCACGCCTGGCAGTGTATGGCGAAACGCTTCCGCCCAAGCCGACGCGCCTCGCCCGCCTCTTGAACCGGCGTTCCCCCGACGCAAACGACGTGCTTTCTGCGGGCAATGCCGGCACCTATCTGCCGTATTCACTGCGCGGAGCCATGTACGGAACCTGGGTGTCCCCGGTGGATGCTGAGTACGAATTCCGTTTGCGCGTCGCTAATTATCGAGGGGATACCGGCGATCTGACGGACGAGCAAAAGGCGCAGCAGGCCGCGGAACGAAAAAAGCGATTTGAGGAATTCAAGGCGGCGCGAGCGAAAGCAGCGGCCGCCGGCCTGCCGCCGCCAGGTCCAACTCCCGAGCAGCTTAAAGCCCGCGAAGAGGCGTCGCGCAAGGCGGCACCGCCGCGCAAGCTCATCTTTGCCGTGGACGGGAAACCCGTGATTACCGAAGTGATCGAGGGCGACAGCGCCTACGGATACTCACGCGGCGAGTTCACCGTCCGCGCACCCGTGAAGGCGGGAGAACACTTCCTGCGAGCTTCGTTTCCTGAACTGGCAGATCTGAAAGATCCCCGCGAGAATATCAACCCCGATATGCGCCGCGGCTTGTTTGTGGATTATCTCGAGATCGTCGGGCCTTTCAACCCCAGCGCCGCGCCGCCTGAAAGCTACAAGAAGATTTTCATTTGCGGCCACCTGCCCGGCAAACACAACCCACAGTGTGCCAGGACAGTGGTCAGCAATCTGATGGAGCGCGCTTATCGGCGTCCCGTGACGGAAAGCGAACTGGCTTCAAAGTTGAGTCTGGTCGCTCTGGCGCAGCGCGAAGGGGAATCTCTGGAGGCAGGCGTGCGGCTGGCCTTGCAAGCCATCCTGTCATCTCCGGATTTCCTGTTCCGAGTGGAAACCGATCCCAAGCCGAAGTCCGGCTCCACGACGGCGCATCCAGTCAATGACTTTGAACTGGCATCCCGTCTATCTTACTTCCTGTGGGCCAGCATGCCCGATCAGGAATTGTTCCGCGTCGCCAAGGAGCAAAAGCTGCGGCAGCCGGCCGTGTTGGAAGCGCAAGTGCGCCGCATGCTCGCCGACCCGAAGTCGCACAACTTAGTTGACAATTGGGCCGCGCAATGGCTGCAACTCCGTAACTTGGGCCGTACCAAGCCCGATCCCAAGCGCTTCCCCACCGTGGATGACGAGCTCCTCGACGCCATGCGGACCGAGACTAGCATGTTCGTTGAGGCCATCATTAAAGAAGACCGCAGCATTCTGGACTTTATCGACGCACCTTTTACCTTCGTCAACGGTCCGCTCGCCCGGCATTATGGAATCGCCGGAGTCAACGGGGAGGAATTCCAAAGGGTGACTCTGGACGGCGAACAGCGCGGCGGTGTCTTGACCCAAGGAGCGATCCTCACCGTGTCGTCCTATCCCACGCGGACTTCGCCGCCGGTGCGCGGCAAGTGGGTGCTGGAAAATCTGCTAGGCACGCCCCCTCCGCCACCTCCGGCGAATGTGCCTTCGCTGAACGAATCGAATATCGGCACGGAGGTCTCCCTGCGCCAGCGTTTGGAGGAGCACCGCAAGAACCCGAGTTGTTCCCCTTGCCATAATGTGATGGACCCGATCGGTTTTGGCCTGGAAACCTACGATGCGGTAGGCGCCTATCGCACTCACGACGGCAACTTCCCTATCGAGACCGCCGGCACACTGCCCGGAGGCAAATCCTTCAACGGATCGAAGGGACTCAAAGAAGTTCTCCGAGGGCAGTCCGATGCGTTCGTGCGCAACGTCACCGAGAAGATGCTGACCTATAGCCTGGGACGGGGCCTTGAGCGCTACGACCGGCCCACCGTCGACGCAATCGCCAAACAGGTAGCAGCCAATGACTATCGGTTTTCGGCGTTGGTCATGGAAGTAGTGAAGAGCAAGCCATTTCAGATGAGAAGCGTGGAGGTCGACAAACCATGAACGTGATTTTCAAAAGGCAACTGCCCAGGCGCACCTTTTTGCGAGGCGCGGGCGGCGTGATGGCACTGCCTTTGTTGGATGCGATGATACCTGCGCTCGGCCGGGCCGACACCGCGAAAGGGCCGGCTCGCATGGCGGTGGTCTATTTCCCGAATGGCGTACAAGTGGATTCGTGGTATCTCAAGACCGATAGCGACATCATCCCATTGCCCGAGAAACTGCCGCGCACACTGGAACCGCTCGAAATATACCGCCAGGATATTTCGTTAGTGGGGGGGCTGACGGTGAATGGAGGCCGTGAACTGGGCGATGGTCCGGGCGATCACGGCCGCGCCGGCGCAAGCTATCTGACCGGCGCACATCCCAAGAAGACTTTCGGTAAGGATCTTCAAGCCGGCGTGTCGATGGATCAGTATGCGGCCAGGGTCGTTGGCGGAGCCACCCGGTTTGCGTCGCTGGAATTAGGATGCGAAGAGGGCATTCAGGGCGGCAACTGTGACAACGGCTATAGCTGCGCTTACAGCAACAGCATCTCGTGGCGGACGCCGTCTACACCTAATCCTCCCGAAGTGCGGCCGCGCGCGGTTTTCGAGCGCCTTTTTGGCAGCGGCGAAGTGGAACGTGATCCGGTAGTGCGCGCCCGCCAGGAAAAGTATGAGAAGAGCGTGCTTGACTCCGTCCTGGGAGATGCCAAGCGCCTGGAAAACGTCCTGGGCGCCACCGATCGCAAGAAGATGGACGAATACATGTATGCGGTGCGCGACATCGAAACCCGCATCCAGAAAACCGAGCAGCAGAACGTTCAGGTGGTTCCCGCCATGGACAAGCCGCCCTCCAGCGTTCCCGAAAATTACAATGAACACACGCGGCTGATGTTCGATCTGATGACGCTGGCGTTCCAATCCGATGCGACGCGTATCATCACCTTTATGATGGCGATTGAGCAAAGCAATCGCGCATACCGCGAGATCGGCATCGCCGACTCTCACCACGGCCTCACCCATCACGGCGGGGACAAAGAGAAGATCGACAAATGCATCCGTATCAATCGCTATCAAGTGGAGCAGTTCGCCTACTTTATCGGTAAGCTCAAGGCCACCAAAGACGGAGACGGCACTCTGTTTGACCGCGCGATGGTAACCTACGGCGGCGGTCTCGGCAAGGATCACGATCACGACAACCTGCCGACGGTGCTCACCGGCCGCGGCAATGGCTTATTCAACCTGGGCCGCAACATCAAATATCCGAACGAAACACCGCTCGCGAATCTTCATGTGGCAATGCTGCACAAACTGGGCGTTCCAGCCGAGAAGTTCGCCGACAGCAACGGCAAGCTACCCTATTTGTCGGATCTGTAAACCGCGGCGCGGGCAGCCGATGACGGCTTGTGAAGCGAATGCGGTGCGCCTCCGATAAGATACATGGTGGCGGGTAAGCAGTACGTCGCGATTGATGGGAATAAGTCCTGACAATTGCGTTGCCGCAACTTCGAAGATCAATTCATGCCCTGGTTAAGGCAACGAGCGCTGGTTTGGACGGCATTCGCCGCTGTGACGTCGAGTTTTGCGGCCCGGCTTGTGGCCGGGGCGGAAGCGGGTTCGTATGTGGGAGCGAAAGCCTGTGGCAGTTGCCATCCGTCTCAATTTGCCCGGCAGACCAAAAGCGCGCACGCCAATGCTCTTTCTCGTGCCGTGAACCATCCGCTAGCGAATGCTTTCCCCACCGGGTTGGATCTGCGTCGAAGTCCCAATTACCGTTTCGAGTTTTTGCGTTCGGCTGGGGAGTTACGGACCCGAATCCTTGACGCCGTGAACGTCATGGATTTGCCTATAGAGTGGGCTTTCGGAGCCGGCCGTCAAGCTGTGACCTTCGTCACGAAGGTCAACCAGGATTGGTACGTGGAACACTACTCCAGTTATTATTCGGCTGTACGCTCGTGGGGTCCAACCCCGGGCCAGTCTGCAATTCGGCCCACATCGCTGGCGGAGGCCGCGGGATTGCTATACAAGACCACCGATCCTGCTACGGGGATCGCCGGATGTTTCCAGTGCCATTCCACCGGTCTTGTAACGTTTAGCGCGGATGGCACGGTTCAGCTGACCGAACTCGCAGTGCGCTGCGAAGACTGCCATGGCCCTGGGGCCGCCCACGTCAAACGCCCTGCTGCGAATAATATTCAAAACCCAAAAACATTTTCGGCGGCGCGCTTAATCGAATTCTGCGGAACGTGTCATCGAGCGCCTGCAACGGCGGGTCAGAAGGTCGATTGGAATGTTTCCTGGAACGTCCGCCACCAACCCCTCTACCTGAACGAAAGCGCTTGTTTCCGAAAAAGTAACGGGGCTCTTTCCTGTCTTACCTGTCACGATCCGCATGAGGGCGCGGAGATTAGGCCCGCCGCTTTCTATAACGATCGCTGTCTGGGCTGTCACTCGTCGAGCGCTCCACCGCCGAAGCCTGTGTGCCGGACGCAGACGGTTTCCAACTGCATTGATTGCCACATGCCTAAGATATCGCCTCAGAGCCCGCTACGATTCACGAATCACTGGATCGGAGTCTACGGCCCCGGTGCAAAGCTGAAGCCGATCCGATGAACATTCGCGCGGCCTGCTCCATTTACGTTTGGAAATGCATCGAGAACCATTCCCAACGTCATGAGCCCCAGACTGATCAATATGGATGTAGCCCTCTAAAAGGACTTCATCATAAAGGAAAAAGATACGATTGATCTCCGGGGGGAGGCGTTTAATTTGTTCAATCGGCCAGATTTCGGAATCCCAACCTCGTCGTGGGAAGCCCTACTTCGGAATCATAACTTCGCTGCTCGTCAATCCGCTCCCGCGGAATATCCAGCTCTCGTTAAGGGTGACTTTCTAACGATCGAGTTTTGTCGCCTTGCGCAGCACAACTCAAGGCATGGGAGATGCACAAGCATCTGACTGCCAAACCGTCTCTTTGCAGCTCCGTAAACGGCTCATTCGGCCGTTCTTCGATTTCCATCTCCGCAACAGCCGGACCCATCCCCCTCACGTTTCCGGAAAACGAGTCTTTGAGTAGATGCTGACCGGCTCCGTACAGACCTTCCTGTCGCGCTGCGTCAGTGCCGGCACGAAAGGCATCCCATGCGAGTTTGTGAATCTGCTCGTCCCCTTCTCCTCGCGTGTGAGTCATCAGAATGGCTATATCGTCGCGGGTGTGACTGATGTAATGATCTAGAATCAAGCCAGCAGCCCGGTCCCGAATGACGGCCTGGACAGTTTCCTGCAGGCGTTTTGATGGAGCCACGTGGCCCCCAATGGAGCCGATGTCGGCTTTGATCACGCTCAGGGTCAGTTTCATGGGACACCCCCATAGAGAACTGTGCAAGCAAGGTTCCATGACGTCATGGGGATGGCATCTGGCTTGCACCAAATGAATGGCTTCCAAAGGAGAATTCAAACGCTTCCAGTTTCGTGCAGAAGCCCGTCAGAGCATTTTGCGAGGTGCCGGTATCCTTGCCGATGCGGTTCGCGTGACCCTGGGCCCGAAGTCCAAGTCCGTCCTGATCGAGAAGAAGTTCGGACGGCCGATTGTCTGTGACGACGGGGTGACGATCGCCAAGGAAGTCGAACTAAAGGATCCAGAGGAGAATCTCGGCGCCCAAATGGTTCGGGAAGCGGCCGAACGTACCGGAGACGCCGTCGGCGACGGCACCACAACGTCGACGCTTCTGGCGCATGCGATTCTAGCCGAAGGAGTTCGCAATGTTGCGGCCGGGGCCAGCGCCGTGGATTTGAAACGGGGGCTCACGCGCGGGCTCCAAGTCGCAGTGGAATCCCTTCGGGCTCTGTCGCGCCCAGTGACCAGTAAGCGTGAAAAGGCGCAGGTGGCCACGATTTCTGCGCACAATAACTCTACTGTCGGCGATATGGTGGCCGAAGCGGTCGAGAAGGTTGGCGCTGAGGGCGCCATCACCGTGGAAGAATCCAAGACCACGGAGACCGTGCTCGAGATCGTCGAGGGCATGCAATTCGACCGCGGCTATATCTCCCCGTATTTCGTTACCGATCCGAAGGCATGGAGGCGGCGCTTGACGAACCGTTGATACTGATTCAGGAGAAGAAGATCAGCAATGTAAAAGACCTGCTTCCACTCCTGGAGCAGATTGTGCGAGAAGGCAAGCCACTGCTGATCATCTCGGAAGACGTTGAGGCGGAGGCTCTGGCCACTCTGGTTCTGAACAAGATTCGCGGAACATTGCCGTGCGCGGCCGTGAAAGCTCCAGGATTCGGGGATCGGCGCAAAGCGATGCTGCAGGATATCGCTATTCTCACCGGTGGCCAGGTTATCGCGGAAGAGTTAGGGATCAAGCTCGAAAACGTCACGATGGAACAGCTCGGCAAGGCTAAGCGAGTGGTGATGGACAAAGACACCACCACCATCGTAGGCGGCGCAGGCGCGAAGTCCGCCATAGACGGGCGTTGCCGGGAGTTGCGCAAGCAGATCGAAGAGAGCACGTCGGATTACGACAAGGAGAAACTGCAGGAGCGTCTGGCGAAGTTGACTGGCGGAGTCGCCGTGATTCGCGTTGGTGCTCCTTCCGAGGCGGAGGCCAAGAAGCTAAAGGAGGCCTTCGAAGACGCCATTGCCGCGACCAAAGCCGCGGTCGCTGAGGGGGTGCTTCCCGGCGCCGGTCTTTCCCTCCTGCGGGCGATTGATGCTGTGGAGGCGGAGGAAGTCATGTGACGAAGATGAAAGGACCGGCCTGCGCATCCTTAAGAAAGCCCTCGAAGCGCCTACCCGGCAGATCGCCGAGAACTCCGCGCTGGACGGGGGCGTAGTAATCGACCACATGCGCTCCGGCAAGGGAAGTAATGGCCTGGACGCTTCTATAGGCAAATATGTCGATCTGATCGAGGCCGGTATTATCGACGCTACAAAAGTTGTGAGGGTTGCGCTCGAAAATGCGGTGTCGGTGGCGAGCACTCTTTTGCTGAGCGAAGCGACCATGAATGAGGAGCGCGAAAAGAAGCCGGAGCGGGCGCCGGGGCCGGAATATGGCGAATCGTAGTGCGGGCGCGGCTGTGATGAACCGGCTCGAATGCCAAGGCACGCTTGGAAGCCACGATCACTCCAGTCGAAGTTCTCAAGTAGTCCCCGACGATGCTGCGGCGCCGAGCAGATGACTCCGGTTTATTCAGCTTCAGGCTCAACGAACTCGTAACGTGAGCGAATGGCTTCGACGAGATTTGTCGTGACGTCGGGCATTCTGCTGGCGCAGTAGTCATCCTCAATCCGCCTAACCGTACTGGCCAACGGATAATCGCCGAACACATTGGCGATCCAGTTCGAAAAGTCGCCCCGGCGCAAGTGGCCATCGAAAGTGGCCGCCGGGAACTGTTCCAGTACACCCACGAATTCGCGGAGCGTGCTGGCGCGGCGTCCGGTGGGCGAACTGCCATGCCAGAAAACGAAGGCGCGACCCTCTGACACCGGGATATCGACGTACTTAGCCAAGTGGCGGACGTGTGGGGTTAGTCGCGGAGCCAGCCGAATTCGCCGAACGTCGCCCTCGGCTTCCTCTGTGACAGGCAGCGCAACGGCCTCTCCTATGACAAGGCTCCCTAGCACTTGTCGGCATTCCTGCTCCGTCATATGGCTCTCACACTTGCGGCAAAGCGCATACAGCGCACCAACTTCGTGAGGATCGGACTCGCGGGTTACGATGACAGCCTCACTGGCGGCCAGCAACTCGCTGTGCAGCTTCGACGCTCTATAGGTAACCAGGGTATAACCGCTCAAATCAAGGTCTAACAAGTCGTGAATGTCGGGGTCGTGCAAGAAGTAATGCGCTTCATCTACGACGATCCGATGGGGCAATCCCGTGCGCTGCCGAAGCGTCGCCAACGCCGGCAGGACGCTACGCAGGTACTCGATCTTTTCCTCGTGAGGCGTGTGCGAAAGATCGATTACGATGCTAACATCGGCGTGCCGCAATGTCCGTAGCAGATCTCGAGGCCGCGGCAGCGGATCCGCGCCGCCAAAGACAACCACACCGGGCAGCGACTCGAGCGAAATGTAGTCGCCTTCCGGATCGAGAACGCAGAGGGAGTAGCCATACAGAATCAGTTGCTCGCAGAGCAGCCCCGTCACCCACGACTTACCGGACTTCGGATCACCCGCTACCAACACGTTCCGGCCATTGGCTGCGAGCGCCAGCGGGCACCCGTCCTCCGTGTGCCCGAGCAAGAGACGCCGCCGGGCCTTCAACGGCACCGGAATACGACCGCGCTTCGCAAGGCCGCGAATGTAGCTGCCCACGGCGCTAGGACCGTCGCCAGGCAGTATATAGTCGGCGAATGCCTTCAAGGCTTCGCTGCCCCAGGCGACTGCCACGCCCACCTCACACGCCCGCAGCAGTTCATGATCGTTCTCTGCGTCGCCGATAGCCACTGCGTTATGTTCCGACAGGCGCAGGATTGCGAGTGCTTCGCGAAGTCCCGTCGCCTTGCTGATGGCCTGAGGCAATACCATCACACGGCCACGGTTGAAGACGAGAACCAGCGGCAATTCCAGCCGTTGCAGTACAGCCAGAATCCGTGGAGCTTCGCGTGTGTCCGCCTCGACTACGGATCGTCCAACCGCGCAGGGGATGCCCTGCTGCCGGAGTTGCGTCAGCAAGCTCGGTGGAGGCGGTTGCCCTAGCACGGCAGAGTATCCACTGTCGGGAAACTCGATCACGGCGCCATTCTCCGCGACCACCGCATCCACAAAATGCAGGTCGCCCGCGACCCGGCGAAGATTTTCAAGAATTCGGCCTGTGACCAGCACGACGACAATACCCCGTCCTCGAACCTCTCCTATGGCTTTGCGGACGTCAGGATCGAGAACATCGTTCTGGGCGATCGTCCCATCGAAATCGAGAGCTAGTACTAAGAACTTCACAATATGGTTAAGACTACTCTGATAACCAGTAATACTGCTAGCATGTGATCCTCCACGGTCGAGAGCGCAGTGAGCGAAAATCATCTTTGGCGGATAAACTGCAGCGAAGCTCTGGGGAGGGGGACTATGCGTGCCTGACTTGAAGGGAGCAGAGATTGCGCAGTATCTTAGCGCTCTGCTCGGCGCGCGAGCAAGGGTTGTCGCCTTGAACGTGCTGGGAAGCCCACATGAAGGCAAATACATCAAGGGCTACGGATACGGCACTCCAGTCAGGGTGGACTACCAAATTGACGGCGGAGAGCAGAAGTCCGCAGTGTTGCACACCATAAGCCCGGGTCCATTCGGCCACGAAAATATGGCGGATCGGGCTCAGGAGCTGATTTGGGAGAACCAAGCTTTCAATCACCTTCCGCGTCATGTCCGGTCGCTTGACGTATCCGGATTTCAGCCGGACGGCCGCCTCATTTCGCTCGGCGATGTGGAGGAGTTCTGTTTGCTGACCGAGTACGCCGAAGGCGAGAGCTATGCTCACGATCTGGAGCGGCTTCGGGATCACGACGCGCTCACGGAACTCGATCTAGCCCGTGCCGATGCGCTCTGCGAGTACTTGGTGGAGATCCACAGGGTTCCAGGAACGGATCCAGGGCTCTACGTGCGGCGCATCCGCGAATTAGTGGGGAATGGCGAGTGCATCATGGGCGTAACGGATTCCTACCCTCCGCATCCACTTTTTCCTGTCGGTCTGCTCGAGAGGATCGAACACCTGTGCGTGGCCTGGCGCTGGCGGTTGAAGCATCGCACGCACCGGCTACGCCAAGTGCACGGAGATTTTCATCCCTGGAACATTCTGTTTCGATCTGCGACGGAGTTCTCGCTGCTGGATCGTTCTCGCGGCGAGTTTGGCGACCCTGCCGACGATGTGGCATCTCTTACGATGAACTACTTGTTCTTCTCTTTACAGAGGAGCGGACGCCTGGAAGGAGCCTTGGGATCGTTGTTTCTTCGCTTCTGGCAACGTTACCTCGAAAAGAGCGAAGATCGTGAAATGCTGAAGGTAGTGGCGCCATTTCTCGCCTTTCGTGGGCTCGTTATGGCCAGTCCACTCTGGTATCCCACGCTGCCGGATACTGTGCGTCAAAGAATCCTGACGTTCATTGTCGCGGTTTTAGAAAGTGACCGTTTCGATCCTCAAAAGGCGAATCTCTATTGTGGAACCTAAGCCCAAGAATGCTTTCGCAGTTTGGGTCACAGGTCTTCCGGCTTCCGGGAAATCGACTCTTGTGACTTCGCTGAAAGCGCAACTTGCGGGCCGGGGTATTGACGTCGCAGTGCTCGAATCCGATGTCCTGCGCCGAGACTTAACCGTTCGGCCTGATTACGATGAGCAGGAACGGGAAACCTTCTACCGTCAGATGGTCTACATCGGCAAGCTGCTCACGCAGCACGGAGTCCCGGTCATCTTCGACGCGACGGCGAACCGGCGCCGGTACAGGAATGCAGCACGCGAGCAGATTCCCCGCTTCATAGAGGTGTATGTCGAATGCCCTTTAGACATTTGTGTCGCGAGGGACCCCAAAGGAATCTATCGCAAGGCTCGCTCGGGTGAGGCCGAGAACGTGCCCGGACTCCAGTCCGCCTACGAGCCACCTGAGCAGCCGGCACTAGTCGTGGACGGCGTACGAGAGCTGCCGGAAGCCGCAGCCCGACGTGTAATGATCAAGTTAGCCGAGAAAGGCTACATTTGCGCCGATTAGAGCCCGAACTCAAGATATGACGCCAGAACATCTACGGGTGGCGGAAGCTCGTGAGCGGCGCATTCCCTGGAAGCAATGGGGGCCCTATTTGAGTGAACGGGCCTGGGGAACTGTACGCGAGGACTATTCACCTGACGGAACCGCGTGGGAGTATTTCCCTCACGAGCATGCCCGATCGCGCGCCTATCGTTGGAATGAAGACGGTCTGGGCGGGATCTGTGACCGCCACCAACTCGTCTGCTTCGCGGTTTCGCTGTGGAATGGCCAAGATCCGATTCTTAAAGAGCGCCTCTTCGGGCTCACCGGCAACGAGGGGACGCATGGTGAGGACGTCAAGGAGTACTCCTTCTATCTCGACTCGACGCCAACGCACTCCTACATGAAGTATCTGTACAAGTACCCGCAGGCGGCCTTCCCCTACGCGGCACTGATCGAGGGGAACCGGCGCCGCAGCCGCGCGGAGCCCGAATACGAACTACTCGATACCGGGGTATTCGAGGAGAATCGCTACTTCGACGTCGTCGTGGAATATGCAAAAGCAGCGCCCGAAGATATTCTCATCCGAGTCACAGTGTTCAATCGAGGCTCCGATGCCGCCAGCATCGACGTCTTGCCCACTGTTTGGTTTCGCAACACCTGGTCATGGGGGTTGGATGCTCGTATTCCTCAACTGGCCGGAGACATGATATGCGAGGCTGTGCCCGCGATTCGGGTTAGCCACTTTGAGATGGCTGAGCGATGGCTCGTATGCGCCGGGGGCCCAGAGTTCCTGTTCACAGATAACGAAACCAACTTTGAGCGAGTTTTTGGAGCAGGGAACCGTGGTCCTTATGTAAAGGATGGAATCAACGATTTTGTGGTTGCCGGGACAAAGCAGGCAGTGAATCCCAAAAGGGTCGGAACCAAGGCCTCCTCCCATTACCAGTTGCGCATTGACGCCGGGCAGAATGCGACTGTGAAGCTAAGGTTCACAGTTAACCCTGGCCCTGACCCATTTGGCAGCGCTTTCGATGAGCTTTTTCAAAAGCGCCGCTGCGAGGCCGATGAGTTCTACCAAGCAATCGCTCCCCCTCGGCTGACACCGGATGAGGAGTTGGTTCAGCGTCAGGCCTTCGCCGGCTTGTTATGGAGCAAGCAGTTCTACCACTACAATGTCCGGCGCTGGCTGCGAGGCGATCCGTCTGGGCCGGAACCTCCGCGCCAGCGAAGGGGCGGAAGGAACAGCGGCTGGCTTCACTTGAATAATGCCGACGTGATTTCCATGCCGGACAAGTGGGAATACCCCTGGTATGCGGCCTGGGATCTTGCGTTTCATTGCATCCCGCTGGCACTGATCGATCCAGACTTTGCCAAGGAACAGCTGCTTCTGCTGCTGCGCGAATGGTACTTGCATCCCAACGGACAACTTCCGGCTTACGAATGGAACTTCTCCGATGTGAATCCTCCGGTTCACGCCTGGGCGGTGTGGCGGGTTTACAAGATTGAAGAACGACACTCCGGGCGTCCGGACCGCAACTTCCTGGAACGTGCCTTTCATAAGTTGCTTCTCAATTTCACTTGGTGGGTGAACCGCAAAGACTCGGAGGGCAACAACGTCTTTCAGGGCGGATTTCTCGGGCTGGATAATGTTGGGGTAATCGATCGCAGCGGTGTATTGCCGAATGGCGGCGTGATCGAGCAATGCGACGGCACCAGCTGGATGGGAATGTATTGCCTCAACATGATGACCATCGCCCTGGAGCTGTCAAGACAGAACTCCGCTTACGAAGATGTGGCTTCGAAGTTCCTGGAGCACTTTGTCTATATTTCACGCGCGATGAATAACATTGCCGGACAGGGTATCGAGCTATGGGACCGGACTGACCGCTTCTACTATGACGTGCTGCGTCTGCCAGACGGGAGGTTCCAGCCCATGCGGGTGCGTTCCCTGGTGGGATTGATCCCACTGCTCGCCGTGGAGACGCTGGACTCGGAGTTGATCGACACGCTGCCTGGCTTCAAACGGCGGATGCAATATTTCATCGACAATCTGCCAGAGTTTGGAGATTATGTTGAGACGCTCACAACGGCTACCAGCATCCGGAGATTCTTGTCGCTGGTCAACCGGGACCGTTTGGGATCGGTGCTGAGCCTCATGCTGGACGAGTCTGAATTTCTGTCTCCGTATGGCATCCGGTCGCTCTCCCGCTACCATCGCGATCATCCCTACGCGCTGCGGCTCGATGGGAATGAGAATAGAATCGACTATCAGCCGGGAGAGTCGCAAAGCGGGCTCTTCGGCGGCAACTCGAACTGGAGAGGCCCCATTTGGTTCCCGGTCAACTTCCTCCTGATCGAGGCGCTCCAAAAATTCCATTACTTTCTCGGGGATGAATTTCTGATCGAATGCCCAACCGGCTCCGGCCAGCGTCTGAACTTGTGGCAGGTTAGTCTGGAGCTTCAGCGCCGATTGACTCGGCTCTTTCTCCGAGATGATCAAGGCCGGCGGCCACTCTACGGGAAAAGAGAGCAACTGCAGAACGATCCGCACTGGCGTGACTGTCTGGCCTACTTTGAATACTTCCACGGCGAGGACGGACAAGGCCTGGGAGCCAGCCACCAAGGCTGGACAGCGCTGGTCGCGAAGCTGATACAGCAGAGCTACCTGGCACGAGACGGAGATCTCCACGCGTAACCAAAATACTGCGATGGCAACCCTCCCCGAGCACACGCTGCAGGATTCTCGACGCATGAGGGCGGCTCAATGAGTGTCGGCAGCCGGATTCTTGCTCGAATTTGGCATCTTCCGCCTCCTGACACACGCGATATCGTCCAAAGTCGCGGCATACGAATCGCAATGTCCGACGGCGTCGACTTGCTCGCCGACCGCTATTACCCGCGCGGCGGCGAGCGTCTGCCTGTTGTCCTTATTCGCAGTCCTTACGGCCGCGACCACCAATTCCGGGACCTTGCTCTGATCCTCGCCGAACGTGGCTTCCAGGTCCTGCTACAGAGTTGCCGGGGAACTGGTGGTTCCGGAGGCATCTTGAATCCGATATTTCATGAGGAGCAGGACGGCGCCGACACGGTCGGCTGGCTTTCCCGTCAACCTTGGCACTCCGGCAGGATTGCTCTTCTTGGCACCAGCTATCTCGGGAACGCAGCTTGGGCCGTGGTGGCCTCAGGTCCGCAAATCGCCGCCATGGTGCTGCACGCGACTCTGTCTGACGCCCGCGCCGAAACATACGCGTTTGGAGGATTCACCCTCGAAGGATGCCTGATCTGGACCCTTCAACTTACGCAGCCCGAACTGGGGGGCACCGTGCCTTTA
>DATJEI010000273.1:0-27789 GCA_035496735.1 Bryobacteraceae bacterium | reverse complement strand
GTAACCAAGTTCCGGGAAGGCGATCTCGCGGGCGTTGGTTGCATGGTTGACTCCTGCCGCACCTGCGCCAATTGTAAGGAGGGCGAAGAGCAGTTTTGCCTCGTCGGGACCGTCTTCACTTACAATTCGCCCGAGAAAAACACCGGCCGTAATACCTACGGCGGATATTCCAATAACATCGTCGTCGACCAGGACTTCGTACTGAAGATTTCGCCGAAACTGAATTTGGCTGGCGCCGCGCCTTTGCTCTGCGCGGGCATTACTACCTACTCGCCGATGCGCCACTACAAGGTGGGACCGGGCAAGAAAGTCGGCGTTAATGGATTGGGCGGTCTCGGCCATATGGCGCTCAAGTTCGCGCATTCGTTCGGTGCGCACGTGGTCCAGTTCACCACCTCCCCCGGCAAGAAGGATGATGCGATGCGCTTGGGGGCTGATGAAGTGATCGTTTCCAAAGACGCCGGCGCCATGAAGGCACAAGCCAATTCGTTCGATTTTATCCTCGATACGGTTTCCGCGCCCCACGACGTTGACGGCTTGCTCTCGCTGCTCAAGCTGGATGGCCGCATGGCGATCGTGGGTGTGCCACCCGAACCGCTTTCGATACCCGCCCACACATTGATCATGGGGCGGCGTTCCCTCGCCGGATCGCTGATCGGCGGCGTGCGCGAAACCCAGGAGATGCTGGATTACTGCGCGGAGCACGGCATTGTCTCCGACATCGAAATCATTCCGATCAAGCGCATCGAAGAGGCCTTCGCTCGCACGGTGAAAGCGGATGTGAAATACCGCTTCGTGATCGACATGAGCACGCTATAGCATTAAATTGGCAGTCGGCCACGGCACGCCTCCGGCAGTTAAAATGAACGTCTAAGGAGTCATCGTGGCTGAGAAAATTGACTGCGTCGAGAGCGGCCGGCGCACTTTCCCGCGACGTTCTTTCCTGGGCGACGTTGCCCGGTTCGGCGGCGCTCTCGCGTTGGGCAGCTACGTCAGCCGGCTCCGCGCTGAAGGCTCCGCCGACTGGAGCAGGCAAATCGGCATTCAGCTTACAGTCGTGCGCGATGAGATGGCGAAAGACGTCGAATCCACACTCGCACAACTAGCCGCCATCGGCTATCGATTCGTCAACCCGGTGGGTTTTAGCGGCTTGGACGCCAAAGCATATCGGGCAATGCTGGATCGCCATGCACTGATCGCCCCGCAAATCGATCTCGGCTTCAGCACTGGAACAGGCATGGAAGAGGACCTGGATGGCTGCCAGATCCTGGGAATTAAGTACGCGGAACCGGCGATGGCCGGAGGCGCCAGGCGAGGAAGCGCGCGCAGCGGTGGCGCCCAAGACCCAGTTCGGGGACCGGGCGCAGGTGGTTTCCGGGGCGTTGTGACACCGCCGCAGCAGACTGAAGAAGAGGCTAAGCGCACCGCGGCCGATTACAACACTTATGGAAAGACAGCCCGGAAATTCGGCATTAAAGTAATCTTCCACAACCACGTCGAACACTTCGAGTTGCTGACAGGATCAAAATCTACTTTTTTCGATGTGTTTCTTTCCGAGACCGATCCCGAATTGGTTGGGATGGAACTTGATCTGGGTTACACGGCGATTTCCGGACGGAACATTCCCGAGACGATTCGCCAGTATCCGGGGCGGTTCCCTGTTTGGGATGTCCGGGACGCTTTCGGGGTCAGGAATGGGGACGCAAATCCCTCTGCGACTCCAAATCAACGGCGTCAGTATACCTATTCCGTTCCGGTTGGATTAGGTGAAGTGGATTTCAAAACGATATTCGCCAGCGCCGAGACCGCCGGACTGAAGTACTTCTTCGTCCTGCAAGATAACGCGGCGGCCTGGGGAGATTCCATGGCGGTAGCCAGAGTCTCCTGGCTGAACCTGACGAAGATTCTGGCCCCCAGCGGCCAGCAATGATCGCCGGCGTTTCTCTCGCATCAAGCTTTCCTCTCGCATCGAGAGTTCCGCTTCTGAGACTATTGAATGGTGTCAGGCAAAACCCCGCATTCCAGTGTGCGTTCAAAAGCGCGGTCCAAAGCGGCACGCAGCATTGGGATTCGAACCGAGACTCGTCCTGAGATTCGCGCCGCTGGGAAAGACGATATGGCGGCCATCCGCGGTTTGATCCGGCTCTTTCCCGAACACCTGGTGCAGCGAAATCTCCCGCGTGCGCCGTCATTTTTTGTCGCCAGCGCCGGCGGCCGCCTGGTTGGCTGCTGCGCTCTTCAGGTGTACTCGAAAAGACTGGCCGAAGTCCGCAGCCTCGCTGTCCATCCCGACTTTCAGGACCGCGGCCTCGCTTCAGGTCTGGTGGAGCGATGCATGCAAAGAGCGCGCGAACGGGGAATCAGGGAATTGTTTGCCGTTACCAGTCAGACTTCGTTCTTCTCCCGGCTTGGCTTCGCCACGTTCCGCCGCGAAAAGACCGCCATGTTCCTGGAATTAACCCCTCGCACCGCGGAGAACTGAATCGTGCCTGCTGAGGCGGGCAATTTAGGGCGCTGTGAACTGCGCCCCTGTCAACCGCACCACATGTACCGCACCACATGAACCGCGCCCATGAACCGCACCCATTGCGGTCCACCGGAGGCGCCTCTATAATGGTGCGGGATAATGAGTTAAGCGGGAAAATGATATTGAACAGCGTGGAATTCATACCTCGTCGCAGCCCACGTGCCCTGCTGCGTTTACTGCCAGGAATCATCGCAATTTGCGCGATCCCCTCGTTGAAGGCCGCGCCCTCCCCGTCCCTCGAGCAGCAATTCGCGCAAACGGTGCAGCCTTTTGTCAAGCAGTATTGTTTTGCGTGCCATAGCGGCGCGAAACCCGCTGCGGGATTCGATCTGAAGTCCTATACCGATGTGGCGAAGGTGGTCGAGGACAATCCTCGCTGGGCCTTGATGCGCGACAAGCTAATGGCGATGGAAATGCCTCCCAAGCAGATGCCGCAGCCGCCGGCCGAAGCGCGCGAGCAGGTCATCCATTGGATTCAGGCCATGCGCACCGCTGAGGCGCGCAAGAATGCCGGCGATCCCGGACCTGTGCTGGCTCGCCGTTTGAGCAGCGCCGAATACGATTATACGATCCGCGACCTGACGGGCGTGGATATTCGTCCGGCCCGCGAGTTTCCCGTCGATCCCGCCAACACCGCGGGCTTCGATAATTCCGGCGAGTCGTTGACCATGTCGCCCGCTCTGCTTAAGAAGTATTTGCAGGCCGCGCATGACGTCGCCGATCACATGGTGCTTACGCCTGATGGCATCGATTTTTCGCCCAATCCCATGCTGGTCGATACCGATCGCGATAAATACGCCACCCATCGGATTGTAGATTTCTATCAGCGCCAGCCCACGGATTACGCGGATTACTTCCAGGCCGCATGGCGCTTCAAGTATCGTGCGGCTCTGGGAAAGCCCGCGGCGACACTGGCATCTACGGCGGCGGAAGCCAAGGTTAGCGCGAAGTATTTGCCTCTGGTCTGGGGGCTACTCGAAGAAACGCCGGCGGTAGCCAAAACCGAAGTGGGTCCCATCGCCAAGCTGCAAATCATGTGGCGCGCTCTGCCCCCCGCCAGTAAGCTGAATACGAACCAGCAGGAAGATGTCCGCGCCAAGTGTATCGAGATGCGCGATTTCGTCGTCAAGATCCGCGCCCACACGGCCATGCAGTTCACCGCTCCACGCGTCAACGGAATACCGCCCGCCTCGCAGCCCTTGCTGAACTGGAAGTTGCGCGAGTATGCAACTCACCGCCGTCATAGCGATCCTAACGCTCTGCGCAACGATACCGATCCTCCGGAAGTAATGCCGGAAATCCCGAAATATCCCGGGCTGCATCAGGAATCGGCTCCGCGTTGGGCTGCGCTTTCCGCTAAGGCTCGCTTCGGCGACCCGGACCTAGTGGTTCCGGCGGCCCAGCGGAAGCGTTACGAAGCCTCCTTTGAGCGCTTTGCTTCGGTTTTCCCGGATAAGTTCTACGTCTCGGAGCGCGGCCGATACTTTCCCGACGATTCGGAGGACAAAGGACGCCTCCTGAGTGCGGGTTACCACAGCGTGCTGGGCTTCTTCCGTGACGATCAACCGCTCATGGAATTGATCCTGGATGAAAAAGGCCAGAAGGAGCTCAACCGCCTGTGGGAGGAATTCGAGTTTATCAGCCAATTTACCGCCCGCACATTTATTCAATATTTCTTCAATCAGAGCGGCGAGGTTTTTGGCAAAGGAGCTGAGTCCGCCTCGCCCCGCCCGGTGGGTCATGAGATCACCGACACCCCGGTCATTATGGGCTTGCTTGACGCCTATCTCGCCAAGGCCCTGGCCGACCCTACGAAGGATACCACTCCGCCGGAAGTCACGGATCGCTTTTTTGTCGCAGACCCCAACGTAAAGAATGATCCCATCGCTCCCGAGGCTATTCGCAATCACTTTAACGGTATCGATGCCACTCTGCGGACTTTTGAGAAGATGCACGCGGAAGCCGAGCCTAAACACCTCGACGCCCTGCTTAAATTCGCCGCGAGGGCCTATCGCAGGCCCTTATCCAAGGCGGAACGCGACGACATCCTGGCTTACTACCACACCCTTCGTGACAAGAACGATCTGACGCACGAAGAGGCTATTCGCAATTCCATCGCCAGCATTCTGATGGCGCCTGACTTCTGCTATCGAATCGATCTGGAGTCCCGCTCAGCGCCGGGCGAGACGAACAAGCCCGTGGCATTCCGCACCACTGCCGCAGCAGCCGGTCGTCCGCTCTCTGCGTACGCGCTGGCGAGCCGGCTGAGTTATTTCCTGTGGTCTAGTATGCCCGACCAGGAGTTGTCGGCCCACGCCGCGGCCGGCGATCTGCAAAGACCCGATGTGCTGATGGCGCAGACTCGCCGCATGTTGAAAGATCCCCGGGTGAGCGGCCTGGCTACCGAATTCACCGGCAACTGGCTGGACTTCCGGCGCTTCGAAAACCACAACGCCGTCGATCGGGAGCGCTTCCCCAACTTCACGGGCGAACTGCGCGAGGCCATGTTCCAGGAGCCCATCCATTACGTGGAGGACATGATCCACAATGACCGGCCGATTCTGGACCTGCTCTACGGAAACTATACCTTCGTCAATCCGGTGCTCGCTAAACACTACGGCATGCCCGAGGTGAAGAGTGACAAGCACGGCCCGGACATTTGGGTGCGCGTCGACGACGCTGCTCGCTACGGGCGCGGCGGTCTATTGCCGATGGCGGTTTTCCTGACCGCCAACTCGCCGGGCCTGCGAACCAGCCCCGTGAAGCGCGGCTATTGGGTTGTGCATCGGGTTCTCGGCCAGGTCATTCCACCGCCTCCTCCGGTGGTTCCCGAGTTGCCGGCGGACGAAGCAAAATCGGATCTACCCATCCGCGACATGCTGGCGCGACATCGGACGAATCCGGTCTGCGCCTCCTGCCACGCCCGCTTTGATACCTTCGGCCTGGCTTTCGAGGGTTACGGCCCTGTGGGCGAAGCCCGCGCCACGGATCTCGCCGGACGTCCCATCGACGCCAAGGCGCCTTTCCCGGACGGCAGCGAAGGCTCGGGACTCGAAGGCGTGCGGGCTTACATCCGCGAGAATCGTCAGACCCAGTTTCTCGACAGTTTTGAGCACAAACTACTGGCATACGCGCTGAACCGTTCGCTGCTGCTATCCGATGAGCTGGTCATAGACCGCATGCAAGCCAAGCTGGCCGCCAATCATTATCGCTTTAGTGCGCTGGTCGAGGCTATCGTCACCAGCCCGCAGTTCCTGAACCGGCGAAATCCCGATGCGATTGAAAGATTAGCGCCTCAAACCGCTGCTCTCCAAAGAAAGGTGAACTAGAATGCCGAAGTCAACGCCAAGCTCCTTCCCTCGTATCTCCCGCCGTGCGGTTCTGCGCGGCGCCGGAGTCGCGGTTGCCCTTCCGTTGCTGGAATCGCTGCCCGCCTTCGCCGATGCCACCGCTCCTGGGGCGTTTCCGAAACGCTTCGCGGTCATGTTCATGGGCAACGGCATCAATGAGAACTACTGGAGCGCGGAAGGGTCGGGCGCCGACATGAAGCTCAGCAAGACGCTGTCGCCGCTTGAACCGCTGAAGCACAAAATCAATGTGATTGACGGTCTCTTTAATAAAGCCGCTACCGGCCATGGCATTCACCCGCCGCAGACCGGAAGTCTCCTCTCCGGCGCGGAAATCCAGAAAGGCGCGATCATCCGTTCGGGCATTTCGGTGGATCAGATGATTGCCAACGCCGTCGGGCAAGATACCCCGCAATCCAGCATCGTACTCGCCTGCGAGCAGCCGATGAGCGGCTACCACGAGACCAATTACTCGATGGCCTACAGTTCGCACATCTCCTGGCAGACGCCGGATTCGCCGGTGCCGGTCGAAGTCTACCCGTCTCTCGCGTGGGACAACCTGTTTGAAAATCGCGGAAGCCTGATCAACGTGAGCATTCTCGACCGGGTGAAAGATCGCGCCGAGGCGCTCAGCCGCAAGGTCAGCTCCAACGACAGGGCCAAACTGGACGAGTACCTCACCAGCGTGCGCGAAGTTGAAAAGCGCGTCGAAAGCACGCGCAAGATAAAGGATCAATCCGACGAGCTCGCCAAGCAAAAGAACCGCCCGGCCTTCGCCATGGAGCGGCCGCAAAACGGTTTGCCGGAGGACCTGCGGGATCACGCAAAGCTGATGTGCGACATCATCGCCATCGCGTTCCAGACGGACCGGACGCGGGTGGCTTCGCTGATTATCTCCCGCGACCTGTCGGCGATGTATTATCCGTTCCTGGAAGTGAGCGAAGGACACCACGCCGCATCTCACAACAATCTCTCGGAGGGATATGAGCGTATTTCGCGCTTCCATGTAAGCCAGCTGGCTTATCTAGCCTCCAAACTCGACAGCATGCCGGAGGGAGACGGTACGGTGCTCGACAACTCCTGCCTGATGTTTCTCTCTGAGCTGTGGATCGGCCGCTTGCACGACAACACCCGGTTGCCGCTGGTCTTGGCCGGAGGTTTGGGCGGCACGCTGGAGACCGGGCGCGCGCTCAATTATCTGAAAGCCGGCGACGAAAACCGCAAGATGTGCAGTCTGTATTTGTCGATCATGGACCGCATGGGGATCAAGCTCGACCGCTTCGGCGACGCCACCACGCGTCTGGAACGGCTGTAGCAACGTGTATACTACACACTCGAAGGAGTAGTTCCTCATGCGACTGGTTCTCGCTTCCGCCCTGGCGCTGGCTTTTATAGGTTCCGCGTCCGCACAGCTCCAACCGCCGAACGAGGCCGGCATGACCATGGGTCACGTGCACCTCAATGTTACAGACATGGAGGTGCAGCGGAAGTTCTGGACTGTAATGTTCGATGCGGTTCCGCTGAAGCGCGATGGGCTGCAGGGCGTGAAAGTTCCCGGGATGCTGATCCTGTTCCGCAATCAGAAGCCGACGGACGGCACCGCAGGGGGCGCTATCGACCATTTCGGCTTCCTGGTGCGCGATCTGGATGGAATGCTAAAGCGGGCGGCGGATCTAGGCTATATGACGCTGCCGGTGTTCAAAGGCTCCGAGGGAGTGCCAAATTCTTACGTCATCGGTCCGGATGGCGTCAAAGTCGAACTGCAAACCCAGAGCGATCAAACGCAATGGGCTGTGGCCCAGCACTTGCACTACATGGTGAAGGATCCCGACGCGCTACGCACATGGTATTTGACCACGTTCTCGATGGACGGGAAGATGCGCGGCAACCACCGGTCCGCCAACATCCCGGGCATGAACCTCAGTCTTGATCCGCTGCGCAGGGCGCCGGTGTCTTATCCCATCAAGGGCCGGGCAATGGATCACATCGGCTTCGAAGTGAAGAACCTGGAAGTCTTCTGTAAGAAACTTGAGGCTCAGGGAATCAAATTCGACTCTCCTTACCGGAAGATTCCGGAGAGGGGTATCGCGGTTGCATTTCTCACTGACCCGGAAGGTGCGTACATTGAGTTGACCGAAGGCCTGGATCAATACTAAACACTCGCCATCCGCAGAATTCATTGCACTACTCCGCAAAAGTGATTTTCACCAACGGCAAATTGATGTATGCTGTTTAAGCAGTCGAAAGATCGTTCTCAACTTAAGGCGTCTGCCTAAGGCGATTTCGAATCTGCAGGAAGCGTTCAACGCGATGGTGCGTGAGCGGTATATGCGCCGCGGCCTCCAACTCCTGGTTCGGGAGCGGGCTTCTGGAGAAGTGAACCCTCCTTCGTGCAAGAACCGTTTGATTGCTGCGGGGATGCACCATCGCCTCGCAACCGCAATTGGACGCGTTCAATTCCAAGCAAAATATTCACCAAAAATTATTCGATTTTGTCGTAACTTGTCGATAGGAAGAGAATCTTCATAAATATCGGCGTGGCGAGTGGGACCGTGGTAGTGGCGTGATGGAGTTGCAAGATGAAGTCAGAAATCATTCGTTTCGATCAGAGCGTTTGCTCCCGGCTGGACTTAACGCTTTCGCGGGAATGGTTGGAAACCAATGGCCTGGGCGGCTTCGCTTCGTCGACCGTAATTGGCCTTAACACGCGCCGCTATCATGGGTTGCTTACGGCTTCCACAACGCCGCCCACTGGCCGCGTGCTGTTGCTGTCGAAATTGGAAGAAACCGTGCTGGTCGATGGTCAGCGCTACGAACTCGCGGCCAACCAGTATCCCGGCGCAATCTACCCCCAGGGCTATCAGCACTTGAAGGAATTTCGCCTGGAACCCTTTCCGGTGTTCATCTACCGTGTAGCCGGCCTGGAGATCGAAAAGCGCATCTTCATGATTCATGGTGAAAATACCACCGTGGTCGAGTATGAAGTCCGCGCGGTTGACGGATCCACGAAACCGAAGTGCATCCTGGAACTTCGCCCGTTAATCGCCTTCCGCGACTATCACAGCACTACGCATCATAACGACGCGCTCAATCCGACACTCGATACCCGGGAGGGGCTGGTGAGCATGCAGCCATATACCAGTCTCCCGCACCTTTTCTTCGCCCACAACGCCCAGGAATTGATTACCGAGGGCAAGTGGTTTCTCAATTTCGAATATCGCGTCGAACGGGAGCGGGGTCTCGATTTCGAGGAAGACCTGTTCCACCCATTTACACTGCGTTTCGATCTGACAAAACGGCGGGGCGCCACCGTGATCGCCTCGACGGAGCCGCATGCTGCCGATTCCGCCGCCGTTTTGCGCGAAAACGAGCGCCGCCGCCGCGAAGCCATTGCCGATGCAGCGCCCGGCGCTCAGCCGCTGGTAACCTCGCTGGCCGCGGCGGCAGATCAATTTATCGTCGATCGCGGCGCCCTGAAATCCATCGTGGCAGGCTATCACTGGTTCACGGACTGGGGCCGCGACACCATGATCGCGCTCCCCGGCTTGACGCTGGTAACGGGACGTTACGATATCGCGCGCCAGATCCTGCAGGCTTATTCCGAACACCTGGATCAGGGCCTGCTCCCCAACCGTTTCCCGGACACCGGCGAAACGCCCGAATACAATACCGCCGATGCGACGCTGTGGTTCATCGAGGCCATCCGCGCTTTTCTGCACTACAGCGGTGACGAGGCCTTTGTACGGGAGCGCTTATACCCCAAGCTCAAAGACATCATCGATTGGCACGTGCGCGGCACCCGCTACGGAATTCACGTGGACACGGACGGGCTGTTAGCCTGCGGAGCGCCCGGAATTCAGTTGACGTGGATGGACGCCAAGGTTGGCGAGTATGTCGTAACTCCGCGCACCGGCAAGCCGGTGGAGATTCAGGCGCTGTGGTACAACGCTCTGCGGATTATGGCGGACTTCGCGCGACGTTTTTCCGACTCATCTGCTGAAGCGCTGTATGGCGGCCTAGCCGATGAAGCCCGGGAGACTTTCAACGCGCGCTTCTGGAATCCGCTGGCCGGATGTCTTTATGATGTCGTCGAAAACGGGCACTCCGACGGTTCCATGCGCCCCAACCAGATCTTTGCCGTCAGCCTCACCCACAGTATGCTGTCGCCCGAGAAAGCCAGCGCCGTCGTGCAGGCGGTGCAGAACGAACTTTTGACGCCGATGGGGCTGCGCACGCTCTCGCGCCACGATCCTCGTTATCGGGCGCGCTACGAAGGCGGTGTGGCCGAGCGCGATACTGCGTATCATCTTGGCACCGTGTGGCCCTGGCTGATGGGTCCGTTCATTACGGCGTATCTGAAAGTCAACCAGCGCAGCGAAACAGCGCGCCAGCAGGCGGAGTCCTGGCTGGGCGGTTTCGCCGAACATCTGACAACAGCTGGATTGGGCCAGATCTGTGAGATCGCCGATGCCGAGTACCCTTACACGCCGCGGGGTTGTATCGCGCAAGCATGGAGTGTCGCGGAGATCCTGCGCGCCGCGGTGGAAGATGTGTACGCGATGCAATCCGCGCCGGTCAAAACAGTTAGGCGCAGCCCCTCGCGGACGGGCCAAACACCTTCACTGGCAAGAGCCGCCAGGTCTTCAAGCCGGCTTTCGACCGGAGTGTAACCTGCGGGACGTAGCGCAAGAGCGGCGCCCCAAGGCTCTTCGCAACAAGCTATTTCGCAGGGTGAAGCAGCAACTTCTGCATCCGCCAGTTGAGCAGCTCGCCGACATAGAGTTCGTTCTCCGATGGGCACGCAATCTCATGGATCCATCCGAACTGCTTCATCTGCCGCCCAGCTTTGCCTAGCATCCCCACCACTTTCCCGTCGAGCGTCAGCTTATAGATGCGCCCCGGATAGGCGTCCGAGGTATAGATGTACTGCGTGGGCCCGGGCGTGATGCAGACAGTCCAGGGCGTGTTGGGCTGCATGGTCGCCGGACCGTTGGCCGGCGGGATCGGCCCCATCCAGGGCTTCGCGTCCGCGGGAACCGGCGCTTCAATCTTGATCTGCCGCAAGAATTTGCCGTCCGGGTCAAAGACTTGGATGCGCGCATTGCCGCGGTCGGCCACGTAGATGTTGCCCTGCGCATCATTCGCGATCCCGTGCGGCGTATTGAACTGGCCGGGCTCCCTGCCGGGCGTCCCGAAGGATTTCACCCAGTCCCCGTTCTTGTCATACTTGGCCACTCGCGAATTGATGTAGCCATCGCTGATGAAGATGTCGCCCTGCGTGTCCCAGGCTACGTCGGTGGGCTGGCGGAATTGGCCGTCGATCGGCGGCAGCGGCGGATTCGGATGCTTCCACGGCTCGGAGCCTTCATCGGAAGCCTCTTTCTTGCGCCCGAAAACCATTGTCACCCGGCCCTCCGGATTAAAACGGATGATCATATCGGTGCCTTTGTCGATCGCCCAGATATTGTCGTCTTTATCCACGCGAACATCGTGAGCGAAGGACCAGGCATACAAATTTTTGCCGATCTCGCGGATGAACTTGCCGTCCGGCCCGAACTCCAGCAGTTGCGCCGCGGTGGCGCTGTAAGCTGGTCCAGTGGTATTGCCGCGATTAAAAATGAAAATGTGCTTCTTCGAGTTCACTGCGATTCCCGATACCTCGCCGAGATACAGATCGGTGGGCAGCTTCAGGAAATTCGGAACCGAGTCGAATGGAATTTCGGGCACGTCGGCGGCCCGCACCGGTGCAAACGCCGCGGCACTAAGACCTGCAAACGCAATCAGCAAATATCGTTTCAAGGTAGCCTCCTGGATCACCTCAGGTACGATACCAAAAACAGCCGGCGGGCGCTCTTACGATCAACGGGAAGGCTCGGAAGCTCTCGCAGGTCTGGCGGTACCCAACCGCTCCGCGCTTCGTTGCTCGCCAGTGTTTCGGGAGTCCAGAAGCGGTGCAGCAGGCTGGAACCCAAAAAAGATTCGTTTGCCAGAACAAACTCTTCGAAGCTGCTTTCCCTGTGAGTCGCCAGAAGATGGACCCACGCAGTCGTGATGGTCTCGTGATAAAGCCCGCTCAGCTTGTGGTGCTTCGCGAACGCGTGAATTCCGCTGCGCACGTGGTCGAGCGCGGTTTCAAACGGCTCTCGCGCCAGGTGCAACCAGGCCAGCCGCAGGTGATCAGCGTGGCGAAACTCGGAGGTTGAAAGGCGGCAAGAGTGGAACGCCTCCAGAAATTCATCGTCGCTTAGATGAGCCGTGGCGAGCACAAGCGGCACAAGCCGATTATGGCAGACTGACCTTGCGTGCCGCCTCCATTCCGCAAACCGGAAGCGCGGGATCCGCGAGCAGACCAATTTGCTTGAGCACGGAAGCTTGGTCCCAATAAATATGCTCGTGCGCAAGCTTGCCATCGCGGAATCGCACGATCACTACCAGCGCCACCTCTACGCGGGCGTGAGTGGGAGCCACGCCCGGCAGCATCCACGGCATCTCTCGCGAGTGAGTAAACGAGAAAATCATTTCGTCCACCAGTTGGTCTTCACCGATGGTGCGGGAAACCGGCGTAAGCGCCGTATCCGGCGGCATGCTTGGAATGAAGTCCCGCGAATAAAATTCGCGCAGCGCGGCTTTGCCGGCCCCGCCTGTCATCACAGGCACGTGATTGACATACGCGTCCTCCACCATCGTTGCGAGCGTGGCTTCCGTATCGCGGGTGGCAAATTCATGTTTGGTGTGTTCGTCCCATAGCGCAGAGAGATCTGATTGCGGCATGCGAACAGTTTAGCCAAGCGCAGGACGGGTGTCTGCCTCGCCTAGCTGCCCGAGGGCGTGCCCCGCGGCGCGCTGCCCGGCTGAAAGCTCTCCGTCAGCGGCACTGCCAAGCCCGTTCCCGCCTGCTCCACCGCTTGTAACATCCGTAGCAGCAGTTCCTGCTGGACGGCGAGAAATTCGTCAAAGTCGGCGGTCTTCACGTACGCGTTAACCTCGACATCCAGCGAATAAGCTCCCACGCCGATGAAGCGCACCGGTATCGGACCGGTTTCGACCTTAGGATGGCTCGCCAGGATTTCGCGAAGCGAGGCCAAGACCCGCGACAACTGTTCTGACGTCGTGTCGCGGCGCAGATTGAGTGTCGGGTGGAACCAGATTTTGTCGCGTCCGGAAATATTTTCGAGCGTCATGGTCGCGAACTGGGCATTCGGGATACTGACAACCGTGCGATCCGGCGTGCGAATGCGCGTGGAGCGCAGGCCAATGTGCATCACCGTACCGGTGCGGTCACCGAAGCGGCACACATCGCCCACCAGAACCGGACGATCGCTGATCACGGAGACGCCGCCGAATAGGTCTTCGATGGTTTTCTGCGCGGCGAGCGCAACCGCGATGCCTCCAACTCCGACGCCCGCCAAAATTGCATTCGTATTGTAGCCCCAGGCGTTCAACACGGCTAGGATAGCAATCAGGAAAATCGTCAGCTTTAATATCTGCCGGCCTAAAGGCAGCACCGAATAGCTGACTGCCTGCATGCGGGGATCCAGACGAGAGCGCCAGCGTTCCGCAATAAGGTCAAGCGCAACCGCACCGGCCCACGCGGCGGTTAGAGCGAGGATCAGGCCCAATCCCCGTTCGATAAACGTCCGCGATAGCGTGGCCGGCGACGCAAATTCCATCGCCATTCTTAATCCAGCCGCTAACAATGCGAATCGCAGAGGGCCGCCGAAGCCAGCCGCATGTGCCATTGGCTTTAGCAACCTGACCAGTGCCCTCGCTAAAAACCCGCCGATGAACCAGAGGGCTACGGCCGCTATCGTCAGCGCAATCCAGCGCCATACCGGCGTATCCAGGATTTCAAAGGTCACCAGCACCTGTGGCAGCTTTTTTTCAAAGGGCGTTTCCGCCACGGCCTGGTGGGCCTTCGGGATGAGCGCAACGCTGGAAGCCGAAACCACCCAGATGCGATTTCCGGGCCGTGGCTCTTCTCGCTCCAGTTGCAGAACGATCGTCTGCCCGTTCACTGCGAACGAAGCTAGTTTGTCGATGTTGGGAGAGAGGTCGGATAGGTCCCCTTCCGGATCACGGCTGAGGGTTGCGATATCGAAGGTCGTATCGTCCAGCAGGTCTTCGAGTTGTACCGCTAGGTCGGGACCGACCTTGGCCCGGTCGCCCGCTGACAGGCGCCCCAAATCCAGGTAGTAAGTCGCCCTCGCATAATCGCGCGCGTGACAGGCTTCCAGAAAATTAAAGATTGACTGTTGGGGCGTCGTCCGGCCCAGAGGATCCTTTACTTCGGGAGCGGAAGTCTGGGCGCGAAGGACAACGGCGAACAGTAGGGCGGCGAGAAGTTTGGGCATCAATTTTTTTGCGGCAACCCGATGCGCGTGATCACCGTCCGCCGTGTGCCACCATTGGAGTTAAAAGTCGCATTCGGACTCCCTTTGAAATTATCGCGCAGGAGCGAGGCGCTATCCGAAGCCAGTGCGCCGCCGGTACCGACCGCCGCCCGTACCGACCGCACCGCCGGTGTTCCATATGCATAGCCTCCCCAGCGCTCATCTACAATGAAAGAATCAATTATGAAAAAACTTGACGCCAAGAAAATCGAGAAGCTGAAGCGGAAGCAGAACGCGCCGCTAGTCACGCCCACCGACCTGAAAGGCGGAGCGACCAAAGACATCGCGGGAGCCATGAACGGGATCCTGGCGGATGTGTTCGCGCTCTATATCAAGACCAAGAACTTCCACTGGCATTTGAGCGGTCCGCACTTCCGCGACTATCACTTGCTGCTGGATGAACAGGCCGACCAGATTTTCGCCATGACGGACGCGATCGCCGAGCGCATCCGCAAAGTGGGTGGCGGCACCATCAAATCCATCGGCCACATTGCCCGCTTGCAGCGTATTGGCGACAACGATGCCGATTACGTTGAACCGGAAGACATGCTGGCGGAGTTGCGCGAAGACAGCAAGACGCTCGCGGCGAGGCTGCGCGAAGCTCACGCGGTTTGCGACGAACACAACGATATCGCCACTGCCAGCATGATCGAAGTGTGGATTGATGAAACCGAGCGGCGTACCTGGTTCCTGTTCGAGGCCAGCCGCCGCGGGGATTCCAGCGGCCATTGAAGCGTGGCTGTCCATGCGGAACCCGCGAGAGCAGGGTGGAGCTGCAACCGCTTCGGACGAGTGCGGAGGCAGGTTCAGTGTGACGATTGCCGATCCGACTCTTGCGGAACGCTTGCGCGCTGCCACTGAACTGCTGGAATGGCTCGCCTCCGACCGGGAACGTCTCGATGAACTCCCCAGCCAGGATCGCGAACGCCTGCACCGGGCGGTCGCGGATTTTTACAATCCTGATCCAGTCGCCCGTCGGCAGAAGATTAAACGGGCGGAGCGCGAGCGGATGGCCACGCGGTCCCAGCGCGTCGGCGCCATACTGCAGGAAACCGGAATTCGGACGCTGCGGCGGAAACCCATTTTCACAACGCCCAATGTCTTTCCGCCTGCCGATCCCGCGAGTGAACTGCGCCCACTGCCGGTTATAGACTCTGAATCGTCCGACACGCCGCATTGCTATGTGTGTAAGCAGCACTATTCGGTGATCCATTATTTTTACGATCAGTTGTGCCCGGCATGCGCG
This sequence comes from Bryobacteraceae bacterium, assembly GCA_035496735.1. GTDB lineage: Bacteria > Acidobacteriota > Terriglobia > Bryobacterales > Bryobacteraceae > Palsa-187. The sequence continues at coordinate 12,279 of DATJEI010000273.1, read as the reverse complement.
GAGCTTAACTTTAGCAAGCGAACTGAATTGGCGGATCTGAGTGGCCGGGTGGCGCTCCTGACCGGCGGACGGGTGAAGATCGGCTACCAGGCCGGCCTCAAACTGTTGCGCTGCGGTGCGCGGCTCATCGTGACCACGCGTTTTCCCCGCGATTCAGCCCAGCGTTATGCGCAGGAAGCGGATTTCGGCGAGTGGAGTCACCGTCTCGAAATCTTCGGGCTGGACATGCGCCACACGCCCAGCGTCGAAGCCTTCTGCCGGCACTTGCTGGCTAGCCTTCCCCGGTTGGATTTCATCGTCAACAATGCCTGCCAAACCGTGCGGCGTCCGCCCGGATTTTATGCTCACATGATGGAGAGCGAAAGAGCGGTGTCCGACAGCATGCCGGAAAGCGTACGCAAGCTGCTGGGCGCGTATGACGGATTGCGCAGCGATCCGTTCCCCGCGTTCAGCCTGCCGTTGGAGCTTCAAGAGGGATTGTCGCGCACCGGTCTGGCGCACTCCGCTGATCTGTCCCAACTTCCCTTGCTACCCGAAGATCTTCTGGTACCAAAGCATCTGTTCCCCGAAGATCGTCTGGACCAGGATCTGCAGCAAGTCGACTTACGCACGCGAAACTCCTGGCGGCTCCTGATGGCGGAAGTCTCGCCGGTAGAGTTGCTGGAGGTCCACTTAATCAATGCCATCGCACCCTTCATTATCAACGCGCAACTGAAGCCCTTGATGCTGCGCACGGCGGAACGCGACAAACACATCGTCAACGTGTCAGCGGTCGAAGGCCAGTTCTACCGGAATTGGAAGACTACTCGCCATCCCCATACCAACATGGCCAAGGCCGCGCTCAACATGATGACGCGCACCTCGGCGACGGACTATTACGGCGATGGCATCCACATGAACAGTGTCGATACCGGATGGGTGACGGACGAAGATCCCGTGGAGATCGCAGCTCGGAAGACCGTGGAACAGAACTTTCATCCGCCTCTCGACATCGTTGACGGCGCGGCGCGCATTCTCGATCCCATCATCCATGGCCTCAATACCGGGGAGCATGTGTGGGGTCAGTTCCTGAAGAATTACCAACCGACGGACTGGTAGGTCATGCGAGCCGCCGTCCTCAGCCACGCCCGGGCGGTAGGTGAGCGGCCTCTGGAGATCGGCTCGCTCCCCACGCCCCTGCTCCAGCCTGGTCACGTCCTGTTGAAAGTTCGGGCCTGCGGAGTTTGCCGCACGGACCTGCACATTGTCGAAGGCGAGTTGCCGACGCTCAAAACCAGCCTGATCCCCGGCCATCAGATTGTGGGCGATGTGGTGGACGGGGCGATTGCGGACTTGCCGCTGGGTACACGAGTGGGTGTGTCCTGGATCGGTGGCACTGATGGCGCTTGCCGTTATTGCAGGAGCGGCCAGGAAAATCTCTGCGATTCGCCTACCTTCACGGGTTACAGCGTCGATGGAGGCTACGCCGAGTATGCTCTCGCGCGCAACGATTTTGTTTTTCCGCTGCCCGAGAGTCTGGATGACGTCCACGCCGCGCCCCTCCTCTGTGCCGGAATTATCGGATTTCGCAGCCTGCGTGTGGCGGGCGTAGCGCCGGGCGAACGGGTGGGATTGTTCGGCTTCGGCGCGTCGGCGCATCTGACCATCGCCGTACTGCATGCCTGGAAGTGCGAAGTGTATGTCTCCACGCGGGGCGAGAGCCACCGGCAATTGGCGTCCAAGCTGGGAGCAAAATGGGTGGGAACGGAAACCGACCGGCCTCCCGTCGAATTGGACCGCGCCGTGACTTTTGCGCCCAGCGGAGACGTGGTGATCGCGGCGCTTTCCAGTCTTCGCAAGGGAGGCATCGTGGCGATTAATGCGATCCACTTAGACCGCATGCCACAATTTGATTACGATCGCCTGCTGTGGGGCGAGCGGCAAATCCGCAGCGTGGCCAACATGACGCGCGCCGACGCGCACGATTTCCTGCGAATTGCGGGGGACATCGGAATCCGGCCGCAGGCGACGATCTTTTCGCTGGAACGCGCGAATGAAGCGCTTGCTGCCATCAAGAACGAATCGATAGACGGGGCGGCGGTAATCGTCCCCTAGTTGGGTCCTTTAGGGCACCACGGTAAACGGAAACGACGCTTCGGTCTTCTCCCAGATCAGCGCCACCGTCCCCTTGTTGCCGCCATCACTGCGGACTTCGAAGGTCAACGACTCCACCGGCTGTTCCAGCGTCTTTAAGTTCATCTTGATACGGCCGAGATCCTTCTCGGACTCGTGATCCAGATGGAACGCCTTGGCGTCGCTGTTGATGATCGCCTGCCACTCTTTTTCGTTCGGGAGAACCCAAATTGCATAGCTTCCCCATTTCAGCTTCATTGTGCCGATCTCAAGCCCGGCATCGAGCGACGTGATGGTCGTCGCCCAGTTAGCGCCGGGACACCAGATCTGGCCATACGGCACCAGTTCGCCATAAATCTTGCGGCCGCGCATCGACGGCGAATAGTAGTTAATGGTGATGCCTCGGCCGCCGACAATGCCACTGGCGACCTTCGGCGGACTTGCCTGCGCATAGGCGGGGACAGTGCTCACGGTGGCGGCCGCCGCCGCGAGGCCGGAGAACAAAAACTTACGTCGTTGCATGGCAAACCTCCCTTACTGCACCGTGAACGGAACCGAGACTTCCGTCCGTTCCCAGGTCATCTTGAGCAAACCTTTGTTGCCACCGGTGGATAATAGCTCGATCTTGAAACTGTCCACCAGCGCTGGAGTCTGGGCCAGATTCATTTTCACGCGGCCCAAATCCTGCCGTTGATTATACTCGGTGCCCCACTGGCCGGTTTGCTTGTTGACGATCAATTGCCACTCGGTCGCGCCCGGCAGCGTGTAGATCGTATAGGTTCCCTTGGGCACTTTCAGTCCGCCGAGGTCGAGGTCGGCTTCGGTTTGGAAAGTGGTTGCGTTATCCGCGCCGGTGCGCCACCAACGCCCGTAGGGCACCAGGCCGCCCATGATTTTGCGCCCGCGGATAGACGGCGACGAGTAGGCGATGGTTAGCTTCTTGCCGGCGATGGTGACGCTGGTCCTGGCCGGCGGACTGAGCGGCTCCTGCCCGTTTGCCAAGCTCGTCAAGAGAAGAATAAAGACAATCGTGGTCCACTTCATAGTTCTAGAGTAGAGCAGATTGCTAAAGTAGAGGATTGTCCCGCATTAGCTCGGCCGCCCCCAGCATTAGCGACCCCGTCCGCTGGAACCAGCTGTATCTGGGTCTGGGGATCACCACCCTGGGCACCTTGATATTGGAGCTCTCGCTCACTCGCATTTTTTCGGTAGTGTTTTACTACCACTTTGCGTTCCTTGCGATTTCCATTGCGCTCTTCGGACTGGGCTCGGGAGGCGTGTTTTCGTATGTGGTGATGGCGCGTCCCGGCCGCCTCTACACGAAACTCGGCATACTGGGGCTGGCCGACGCGCTGTGCGTGGTTGCGTCGCTGTGGTTCATTCTTTCCCGTCCGACTGAGCTCGGTTACGGGACTCTAGCGGCGGTTTATGTCGCTAGTGCGCTGCCGTTCTTTCTCGCCGGGACAATGGTTTCCATCGCCGTATCGGAAGCGATCGAACGGGTGGACCGCGCCTACTTTTTCGATCTCGCAGGCGCGGCCGCAGGATGTCTCGTGCTGATTCCCTTCCTCAACACTTTTGGCGGCCCCAACACCGTGATCTCCGCCGGAGTGTTTTATGGCATCGCAGCGGCCATTTGGTTTCATCAGGCGGGAAATTTCCGGCGGCGCGCTGCGGCCGTGCTGGTGGCATTGCTGCTGGTGGTGCTGATGGTTGTGAACGGCCGTATCCACCTGCTGGATGTGCGGGTCTCCAAAGGTGAGAAACTGCCGCCCGAAAAGTTTGTGGCCTGGAACAGCTTTTCGCGCGTGGGCGTCACTACCGATCGTGGCTATACCAGCATCGTGATCGACGGCGACGCCGCCACCGCGCTGGCCGGCAAGGATTGGGACCATCTTACCGAGAACGAGCGCCGCGACCTCTCGCACGGCGGTCCCGGGTTTCCGTATTATCTCCGGCCGGGCGCGAAAACGCTGGTCATCGGCGCCGGCGGCGGCTACGATGTCGCGCGGGCGCTGGCGTCCGGCAGCCATGACATCACGGCGGTGGAAATCAACCCCATCATCGCCAATAAAATCATGCGCGGTGCATTCGCCGCCGAGAGCCATGGCCTGTATTTCCGCCCCGAGGTGCGCCTGGCGATCGAGGACGGACGCTCCTTCGTAAGGCGCAGCAGTGAAAAGTATCAGGTGCTGCAAGCCACTCTGGTCGATACCTGGGCATCCACCGCAGCCGGCGCGTTCGCGCTGTCGGAGAACAACCTCTACACCACCGACGCTTTTTACGATTACCTCACCCACCTGACCGATGACGGCATGATGACGTTCACGCGATGGGGATTCGATCCGCCGCGCGAGTCGCTGCGACTGGTCACGCTCGCGATGAACGCGCTGGCGCGTATCGGTGAAAGCAATCCCTCGCGGCATGTGATGGTAGTTCGGGATGACACATCCAAGCTGTACGGCTGGGGCGCACAGGACACTGTTTTGATTTCGCGCAAGCCATTTACTGACAGTGACGTCGCACGCGCCAAGCAACTGCTCTCTGAAACCAGGATGGAGGCCGTGTACCTGCCCGGCGCAAGCGGAACCCCGCCGATCGGCTCTGGTACTCCTTTCGGAGAGTTGCTCGGCAGTCCCGATCCGCCCGCGTTTTGGCGCGGTTATCGTTATGATGTGTCTCCGGTGAGCGATGACCGGCCATTTTTTTTCTATACGGTGCAGCCCCGCGATCTGTGGAATTTCGTGATGACCGCAAGCACGGAGAGCGCGGATTACAAAGTCAATCGCGCGATCCCGCTGCTGTTTGCCCTGGTTGTCGTGAGTGTAGGAGCCACCCTTCTCATTTTGTTTCTGCCGCGTGTGATATTGGGAACCCGATTGCCCAAACAAAAAGGCGTTTTCGTGTTCTTACTGTACTTTTTGTGCCTCGGCGCGGGATATATCCTGATCCAGGTGGCGCTGATTCAAAAATTCGTGCTGCTGTTGGGGCATCCAACCTATGCGCTTACCGTGATCGTATTCTCCATGCTGGTGGCCAGCGGCGCGGGAAGTTTCTGGAGCCGGCGCGTGATCGCGGACAGCGACGCTAGGTTGATGCAGGTACTGGCGGGAGTGGCGATCCTGGTTGCGCTACTGGCCTTCGCTGCCCCAGCCATCACGGCGGGCGCGGTATCTTGGCCCTTGCCGGCGAAGATGCTGATCACCGCGCTGGCGATTGCCCCGGCCGCGTTTCTGATGGGTATGCCCTTCCCCAGCGGTCTGCGGCGTCTCGAAGAACGCCATTCGCCATCGGTGCGCTGGGCTTGGTCGCTGAACGCCGCGGCCAGTGTGCTCGGTTCGGGAGCAGCCATCGTCCTCGCGATCTACACCGGCCTGCGAGCGACGCTCTTATTCGGCGGCGGGCTTTATCTGGTTGCTTTGATCGTGATCCTCGGCACGGCTAACGGAAGCCAGATTCCGGTTCCCTCATTTCACCCTCGGAAAGTGAACGCTGGGCCGGATATTGCGGATGATCGCTGACCAACGTCGCACCCTGGCGCCCGTTCTTCTGCCGAGCGGCGGTCAAACGGAACTTGAGATATCGCACGGAACTGATCCGGTCGGCCAAGGCCGCGCTCGAACGGACCCGCCAAATTCAAGCCAGCGACGTTATTGCACAGGACTTTACTCAGGCACCGCTCCAGACCAGTTTCAGTTGCGATCGGTATCGCTCCCTTTGTCGAGTCGCTGCTTAAGCGGCAGCAGTGCGCGCAGCGTAAGCAGGTTGAGCAAAGAGAGTAGAATTGCAATCTCGAAGCGCTGCATAGCTACGGCGGCTCCAATCACGCCTGCGTTCCAGATGCTGGCGGCGGTGGCGGTGCCCTTCACGGTCGCGCCTTCTTTGAGAATCGCGCCGCCGCCCACGAAGCCGATGCCTGTGATCAATCCCTGCAGGACACGGGATTGAGCGGCGACATCGGGCTGATTTCCAAGCACCATCAGGTAACCGCAACTCGCCATGCCGACGATGGGAAATGTGCGAAGCCCAGCGCTATGCGCTTCCTTTTCGCGGTCCCAACCGATCACCGCCGTCAACACATAGGCCAAGCCAATGTGCAGCAGGTCCTTCCAGGCTTCCTGCAAGTGGTTTAGAGATTCGAGCAAGCTGCGTGCCCTCCACAGGCCCACAGGCCTAGATGAACATTTCTTCGTCGGAGTGGGCGTCTTCCGGATTGGGGCGGCCGCGCAGCAGAACGGTGAGGGCAGTCTTGATTCCCGCCGCGACACCCTGAATCTGCACAATCGGCTTGAGGATTCCACCTTCTACGACCGCCACCGTGCGCTGGGTGCGGACCATCGCGTCGTCGAGCACCATTTCGGCGCGATCCATTTGGACGCGGGCGCGCGCCGCGGCATCGTCGAGGAACTCGTCAATGCGGTGCACTTGCTTGCGAGTAGTCTCCAGAATCTCGCTGGTTTTGGAGGTGATGTCGGCAATTTGCTTGCGGCTGTCGTCGATGGTCTGGCGCGAGGTCTCGAGCACACTCTCAATTTTGGGAAGGAGACGCTGGACGTTCTGCTGCAGTCCACGCGAAGTTTTATAGATACCCGCCAGCATGGCGGCCTGGATAACCAGAGCCACTGCCGCGATGATCACAAACGCCGTCATCACGGTGAGCAGAGTTTGTTGGTCCATAGTGGTTCAAGCGCGCCCTAATGCACGCCTTACGTCTCCTTCGCCCCGGTGATCCCGCCTTCCGGCAGCTTGGCCGAACTATTCCGGAAGCGGCTGGTTCACAGTGTCGCGGTAGGCCTGCCGTCCGGCATCGACCGCCGCCGAGAGACTTTCCTTTTGGCGCTGCACCGTAGATTTCCCACGCTCAATGGTCACCGCCGCCTGGTCCTTCAACTCCTGAGCCCTGCGCTTGGCCAAGTCCGCGCCTTCGTTTGCCTTGGACATGAGAAAGTCGCGAGTCTCGGACCCAGACTTAGGAGCGAACAGGACCCCCATCGCCGCGCCTATTCCCAAACCCAAAAAGAAAAAAGACATCTTGCTATCGTCGTCCATTCTTGTCTCTCCTTGTGTACTTTTACGCTTTTACACCTTCAAGCATATCAGGACTGCCGCAATTGCGACGCCGCCCGACTGGCGCGGGCAAACATGGCTTGCATATCAGGTTCGGAAAGAAGGTTTTCTCGCAGAGAGTGGAGCCGCGCGATAGCATCCCCAATCACACGGTCAATCTCCCCGGCGTTGGTCGAGAAAATGTCACGCCAGATCTCGTACGGGCTGAGAGCGAGTCGCGTCATGTCCGCCGCCGCGGGTCCTGCCACGCGCGCGGCTTCGGGAGAGTCCGCGATCAAGGACGCGAGGGCCGTCGATAGCACTTGCGGCAGGTGCGAGACCAGCGCAACCAGGCGATCGTGCTCGGCCGCCTCGAGTCTTACCAGGCGTGCGCCGATCTTTGTGACCCAGTGTTCCAGAGTGGCATCGGAACCTGTGAGCACGTACCGGCGCGACTGAAACAGATTCGCATCCGCGGCCTGAACACCGCGGGCCTCCTTGCCCGCCATGGGATGGCCACCTACGAAACGGCCGCGCCGAATCGTCTGCCCAGCCCGCTCGACGATGGCGTGTTTGGTGCTGCCGGCGTCAGTGATCAGCGTGCCTGGGCGCACCGTCGCGTCGACGACGCTCAAGGTCTCCAGTATTCTTTCGATCGGCTGAGCTAGATAAATGACGTCGGATTGGGCAGCGGCTTCGGCCAACGGCAGCGCTTCATCGATGGCTCCGCGATCCAGCGCCGCGCGAATGGTTGCCGGTGAGCTAACCCCGATGATCCTACCCTGAAATCCAGCTTGGCGCAGCGCCAGGGCAAAGGACCCGCCGATCAAGCCCACGCCGGCGACCGTAACAACGCGCCATTCCCTGCGCACTTCTCCGCTGACTTCTTCACTCACTAAGGCTTACCTTGCCGCCGGTCGAGATACACCTGCTGTATCATGCGCATCTCTTGCATGATGGTTTCAAAGATATGCTGGAAGGCCTGATTGCTGAGGGGTCCCGGGTTGCCAGTGGTTGCTTTGCGTACCACCTCTTCCTCACGCGTGGCTTCGTAAACCGGCATAGCGAGAGCTTCTTTGGCGCGCACCACGCCGTCGACAATTCCCGCGCGCCGGTTCAATAGATCGCGCAATTCGACGTCGATCGCATCGATCTTGCGGCGGCAGTCGGCGAGCAGCGCTTCTGCTTCTGCCTGTGTCATTGATCGGCACTCATGAATCAGTACCTTGATCCATGCCCTCTCGCAGCGAGCGGGCGAAAGCTTCGATCTGCGCATCGCTCGCGTGATTTTCGAGCAGGCGCACAAATGCGCTGCCCACCACGACGCCATCCGCCATCTTAGCCACCGCGCCGGCCTGCTCCGGGGTCGAGATGCCGAAGCCGACCGCCAGCGGAAGACTTGTCGCCTCGCGCATGGCTTCCACTAGCGGACCAAGGGAAGCCGACAAGTCCGTCCGTTCTCCGGTGACGCCGGTGCGAGAAACGAGATACACAAAGCCCGTGGAATATTGTGCCACGAGAAGCAACCGTTCCGCCGTGCTGGTAGGCGCAGCCAGAAACACCGTGTCGAGCCCGGCCGCACGCATGGAATTCACGTAAGGCTCGGCTTCTTCTACGCTCAGATCGGTGAGCAGGCAACCGTCCACCCCGGCGGCTTTGGCATCGCGGCCCAGCTTTTCAAATCCGTAGCGCATGGCTGGATTCAGATACGTGAAAAGCAGCAGCGGAATCTGCGAACTCTCGCGGATGGTCCGCGCAATTTCGAGAACTTTATGCAGCGTGGTGCCCGCTTTGAGGGCGCGCTCGGCGCCGGCCTGGATCACAGGGCCGTCGGCGATCGGATCGGAAAAAGGAACACCCAGTTCGATGAGATCGACACCGCCGCGCTCCAGTGCAGCGACGACTTGCGGCGTGCGTTCGGGTGATGGATCGCCGGCGGTGATGTAGGCGATCAAGGCCGCGCGGTTCTTGGATCTAAGCTCTTCAAACAGCGGCTCAATTCGTGTCGGCATTGAGATCAGGCGAGACTTTCATCCAGCTCAGGAAGATTTTCGCGATAGATGTCGGTGTCCTTATCGCCGCGTCCCGAAAGGTTGACTATGTAGATCTGACCGTTGGCCGCCGGGGCGCGTTTGATTACTTCGGCAATGGCGTGCGCGGATTCCAACGCCGGGATGATGCCTTCCGTACGTGCGAGTTGCAAGGCGGCCGTGAGCGCTTCGGGATCGCTGGCTGAAGTATATTCGGCGCGGTGACGATCGTGCAGCCAAGCGTGCTCAGGTCCCACCGTCGGGTAATCCAGGCCCGCGGAAACCGAATGCGTGAGCGCCACCTGCCCGTCATCGTCCTGCAAAAGATAGCTGAGCGTGCCGTGCAGAACACCGGGCGAGCCACCCGAAAAACGCGCCGCGTGCTGGCCGAGCAGCGCGCTTCGTCCGCCGGCTTCGACGCCGATCAGCTTAACGCTCTCGTCGCCGATGAACGCGTGGAACAAGCCGATGGCGTTGCTGCCGCCGCCTACGCAGGCAAAAGCGGCATCCGGCAGGCGGCCTTCGCTCTCCAGAATCTGTGCCCGCGCCTCGATGCCAATCACACGGTGAAAGTCGCGGACCATTACCGGATAAGGGTGCGGACCCAGCGCGGAACCCAGCAGGTAATACGTATCGTGAACGTTTGTCACCCAATCGCGCATGGCTTCGCTAATGGCGTCTTTTAACGTTTGGCTGCCATTGGCGACGCCCACCACGTTCGCTCCCAGCAGGCGCATGCGGAATACGTTGAGGCTCTGCCGGCGCATATCTTCAACGCCCATATAGACGATACATTCGAGCCCAAACAGCGCACACGCCGTGGCGGTGGCGACCCCGTGCTGTCCCGCGCCGGTCTCGGCAATGATGCGCTTCTTGCCCATGCGTCGCGCGAGCAGAGCCTGTCCCAGGCAGTTGTTGATCTTGTGCGCGCCGGTGTGCAGCAGATCTTCACGCTTGAGATAAATCTTCGCGCCGCCCAGCATTTCGCTCAAGCGCTTGGCGTAGTAAAGCGGCGTGGGACGGCCGGCGTAGTTGTGGAGCAAATCGGCCAGCTCTGCCTGAAACGCCGGGTCGGCCGCAGCCTTGTGGTAGGCATGCTCGAGTTCTTCAAGCGGAGCCATCAGCACTTCGGGTACGAATCGTCCGCCGTAGGGTCCGAAATGACCGGTAGCATCGGGTTGCGAAATTACCATGTTGCCTCTCGCGCAGCCCTTATGAAGGCGCGCACTTTATCGTGATCCTTGATGCCCGGTGCGGACTCCAGCTTCGAGCTGGCGTCGACGCCCCAGGGCTTAGCAGCATCGATGGCCGCCGCCACGTTGGAGGCGTCCAGACCTCCCGCGACGATGACCTTCGCACCTGCGTTGCGGGCCAACTTCCAGTCGAACAACAGACCATTCTTCGCGCTGTCGAGAAACACGGCCTCGGCCCCATCGCCAAGCCAGCCGTCGAATGAATCGGCTACCCGGAAGGCTTTCCAGACGCGCGCGCCAACCGGAGCGCCGCCCCCATAAACCTGCGCGATGTCCAGATGCGCCACCCGCATCACGGCTTCGATTGCCGCCGGCGTTTCATCCACAAATATGCCGACTTTCCAGAGATCCAGTCCTATCCCCAACGCGGCGGCACGCTCTGGCGCGATATAGCGCGGGCTTGGCGGATAAAAAATGAAGCCAATAGCGGAGGCGCCGGCTTCCGCCGCCACCAGCGCGTCTTCACGCCGGGTGATACCACAGACCTTGACCATCATGACCGCAATTCCCGTAGTGCCGCGGCGGGGTCCGCGGATTTCATCAGGTGCTCGCCGACCAGAAATGCGTGAAACCCGGCGGCCTGAAGCCTTTGCACATCGCTGCGCGAGTGAATCCCGCTCTCGGCGATCTTCACCACCGCAGCCGGCATCTTCTCCGCCAGCCGCAGGGATGTATCGAGCGTCACTTCGAACGTGTGCAGGTTGCGATTGTTTACGCCAACCATGTCCGCGCCGGAATCCAGCGCCGCGTCGAGCTCAGAAACGTTGTGAACTTCGGTCAGAGCCGCCATCCCGTACTGTGCCGCAAGTTCGCGAAAGACGCGCATCTGCTGGACGTCGAGAATGGCCGCGATCAGCAGAATCGCATCGGCGCCGTGCGCGGCGGCCTCGATGATATGGAATTCATCGATAGTGAAGTCCTTGCGCAGAACCGGAATGGCCACTGCCGACCGCGCGGCCTCAAGATCCGCCAGCTTGCCCTTGAAAAATTCCTCGTCGGTCAGGATGCTCAGCGCCGCCGCGCCACCAGCTGCGTAGACTTTCGCGATGGAAGCGGGGTGAAACTGATCGGTAAAGACACCTTTGCTAGGCGATGCCTGTTTTATCTCGGCGATGATCGCCGGAGGGGATGCGACGAGGGCGGCGCGGAAGTCCCGTCCGGCAGGACGGTCCGCAGCGCGGCGCTCCAGATCGGCGCGGCCGGCGGATGCGCGCGCGAGAGTAGCGCGCTTGTGGTCGACAATTCTAGCGAGAATATCTGGGACTGCCACTGCCATGAAGGGGAAATTTCATGGTAGCACCACCTTGAGAGTGACCCCACTCACGGCGTCCACATGGATATTGAATGTCCCGCCATGCCCTTCAACGACACGGCGGGCGCTCTGGATGCTCAGACCGCACCCCGGCCCGAGCGACGCCTCGGAGCGGTAACCCGGAATCGCGGTGGCGATGCCGAAAGACACTCCGCCTTCCCCAGCCGCCGTGGTGATTCGAACCGGATGCAGGTCGCTTGCCAACTGCCGGAATAGCGTGAGCAGATTTTCGAGAAGGGCGCGGCCGCGTGCCGGATCCAAGTGTACAAGCGGCAGTCCGGCGGCCAGTTCCAGGTGAATCCGAGGCTCGCCTTGCACCGTGCAAGAGTTTACAGCCTGGATAATCAGTTCTTGCAGATTCAGAGGCAGCGGCGCGAGCGTCGTGTCATCGGCAAGCTGCAACGCGGAAGTAAGAATCCAGTTGGATTGTTCCACTAGTTGCTGCAGCCGCCTGGCCTGTTTGCGCGCCGGACGGCTCTCCCGCGGCAGCGCGAGGCTGAGGTAATAGGCGATGGACTCAATGGCG
>DATJEI010000272.1:0-3665 GCA_035496735.1 Bryobacteraceae bacterium | reverse complement strand
GCCGCGTAATCTTTGCGCGCGATCTCGAGAGCCACCATGTTGGCCAGCGACTCTTCCGATCGGGGATTCTTTTCCAGGAGCTTGAGGTACAGCTGCGAGGCCTCGTCCAGCCGCCCGCCCTGCTGCAAGGCCACCGCCTTGCCGAACAGCACTTCCGGCTGCTCCGGCTGCTGGCTCAGGTGCTGGTCGAATGCTTCGAGCGCCTGCTCGGAATTTTCCAGGTGCAAAAGGCAGATGCCCAGGCCCAGTTGTGCTTCCGAATTTCCCGGCGCGATCTGCAGCGCCTTGCGGAAGTTGGCGGCGGCTTCGTCCCACCGGCCCAGCTTTTCCAGGCACACCGCCAGCTTGAAGTACCCGCTGCGGTGGTGCGGCTCCAGTTGGATCAGGTGCGAATACGCTTCCACGCCTTCCTGATAGCGCTGCAGCTCGTAGAGGATGTGCCCCATCGCCGAGAAGATGGCCGGCTTGTTTTCGCCGCGCTCCACCGCGCGCCGCAACTCGCGCAGCGCCTCTTCAGCTTTTCCTTCCAGATGCAGCGATACCGCGGTAGCCAGGGATCGGGAACGCCCACCCTTTTCCTCTGAACTGTCACTCGTGGTCTTCGAACCATTGGGTTTGCCCGCCGCCGCCTTGCTGACCACAGCCAGACGGGGCGAAGCCCCCATTTCCACCGGGTTCCGATTCACTGAGCTCATGGACTTCTCTCTTTCTTGTTCTCCCGTTTGAAACCTAATTCCTCAACCCGCTTACGATTCCTTCGGCACCAGGATGGAGCACAGCTTGCCCAGAAAATCGCTGTTCTTCGTGATCTTCATCCAGTACAACCGGGCTTTTTCGCTGCTTTCAGTGAAGAACCCTACGCCTCCGGTCTTCAGGCGGTCGTCGCTCCACGAATCCACCACCTGCCCCTCGATCGACGTCAGGAATGTATTGCCTTTCACGTCCACTTCCACCCGGTAAGGCCGGTTGTTGTGCATCATCACCTGCAATGGCAGTTCGCCGTGTGATTCTTTCTTGCCATCGATCACTACGTAGCGGACCAGCGCCACCAGCGGTCGCGGACCAGGTTCGGTCACCGCCAGCTTCATGCCGTAATAGTTGTGATCGTCGGCCGCGCGCACCACCCAGTTCACGCCCTTGCGCTCGATTTGCGTCAGGAACTCCAGCTTGTAATCCTGCATCTCGTGCGAAGGCTTGTACAGCGCCAGGCGGCCCGGCCGGATGAAGCCTTCCTTGTCGTAGGACCAGGTCTTCGCGAAGTTCTTGCCATCCCAGCTCGCCAGGCCCGCATGAAAGTTGTCGCCAACTTCATAGACCGCGCGCCGCTGGATGGTCAGGCGGATCAGGTCGCCGGGGCGCATCGTGATACCGTCCGACTTGATGCTCGAGCTGCCAAACCAAAGGAACGAGGCCAGCATTACACCCGCGGCCATGCCCTTTAGGTAGCCCGGCACGCCGAAACGCTTCGATCGTGCGTCGTTGATAGACAGTACCTTGGTCTGCTGATCGTACGTGGCCGTCTCGAAAACCGTAACCGTTCGCGGCTCGGGAACGTCGACCTGCAGGGCCAGCGGGTAATCTTCGTAATGCGAGTCCGGAATGTTCAGCGCCAGCTGCGGATCCATCCAGCCGAATTGCCGTGGCGACCGGTCACCGGCGTCGCGCTGCCACAAGTTGATCGTCTTCAGCTCGTCGGTTCCGAAGCCCGCCGCCTGGAGTTCCACATCCGGGACCTCAATGCTGGTCGCCTCCAGAGCGTTCGCTCCGGCCCTCGGCGTATGAACCCGGTCGAATGCCGATGCCGGCAGCATCGTCTCGGTCACCGCCGGACGGAACAGGGGATCAGAATCGCTGGCCTGGAATTCAGGTACGTGGAGCACCAGAGCCGCGTACGGCCTGGCGGTCACCGGCCGCGCCACTGAGTCCGCGATCACCGGTTCGGCGGCAAAAAACTCGGGGCCGTTCTTCAGCCGGACCATCCGGTCCGGAATGCTGATCGGCAGCCCGGTGTTTACGCTGCGTGCGCCATTGCGGAGCTGCGAGGGAATCGAGCGGGCCACCAGATCCGCGCCAATCCTGGGCTCGGCCAGCGCGCCACCAAGCTCCGGTCTGCTGGTCGGGAGCACGGATTTGGCTTCCATCGGGAACCACTCAACACCTTGGGGTGAGAGCGTGTCGCCGGTCTCAGCCGGTGGTTCGAAAGTCTTGGTCTGCGCCGGAGCCACATCCGCCAGCTCATCCGTCAGCATCTCCAGATCGCCGGCGTCCACCGAGATCTCGGGGATCAGCAGGTTGAAGGTCGAGGCATCGAAGATCGCGACTTCATCGCTCAGTGGCGCTGCCGCTGCATTGCGCGGCGCCGGAAATTCGAGCACCATCGTGGCTACAACTGGAGCCGCCACACCGAACGGCTTACGCTCCGCCGCGGTAGCGGCAAACTGCCATTCCAGCGGCGCGGGGTTCGAAGCGGTCGCCGGCTGTGCATTGCGGAAACGGTCGAGTGCGGCCTCCCGGTCCACGAAGGGCAACATCGCCAGTGAGGAGCGATTGGGGGCCATGCTGACCGGAATCTGCCAGCTCACCAGATCTTCCAGCCAGATGTTTTTTCCGGCCGGAGTCGCCGCCTCGGGAAACGCCTCTCCCGCCTTGGCGTCGGCCAGCATTCCCTGGCTGAAACGCGGCTGCATGGGGAAGAATTCAACGCGGCCCGCACCGGATGGTCCGGCGGCCGCCGTATGGCGGGCTCGGGCAGTGGTGGCGATCGGCGCGATTTGGGCCGTCAGGCTTCCAACCAGCGGCATGCTCGCTTCCAGTAAGGGGTCCGGCTCGTGGAGATAAACGTGATTCAGCTCGTCAAACACTTCCGGGCTGGCGGTCGAGCGTTGCGATGCGCGCAGCGCCATATTACCCGCTTGCGGCCCGATTCCCATCGGCGCGTCCAGGAAGGCCACGGCCGCATTGTTCTGATGAACGCGCTCCCGCAGGCTCTCGATGCTCATCACATTGGGAGCAATCGAGGCCGCGGCCGCTTCCACTAAGCTCGGGGGGCTTCCGCCCGCGGGCGTGACTGAACTGAATGAGAACGAGCTCGTGGCGAGCGACGGGACGGCGCTGGCGTGTGTGAAATCAGGCACCGCCGGCGTGGATGGATTATCGGACGGGCCTGCGGCGCTGCGCAGCGTCGCGGCCGGCTGTTGCGGGCTTGGTTTTTCAAACTGGAAGCCGGCGATGCCCGTCGGCCGTGGGGCCGCCTGCCCCTTCGGCAGGTGTTCCAGAGCTTTCCGGACGCGCTCGTGATACCGCTGCCGGTGATCGCGGCTGCAGAAGTCTTCGTCGAACAGCCCTCTCAACGGCCACAGATTTTTGCCACAGTATTGACAGCGCACTCACGCGTCGCCCTTCCTTGGCGACGGTTTTCATTATATAAGAAAATTTCCTTAATTAAAGACTTTTTCTAGCAATTTTTGTCGAAATACGTTAAAAATTTTTTGTTAATTACGGTTTAATTTCCAACGTGATACGGAGGCCGGCTATCAAAGGTTAGAGCGCGGCCTCCAAACGCTATCGACCGGCAGTATAAGGCCAAGGCGGAGGTTGATTTTTGCTAATTATGGTTATCATTCGGAAAGAAAATAGCCGGGCATTATCCAACGATAATCGACCCG
>DATJEI010000271.1:0-15536 GCA_035496735.1 Bryobacteraceae bacterium | reverse complement strand
AAGGTTCTGAGATAGGAGCACGGCGTCAGGGCAGCGGGACGATTCCCATCCAGAACAGGCTCCCGCCACTGGTATCGACATCGTACTTGCGCACGAAGTCGAGCTTTCCGTCGGTCCGGACACGAAACACGGCTAAGCTTGCCGGAATCGTTTTCGCGCCTGCTGTTACCGCGGTCTGATTCCCCACTACCAGCATCTGAGCGCTGGGGTCGAGCGCAAACGTTCGCGGCTCCGCTCCGTGCGTGTCGGCGTTTTGAAGCAGCGCCGGCTCGCCCGTCTGCGGATTGATCGCCCACACTGCGATGCTGTTCTCACCGCCGCCGAAAATCGCTTTTCCGCTCGCGTCCGAACCTGCCGAGCGCGTGGCCTGATACAAGAACTTGCCATTCGGATGCACGTGAAGCGTGCCCGAATTTTGCAGCGGGGCCTTCGTCGCGGCGTTCGCCACGCTGTCTTTTGTGAACAACGGAAGATCATCCAGCGATCCATCCTTGGTCATGTGGTACACCTGCAACTGGGTCTGCCGCTCCAGCGAAAGGAAAACCCAAGGCTGCGTTGGATGGAAATCCAGATGCCGGGGCTGGAAGTTCACTCCCCCGTTCGGCGCGATCGACGCCAGATTCTTCAACACTCCGTCCGCGTAGCTGAAGACCTTCACTCCTCCGCGATCCTCCGGCTTGGCCTTCGTCGGACCATTGCCGCGCGTGACCAGAAACACACTCTTGTTCGATGGGTTCACTCGTACCTGGTGCGCGTAGATTCCCGTGTCCAGCATGGACGGTTGTTTCACCAGCGCACCGATGGAGCCGTCAGCGTTCAATTGGTGCACCGTGATCGAGCTCGGAATGTTGTAGGCCACCAGCACGTGCGTGCCCGTAATATCGACACTTAGGTGAATCGGCCGCGCCGCAGTCGATATGGGTTTGCCGATCGGCTGCAACGCTCCCGTGCCCGGATCGATGCGAAACGCGCTCACGCCATGGTTTTTCCCGCTGGGCGGTGCAGTGGACCCAACCGCTGCGGCTGCGGCGCCGCCATCGCTCCATGCGACGTACAAATATTTTCGCGAAGGGTGCTGCCAGGCGTATTGCACGTTCGCCGGCAGCCGGACCGAACCTTTCTTAACCAGCGACGCACCTGACGCGTCGACGTCATACTGCGTCAGTTCAGCGCCCGCCGACGCGTAGAGAACGGCGCGCGGCGTCTGCGCCCGGCCCGGTCCAGATAGGAACACGCCCCCGAAGATGATCGCCAATAGCAATTTTTTAAAAAGCATCGCTCCGCATTCTACACCTTTCAGGGGTTTGTTAGAATCGATTCCATGCGTTCAGCCCAAACTCGTGCTTTCTGCATTTCTTTGCTCGGGCTCGCCTCGGCCGTGTTCGTGCATGCGGAAACGCCCGTGGAGCGAGGCAAGTATTTGGTCGAAAATGCTGCCATGTGCGGAGATTGCCACACGCCCATGCTGAATGGAAAGCCCGATTCCGCCGAGCAACTGAAGGGATCGACGCTAGGATTTCAGCCTATCGGTGATGTTCCCGGGTGGCACAAGACCGCTCTGGATATTTCCAGCACCAGCCAGCCTATTCACACGTTGGGGCGATGACGTTTTTAAGAAATTTTTAGAGACGGGCCTGAATCCACGCGGTCACGCGGCCGACCCTCCCATGCCGCAATACCGCTTCTCGCCGCAGGACGCCGCCGCGATTCTTCAGTATTTGAAGTCGGTGAAGTAGCCGCCGCTACTTTTCGCCGCCGCTCCCAAGGTCGTCGGGCGCGATCCCGCTGCCTAGGAACGCATTCATGCGGGAATGCGCTCGCATCAACTCGGTTCTGGCAAACGCCAATTCATGCGCAATGTTCCGAATGCGCTGCGTGCCGTCCGGGTGGGGCAGCCCGCTCGGGACTTGGCTGGTGACGTCGAGGAATGCGGCCGAAGCGGTGGCAGCGCGCTCGGTAGCTTCTTTCAACTCCTGCTGCAATAGATCGTGAACCTTCTCCAGAGTAGCCAGCGGGCTGAGCGGCGCCGCCTTTGGCGCGGGAACAGTATCGGTGGCGGGCGCCTTCGCCTTCTTGCGTTGGCCGCGCCGCTCCATTTCCTTCATTACAACTTCATTGTTGGCCAGCATCAATTCGCGAAGAGCAGGGAGCTCGTCGGGCCGCAGCCGGGGGAGCAGCCCGGCAAGAGCCGCGTCCAGGGCGGCAATACAGGCTGGGAAGCTGAGACGCCGGCCGAGAAAGCGACTCAGCACTTCCTTCGTCTCACTCTTGTACACTTCCATTACGCTTGAATTATACGCCTTTGCTGAAAACGGCGCTCCGGCCTATATATTCGAGGCCAATCCTACGTCGACGCGCTTCTTGGCCTCGATTGACGCCAGAATCATGTCGATCCCGATCGGCGTCCGCCGCAGGTACTCGTCGCCCAGCGCGCCGGCCAAGGCGCAGCGAACCGCCGCGGCGCCCGCCCCAACTGCCGCCTCGGCCATTCCTTTGGCTCCCACCGGCGTCTGCGGATCGGGAAGATTGACGGCATCCCAATCCATCTTCTCCGGGATGTCAAGAATGCTGGGCGGGCGGTTGTGGTGGAAGCGCTTGGCGAGCGCCACGCCGAATTGCTGGTCGTAAACCCACTTCTGGCTGCGCGTGTAGCCGATCCCCTGAATCGCGCCGCCGTGCAGTTGTCCCTCCAGGCCTCGCGGGTTGACCACGGTGCCGCAATCGGCGATGCAAAGATAATCCAGAACCTTGTACTCGCCCGTCTCGGTGTCCACCTCCACCTCGGCGAAGCTCGCCACGAACGCCTGCGTGTTTCCCTTGCGCCCGTAGTTGTCCTTCGCGACGCCCATCAACCCGACCCCGGCCAGCGCTTTCGCCGACTCCTTGGTCATCACGTTGAGGTCCTTGGTCACTTCGTGTCCATCGTACTTGCCGCCCATTTCAATCGCGCGCTTCGCAGCCTGGGCGTAGCTCATGCCGCTGCCGGGATTGCCTTTGCGAAACACCCTCTGATTGCCAATCGTGTAATCCTCGGGACGGCCGCCGAACTCCTTTGCTGCGATCTCCTGCAGTTTCTGTTTGGCGTCCATGGCAGCGGCATAGTTAGCCCGCGATGTCCCGTGGATGGTCTGGCTGCCGCCTTGCCGTGAGCTCCACGGCAGATGCTTCGACGTATCTCCCCAAATGACTTCGCATCTTTCCCACGGCATTTCGAGGAACTCGGCCGCCACACGCGCCGTATCGTGCACGGAAAGCGTCCCGATGTTGCCGACGCCCGAATAGATGTTCAACTTTCCCTCGGGCGTGATCGCGATCATCCCGTCGAATCCAATGGTGCCTGCTGTGAAGTTGGCCAGCGAGACACCCACGCCGATCACTTTGCTTCCGCTCACCTGACCGTTGCGCTTTCTGCGCTCTGCCCAGTTGAATTTCTCAGCTCCGCGCTCCAGCGCTTCGCGTGCAAACGCACTGGTTAAAAATGGCCGCGATCCGTTCTTCTCCGGAACACCGAAGGCCATGCCGGCGGTCGGCGCGTTGATCTTGCGGATCTCCACCTCATCGATCCCCAGCTTGCGGGCTGCCTGGCAGATCAGCGGTTCGAACATCACCGTCGATTGCGCGCCGCCCGGGCCGCGTTGAGGGCCGTGGGGAGGCGTGTTCGTTAGCACCGCAGTTCCGCGGAATCGCATGTTCAGCGGAGTGTAATTGGCGGACGCAACCACGGCGCAAGTTCCGTAATCACCGGCTCTGGCGTAAGGGCCATTAGCCTGTACCACGAACATATCCAGCGCCACCATACGGCCGTCCTTGCGAAAACCCATCCGTACGCGCATCACTAACCCGGCGCGCGCGCGGCCGATGAAATGATCTTCTTCGCGCGTTATCCGCATCATCACCGGACGGCCGGTTTTCTTGGCCAGCAGCGCCGGAATGGCCGTGTGCATGTGCGTCTCCGGGTTCTTCCCGCCAAAACCGCCGCCGACATACTCCCCCAGCAGAACCACATTCTTGCGGTCGGCCTTCGACCAGTTTCCAATCGACTGGCTCACATGCGCTGTCGATTGCGCCGAAGCGTGCAGAAACAGCTTCCCGTTCTGCCAGTAAGCCATCGAAGTGCGCGGCTCCATGCACTGATGCGAAGTCGACTGGCAGACTACCGTCTCATCAATAATGACCGCAGCTTCCTTGAAACCAGCATCGACGTCGCCTACCATCCAGGTGTCCGGCGCCTCGCGCATAGGCAGCCGGCCTGCCTCCACTTCTTTCCAGTCTTCCGCGGTCCACTTGAGCGTTTTCGCCACCGTGCCGTAATAAACGTTACCTTCGGTGCGCGCGTTGGGGCCGCCGGGACGCAGGCTCTCCAGCGGGTCGACGCAGAACGGGAGCGGCTCATAATCGATTTTGATGCGCTCGATGGCCTCGGCGGCGGTCAATTCGTCATCGGCCGCCACTGCTAGAATCGGCTGACCTTGAAAGACTGGCTCATTGGTCAACCCTGGTTCGGGTTTAATGGGTGTGCCGCGCCCTCCCTTTGACGACGGCCCTTCCTCTTCCGCTGCGGCGGCGCCACGCGTGGGAGGAGCAACCACCGGCAGTTCATCCGCCGTGAGAACGGCGTACACTCCCGGCATCTTCAGCGCGGCACTCGTGTCGATATGGCGGACCCGCGCGTGCGGCATCGGGCTCAACAGCAGCTTGGTGAACAGCATGCCGTCGGCGCGATAGTCTTCGGCGTATTTCGACCGCCCGGTGACTTTGGCGATCATGTCCGGGGTCTGATAATTTTGTCCGATCAGCTTATAAGCCATTTCAAGACCTCTCCGTCAATTCGCTTGCGTGCATCATGGCATTCAGAATCTTGTTGTAATCGGCGCAGCGGCACAGGTTGCCCGAAATTCCATGCGCCAGTTCCTTGCGCGTTGGTTTAGGATTGGTCTTCAGGAATCCCGCGGTCGCCATGATGAATCCCGACATGCAGAATGCGCACTGGAACGCCTGGCCCGCCGCCACCGCCTGCTGCACCGGATGCAGCGTGCCATCGGGCGCGGCCAGACCTTCTATGGTCGTGATTTTCGCGTTGCGCGCGGTATGCGTGAGCACGGAGCACGAATAGTGGGGAACATCGTCGATCAGTACCGTGCACGCGCCGCATTCGGAGCGGTCGCAGCCCAGCTTCGTGCCGGTGAGGCCCAGTTTGTAGCGCAGGGTCATGGCCAGCGTTTCCTGCTTCATGACGTCGACATGCCGTTCCTGGCCATTGACGTTTAGAGTGATGAGCCGCTCGACCGATCCCGCCAGCGATGCCTTGACCGGCCCCGAACCCCGATAGAGATAAGCTGCCGCCGAGGCCGTGGCACCGGCCGCGATCACGCCTTGAATCAGTCGCCGGCGCGTGAGCGTACGCGGCGTAGGAGGGGTTTCTGGAGCATTTTCCATGGTGAATTCCTACCCCGGAGGTTATCGCCACAGATACCAAAAGTCAATTCGGGCAGCTTGCGTTGTCAACCCACTTTAGAAATGTCCCCGTCTTCTTGCGTTAGACGTCTGTTCTCGAGCCAGTCGAATCGCCGCCACCGCTGGGAACAGTCCGGGCCGAGCGCAGCGAGCCGGAGACTCGGACGGATAAGAACTGCCCAGCTCTCGCCTTCACCGTCAGAACTAGTTGTAGGATGGAAGTGGTGGTAGCCGCCCATCAGCATCCGCATACGCGCCCGCCGACCAGCGATGACGCCAGGATGAAGCGAATCCTGATTGTTTCGCTAGTGCTGACCGTGGGCTTTGTGGTGTTCGAGGCGTTCGCCGGATTCAGCGCGCGCAGCCTGGCGCTGCTCTCCGACGCGGGCCACAACTTCACCGACGCCTTTGCTCTGCTACTGGCGGCACTCGGTATCTATTGGCAGGCGCGGCCTGGCGATCACACCAGAACCTACGGTTATCAGCGCGCGGGAGTGCTGGCGGCGTTCGTCAACGCCTTATCGCTTGTGGTGCTGGCCGCGATCCTGTTCTATGAAAGCTATGACCGGCTGATTCATCCGCAGCAGGTGGCCGCCACCACGATGATGATCGTGGCGGGAGTAGCTCTAGTGCTGAACCTGGGGATCGCCTGGGCGTTGGGCGGGCACGGGGAGCATCACCACGATCTGAATGTACGCGCGGCGTGGCTGCATATGGCGGGCGATGCGGCCAGTTCGGCGGCGATCATCGGGGGCGCGGTGCTAATCCGCTATACCGGCTGGCAGGCAATCGATCCGATTCTATCGATCTTGATCGGCATCGCCATTGTGTGGTCCGGCTGGGGCATCATACGCGATTCGCTCAACATTCTTCTGGAGGGCCTGCCCAAGGGGCTGGAACTGAAAAAGGTCGCCGGAGAGCTGAGCCAGTTGCCGGGCGTCATCGATGTGCACGACCTGCATATCTGGAGTTTAGGGTCGGAATCGCGCGCGCTGAGCTGCCACGTGCTGATCGACGACATGCCGCCATCGGAGAGCGACTCGATCCTGCGGCGCATCAACGATGTCTTGTGCGCACGTTTTCATATCACGCACACCACCATCCAGTTCGAACATGTGAAGTGCATTCTGGCGGAGACGCATTGCACCACCGCTATGCAAGGCGCCATTCAGCCCACGGTCCGGACCCCGCACCGGCACTAAGCGACAATCGGCACCCAGGTCATGGAACTACCCTACGTAGCATGACCGTTGCGCTCCCGCTTTGATACAGTAGGGACTTCGAGTCATGAAATACCTGTCACGGGTGGTCTGGTCGGAAGGCATGTACCTTGGGCCTCACCATTTTCAGGCGCAGAGCCGGTACTTCGAGGATTCGATTGGTTTCACCACCGCCGCGTTGTGGTTCGAGCCGTGGGGGCTGGTGGGCGCGCTGCTGGATGCGGAGGCGCTCAAGAACGGCACCGTCTCGCTGATCCACGCACGCGGCATCTTCGACGACGGCATGGTATTTCACATGCCGGAGTGCGATCCCCTCCCGGAGCCGCGCAATATCGCGGACTTGTTTCCGGCGGTGCGCGACACAGTGACCATCATGCTGGCGGTGGCGCCGCGGCGGCCGGAAGGCGCCAATACTCTGACGCCGGGCGATGCCGCGGCGCTGTCGCAGGAGATGGCGGCGCAGAACGGCGCGTTGCGCTTCCGCGCCGAGATCCAGATGCTGCACGACGAGACTACCGGGCGCGATGAAAAGCCCGTGCACATAGGGCGCAAGAATATTAAACTGCTGCTGGATACCGAAGCGGCCGGCGACCTGGTCACGCTACCGATCGCGCGCATTATGCGGGACGGCTCGGGACATTTTATTTTCGACGAAAGCTTCATTCCGCCGTCGGTCGAGATCAGCGCAAGCGAGCGGCTGATGTCCATTCTGGCGAGGCTGATCGAGATTCTGGAAGAAAAAAGCTCGCGTTTTTCGCGTGCGGCTAGCGGCGGCAAGGAAAAGTCGTGGTCCGAATTCTCCACGCGCGAGATCGCCAACTTCTGGCTGCTGCATACCGTGAATTCGTCGCTGGCGCCGCTGCGCCATCAATATCTGACCAAGCGCGGCCATCCTGAGGAGTTGTTCGTCGATATGCTGAAGCTGGGTGGGGCGCTCTGTACTTTCGCTATCGAATCACATCCCCGTGATCTGCCGCTTTACGATCATCGCAACCTGGATAAGTGCTTCGGTGCGCTGGACGAGCACATCCGCATACACATCGAAACCATCGTGCCGACGCAGTTTCTGGAAATTCCGCTGATTAAGCGCGCCGACTTCTTTTATGAAGCTGCGGTGACGGATCAGCGCGTATTGGACAAGGCGCGGTGGATTTTCGCGGTGCGCTCGCGGGTAAGTGAGCCGGATTTGATCGGCAAGACGCCACAGTTGATTAAGTTATGTTCTAAAGATTTTGTGCCGCAATTGGTTAAGCGCGCGCTGCCGGGGATGGCGCTAACGCATTTGCCGGTGCCGCCCTCGGCGATTCCGGTCAAGGCGGACTTTCAGTATTTCAGCGTGAGCCGGTCGGGGCCGTGCTGGGACCACATCGTGCAAACCCGCCAGCTCGGCTTGTACGTGCCGGGCGATTTGCCCGATCCGACGGTGGAGCTGCTGGTGATTTTGGAGGCGTAAAGAAATGCATCCGCAAGCAGCACCGCGTCGGGTTGAGAATCTTGCCTTCGTCTTTCAGGAACTGTTGACCGTCGGGGAGCGCTTGCGTTCCAACCGCCAGCAGGTAGCGGATGCGCCTTCGTTCCGCGCCCAGATCTGGGCGGCCGTAAAACAAGCTGACGAAGATGCCCGCCGCCGCGGCTACAGCGCGGACGATATCGAGCTGGCCACCTTCGCGGTGATCGCGTTTCTGGACGAGTCCATTCTGAACTTGCGGCTGCCAGTGTTCGCGGACTGGCCGCGCCAGCCTTTGCAGGAAGAGCGCTACGGCCACCATATCGCCGGCGAGATTTTCTTCCAGAACTTGCAGAAACTGCTGGGACGCCAGGATTCGGACGAAACCGCCGATCTGCTCGAGGTGTATCAGTTGTGCCTGCTGTTGGGCTTCGCAGGCCGCTACAGTATGGGCGGCCGCGGCGACCTGCGGGCTATCACCATGCAGACGGCCGACAAAATTCAGCGCATCCGGCAAACCGGCGGTGAAATGTCGGTGGGTTGGAGACTGCCCCAGGATCCGCCGATCACCGCCGGCAGCGATCCTTGGGCCACGCGGCTGCTATGGGCCGCGGCAGGGTGCGCGGGCCTGGTGGCGTTGCTATACGTGAGCTTCTACCTGATGTTGAATTCCGGCGCGGATAATCTGGAAGCCGTCGCGAGACGTCTGCTATGAACTTCTATTGGGCGTCGGCCGGGTCGTTCGTATTTTTCATCCTGATTGGCGTGGTGGGCGGGAGCATGCTGCACCTGGAAGGACCCCGCTGGTACTTCTTTCTGGGCTTGATGAGCGCGCTGGGGCTGTCTTCGGCGGCGCTGTTCTACTATTTCCAAAGACGCGCGGAGCAGCGCGGCCAGAGTTCGGCAGCAGGTGGCGCGTCATCCGGTGGAAGCGCGGCGAGCGGGCCGAACGAAACCGATCCATTGATCCGCGATGCCAGCACGCGCTTGGCGCAGTCGAAGGCTGGGGCCGGAATCGCGAACCTGCCGATGATTTTTGTGATCGGCGATCGCGGCACCGCCAAGACCAGCACCATCCTGCAATCCGGTATTGAGCCGGAGTTGCTCGCAGGACAGGTATATCAGGACAACGCCGTGACGCCGACGCGCACCGCGAATATTTTCTACGCGCGCGGGACCGTGTTCGTCGAAGCGGGCGGCGCGGTGCTGGGAAATCCTCAAGCGTGGTCGCGTTTGGTGGCCAGGCTGCAGCCGGGGAAGTTGAAATCGCTGGGCGGCGGTCAAGCGCCGCGCGGCGTCCTGCTGTGTTTCGATCTCGAAACGTTCACGCGGCCGGGCGCAGCCGAAGCGATTGCCAACGCGGCGCGTTATCTGCAGGCGAGGCTGGGTGAAGTCTCGCAGATCCTGGGGATCAGCTTCCCGGTGTATGTTCTGTTCACGCGGGCGGACCGGCTTCCTTATTTTGCGGAGTTCGTCCGCAATCTGAGCAGCCAGGAAGCGGGGCAGGTGGTGGGCGCGACGATGCCCATGCGCCCGGCCCACGCGTTAGGCGTTTACGGGGAGGAAGAGAACCAGCGGTTGAGCGCTGCCTTTAACCAGTTGTTTCACACCTTCTGCGAACACCGGCTGCGTCTGCTGCCGCGCGAAACCGATGCCGAGAAGTTGCCGCAGGCCTACGAATTCCCGCGCGAGTTCCGCAAGCTGCGCAGCGCCCTGGTGCAGTTTCTAGTGGATATCGGACGGCCCAGCCAGCTTCGCTCGAGTCCGTTTCTACGAGGCTTCTATTTCTCGGGAGTCCGTCCGGTGACCATGACCGAAGTGGCCGCCGCGCCTCTCGCGACCCCGGCCCAGCAGGCTGAATTAGGTGGCGCCACGGGCATGTTCCGGGCCGGCCTCGAAGCGCAAAGGCGCTCGCAGCAGGCGCAGGCAGCGCCTGCAGGCGGATCGCGAAAGGTTCCGCAGTGGTTGTTTCTGGGGCACCTGTTCAACGATGTGATCCTGGCCGATGAGACTGCGCGGCGCGCCAGCGGCTCCAGCACCAAGACCAGCACGCTGAAGCGCGCGATGTTCGCAACCGCTGCTGGTTTGTGCTTGGTGTATGCGATCCTGCTGCTGGTTTCTTTTTTCGGAAACCGGTCACTGGAACAAAGGGCGCTCGACGCCTCGCGCGGGCTCAACGGGATTGCCGCGGCCAACAACGCGGTGCCGGCGGAGGATTCGCTGCGCAAACTCGATACGCTGCGGCAGTCCTTGGCGGAGCTCACCGATTACGAATACAATGGCGCGCCGCTGCGCCTGCGCTGGGGCCTGTATAGCGGAAGCGCGGTCCTGCCCAGCGTGCGGCGGGTTTACTATGCGAAGTTCAATCAACTGCTGTTCGGCTCGACTCAAGCCGGTATTGTGGCGTTCCTGCAGCGGACGCCGGTGACGCCCGGTCCGTCCGACGATTACAGCTACGGCTACGACTCCCTCAAAAGCTACCTGCTGACCACTTCCGAATGGAAGCGTTCGTCCGATCAGAGTCTCCAGGACTTTCTCGGCTCGCGATTGCGCGTGCGCTGGTCGAGTGGCCGCGAAAATGAAGTTGGTCCGGTGCGCATGGATCTGGCGAAATTGCAGTTTGATTTCTATGCTCGCGATCTGCAGCATGGCAACCCGTACTCCTCCGACAATGACAGCGCGGCGGTGGATCGCACGCGCAGTTATCTTTCGAAATTTTCGGGTGTGCAGCGGGTTTATCAATTCCTGCTGGCGGAGGCCGCGAAGAAGAACCCTCCCACCACCTTCAACCGGAAGTTCCCCGGCACTGCCGACGCTGTCACCAGCGCGGTGGAAGTAGCCTGGGCCTTCACGCGCGACGGCTGGAAGTTCATGCAGGACCAAATCAAGCGTCAGAACTTTGGCGGCGAGCAGTGGGTTTTGGGCCCCTATCAGTCGCAGGGCGTGGACCGCGGCGCCATGGAGAAGGGCATTCTGGATCTTTATACCAAAGACTACGTGGAGCAGTGGCGCAATGTTCTGCGACGCAGTAATGTGAATCGTTACAGCAGCTATCAGGACGCGTCGCGCAAGCTGACGCTGCTCACCGGGAGCGGTGCTCCGCTGCTGGCGCTGATGTGGTGGACTTCGCAGAATACCGCGATCGACCTGCCCGGAGTCTCTGATAAATTCAAAGCGGTGCAGGTCGTGGCGCCACCGTCCCCGGCGCAGCAGTACATCGTGCAGTCGAATCAAAGCTACAACGGCGGGTTGATGAACCTGCAGCAGGCTGTCGATCGCGCCGCCAACAAAGATCCCAGCGGCGAGCAATCGACGCGCGACAACGCTCAATCCGCGCGGCTGACGGCTCGTCAGCTAACGGCGACTTTCCCGCCCGATCCCGAGGGCCACGTCGATCAGCGGACCGAAGAACTCTTGCTGCAGCCGATCACCTATCTCGATAATCTGGCGGGCGGCGATCTGCGGGCGGGCGGAGCGGCTTTCTGCGCGGCATTCAATCCGCTCACCGCGAAGTTCCCGTTCAACCCCACCGCCACGGCCGAAGTGACGCTCGACGAACTGGGCGGAATCCTGCGCCCGCAGACTGGCAAGCTGTGGACCTTCTATGAATCGTCGTTGAAGAACGTGATGCAATGCCCCAACGGCGAGTGTTCGCCGCAGGGCAGCACGCCCATCAATCCGGTTTTCGTACGCTACATCAGCCAGATGATGAAATTCTCACGCGCGGTTTATGGCGACAGCGGGCAGGAGCCGAATCTGCGCTACACGCTGCGTCCGCAGCCGACCGATCAAGTAGACGATTTCGGAGTGGCTGTCAATGGTGAACTGGCGCAGCTTAAGGGAGGGGCTTCGAAGCAGTATGTTTGGCCCGGTCCTGGTACGCGTAATTTCCGCCTGGATCTCAAAGTGGCAGGAGGAAGCCAGTTAGGCGCGCAATCCTACGACGGCCCGTGGGCGGTGTTCCGCTTCTTTGCCGATGCCAACCGCACCACCAACGCCGGTAACGGCTACACCTTTACCTGGGCAGTGACCTCGGGCCGAAGCCAGCAACCGCAGATGGTGAAGGGTCGTCCGCTGATTTATGAATTTTTTGTGGATACCGGAGGCGGCCCGGCGGTCTTCAGCAAAGACTTTTTGTCTACACTGAAGTGTGTTGCGCCCGTAACACGCTGATGGAACATCCTTCGCGCATCGGCAAATACGAAGTCGAGGAATTCCTGGGCGGCGGCATGTCGCGTGTATACCGCGCCAAGGACAGCGTACTCGGACGGCGCGTGGCGCTCAAAGTTCTGGCAGAATCCGTGGCCAGCGACCCCGAGGCCAAGGCACGATTCCTGCAGGAGGCCCGCCTCGCCTCCAGCATCGCGCACGAAAACATTATTGCAGTTTATGATTTCGGCGAGGAAGACGGACGCCCCTTCATGGTGATGGAATTCCTCGAAGGCGAGAGCCTGCGGGACGCCATCGAGAAGCGGCGTACCGGCGACTTCGCGCGGCGTCTGCAGATTGCACTGCAAGTGGGCCGCGCTATTGGTCACATTCACCTGAAGAAGATTGTTCATCGCGACATCAAGCCGGAAAACATTCACCTCGACCCGCTCGGCCGCGCCAAGCTGATGGATTTCGGCATCGCCAAGTCCGACGGAATGCGGCTTACCAAGACCGGATTTACGTTGGGCACTCCGTATTACATGTCGCCCGAGCAAGTGCTGGGGCAGGATGTCACCACCCAAGCTGACGTGTATTCCTTTGGCGTGCTGCTCTACGAACTGCTTGCCGGCAAAAAGCCTATAGAGGCGGAGAATTTCGAAAAAATCTTTCACAAGATCCTTTACGAACCACTGAACCTGGAGCCGTTGCACGAAGCGGCTGTGGCGCCGGCCGCCATCGACCTGATTCGCAAGTGTATGGCCAAGCCGCCCGCCGAGCGTCCGCAGGGATTCGCAATTGTCTGTGGAGCGATCGAAGAAACGTTGAAGCAAGGCGCTCTACAGCCCCGTCCCACGCCGGCGGAGCCAACGATCCCGCCGGCTTCAGGCGATGAACTGCCACCGTTTCTGCAGGCTCTTCCAGCGCCCTTGCGGACGCAAGGCGGATTGGCATTGCTGGGCGGCATCGCCACGCTGCTGATGATGGTCGTGATCTACCTTGGTTTGCGCCTCGCCCGCGTCATTTGATCCCATGCAACTTCCCTCGATGATCGGCAAGTATGAACTGCTGGAATTCCTGGGCGGCGGCATGTCGCATGTGTATCGCGCGCGCGACACCGTGATTGAGCGGCTAGTGGTGGTGAAGATTCTCACCGACGAAGCTTCGGCGGACCCTGAATCCAAAGCACGCTTCCTGCACGAAGCCAAGATCGCCGGCGGCATCCAGCACGATAACATCGTCAGCGTCTTCGATTACGGCGACCACGGCGGCCGTCCGTACATCGTGATGGAATACCTCGAAGGCGAGGACTTGCGCGGGGCCATTCGCGAGGGCCACATTGGCAGTCTGGCAGATCGTCTGCGGATCGCAGGGAGTATCGCCGCCGCTCTCGAATACGTTCATGGGCGGGGCATCATCCATCGCGACATTAAGCCGGAAAACATTCACATCGATAAGAATGGCAAAGTGAAGCTGATGGATTTCGGCATCGCCAAGACGGCGAATCTTTCGCTCACGCGCACCGGCATGGCCATGGGAACGCCTTACTATATGGCGCCCGAGCAGGTAGCCGGGCGCGCGACCACGCCGCTGATCGACATCTACGCCTTCGGCATGTTGTTTTACGAGTTGCTCACAGGGGTCCGCGGCATTCAGGGCGACACCATGGAGCAGTTGTTTTACCAGATCATGAACCAGCCGCTGGATCCGGCCGCGCTCGAGAATGCCGGCGTTCCGCCCTCCATACGCGACTTGATCCTGCGCTGCACGGCCAAGGCCGCCGAACAGCGCCCGCAGAGCTTGCGCGAAGTCATCGAAGTGCTGCGGCGGGCGACGCTTTCTGGAAGCGTGGCTAGCGGCGTCACCGACCGGACTTTGGTGACGACTCCGGCCGCGTCCGCTGCGCCTAGCGCGCAACTGCCGGCGGCATCTATCGTCCAACCTACGGCGCCACGGCAGAAACCGTTTGCGGGGCGTCCAGTCGTGTGGAGTTTGGTGGCCGTCATCGGCGTGATCGCGATCGCGGCAGCGATTTTTTTGTGGGCTCATCGCGTGGAGGCGATTCCCGGGATGATCTATTATCCGGGCGGCGCGTTCCCCTTCGGCCCAGATAAGAAACCGGTGAATCTGGGACCGTTTTATATTGACGAAACCGAAGTCTCCAACGCCGATTTCGCGGAGTTTTGCCGCGTCACGCGATGCCCGCCGCCTGCGGGCGCCCCGGATCTGCCGGTGGTCCGCGTGACCATCGCGCAGGCCCGCGCGTATGCCCAGTGGAAGGGCCGGCGCTTGCCCACCGCGCAGGAATGGGAACGCGCCGCGCGCGGCGTGGATGCGATGCGCTACCCGTGGGGCAATGAAGAGGACTCCAAGCGCGCCAACTTATTGGATAACCCCACGCTGGTGAATCACGCGCTGATGCCGGTCCGTTCTTTCGCGAAGCTCCCCGAATATCAGATGGCGGGTAATGCCTGGGAAATGATCGATACCCCCGTCACACCGAGCGACGCGGCGGTGGCGATGTTCTCCGCGCTGGTGACGCCCGCGCCCACGCGCGAGGAACGATGGATCCAGATCCGCGGTGGATCTTACAACACGCCGCTTCCCGCGGCCGTGACTTACGAATATAGTCCCATCCCGGAGCGTTTCTCCGGCCCGGACATCGGTTTCCGTTGCGCCAAAACTTTTCCTTAAGATGAGCGCAGCCCGGGACGAAAAGAGGGACGGAGCCTGATTTCGCTCCCGCATCGAGTTGTTGCCAATACCTGACGAAAATCCGGCTTCAGCCCTCTTTTTCTTGCTACGCTCGAAGTATGAGCTTTTCGCAGTCGTTTTTCGCTGAACGGTTCGGAATCACCGAGCACGATCTGGAGTCCTATTTAAGTGAGGCGCTGTCCGCCGGCGGCGACTACGCCGACGTGTACTTCGAGTACTTGGCCACCAGTTCCATCGGCATCGACGAGCAGATCGTCAAAAGTGCGACCGAGGGTGTCAGCATGGGCGCCGGGGTGCGCGTGATCGCGGGCGAGCGTACCGGCTACGCCTACAGCGACGACTTAAGCCCAGCAAAAATCCGCAAGGCCGCGCACACTGCCGCGTTGATCGCCAAGGGTCCCGCCAGCGTCGTGAAGACGGGTTTCGAGGAAGCTCAGCAGCACAATCTTTATCCCATGCTCCACGCCCCCAATGAAATGGGCCTGGAGGAGCGTGTGGCTCTGGTCAAACGCGCCGATGTGGCGGCCCGCGCCTACGACTCGCGCGTGTTT
>DATJEI010000270.1:0-9451 GCA_035496735.1 Bryobacteraceae bacterium | reverse complement strand
GTGACCGCGATGCGGTCAAGCGTGCCGCCGCGGACGAATGGCGCCGCGCAAAGCGCACCCAGCATGGCCAAGCATGGCACAACCAGGTATTCCATGACGGCGATGGGGGTGCGCGGCTGCATCAGAATGTTTGCCCCAGCGAGAAGTGGAATTGAAAAGTATTGATGCGTTGGGGCACACCCACGCAGTAATCGGGGCTGTGGACCGGATCATTCGGATTGCACAACAGCAACTGATCGCGGGTTCCGCTGAATCCTACAAAGCGCGGGGAATTGGGGCTGTAACTGAAGTCGAGGCGAACCGGGCCTACCGGAGTTTTATAACGGATGCCAAAACCGACGGCCTGCACCATGTAGTTGAAGTTCTGATAGGAACCTTGACGGAAACCGAAACTGATCTGGTTAATGTCGGAATAGATGTTGCCCATGTCGTGAAAGAACACGCCGCCTATATTGTCCCCGATAAGCGGGAAACGCAGCTCGGTGGAATGGAACAGGAGCGCATTGCCTCCCACGGGAAATCCGGTTTCGGTATCGCGCGGTCCGGCCTGATTGTCCGGGAAGGCGCGTTGCGAAGAAGCGCCGCCACCGAAGAAGCGTTCTCCCAGCGGAATAATGGGTACGCCGCCCAGGCGCTGGATGTAACCGAACTGCAGAGTCCTCGCTAGCACCACGCTGCGGCTCAACGGGTGATAAGTGGAATTGCGCAACACCAGCCGTGAGTAGTCGGTTTGCGAGGCGAACTGCGGCAGGGCGACGCCCACATCCACGGTGTTATAGACGCCGCGGCGCGATTCGGTGGGATTATCGCGGCGGTCATGGATGTAGGAAACGGACAGCAACCCTACACGCACCGGCTGCGCCAGCAGGGGAATCAGTTGTGGTTCGATTTTCGGGTCGCTGACGATTACATGACGAAAAGCAAAACGGTACTGCAAGCTGTTGGCTCGCGACAGGCGCTGGGCCAACTGCACGGCCGCCTCGGCCCGCTGCGCCGCGAAGGTGCGAATGTCGGTCGAATTGTCGAACAACCCGGAAAGGGTCAGCGTGAGATTCTGGTTGCCGGTAAACTCTCGCATCACATAACTGAGCACACCGCGCTGCTGGAATGTAGAAACGAGGCCCTGCAGGCTGAGCGTTTGAGCCAGGCCAAGGAAATTCAGGCGGCTGATTCCCCCGGTAAGCCGTGGACTGAACCCGGGAGCACCCGCTGGGGCGTCAAAGGTGGTAACGCCTCCGCCGATCCGCCCCAGTTCCGCTCCCACTCCAATATTGAAAGAGTATCTGGCGGCCTCGTCCAACTGAAACAGCACGTACTTGCTTTCCTCGGCGCCGTCGGGATTCTGGAGCGCGGTCTGTACCTTGGCGAAGATTCCCAGGTCGTAGAGCTTCTGCTGGGTTTCGCCGATGCGGCTCTGCGAGATAGGGTCTCCGGGATGAATGAGAATGCGGCTGCGAACCACGTTAGGCCGGGTGGTTTCAAGGCCCCGCACCAGCAGATCGCGAACGAACTCGCGCTGGCCCAGCCGGATGGTGTAGTGCAAATTCGCGCGATTTGCGATATCGGAGGAAGTCTGCGACCAATCGAAAGCGGCCTCCGAGTAACCGTTGTTGAAAAAATAGGCCAGAATCGCATCGCGGTCCGCCGCGATACTGGCCTCGCTAAAAGCTTGTCCCTCACTCGACTGGATGATCGTGCGCAGATAGGCGGCGTCGCCCTCGCTCACACCTTCGAGCATCAATTGGTTGACGGTCCATTGCTTGCCCTCTTCGATTTCATAGCGGACGCCCAGGTCATCCTGGTGGCCCCGGTAGTCATCGAGCGTAGTGGCGGCGACCTGCACGTCGCGGAATCCGTTGGAGCGATACAGGTCGAGGATGGAGTCCCGGTCGCTGTCACGCAACTTGCGGGAGTAACGCCCGTAACGATTGCGCAGCAGGCCGGCTTGGCGGACCGACAACCGTTCGCGAATCGTGGCCACATCGAAAAAATGGTTGCCGGTGATTTCGATGCCGACCAACCGGTGCCGCGTGTTGCGCGTCACGGCATAATCAATCTGCTGCACGCCGGGCTCCGGCGACTCTTCGCTAAAGTCCACCGCCGCATCGAAGTAGCCTTGCGACTGGAAGTAGTCCACCAGATTGCGGCTGCCTTCGAGCAGCAGTCCGCGATCGACCGCCCGCTCCTGATAGATGGGAATCAATTGACGCAGGCGCCCCTGCGAAACCTTGGCGCCAATGGTGGACACCTGGATTAATGGACCGTTGTCGATAATCAAGACGGGCGTAACGGTATTGGTCTTGTCGTGATACTCCAATTTGTCCAGCGAAACTTTCACCTGCAGACGGTTTTGATTCTGGAAATCCCGGCGCACACGTTCGACACCGGTTTGTACACGTTCTTCGGTGGCCTGACTCCAGCCCGGAAGTTGTATGGGCCCGATACTGCGCCGGTAGCGGGTGGCGCGGATAATTTTGCTGGGGAGGCGCTCGAACTTGCCGCTAAGCTGTACCCCGTCGAAGCGTGCACGCGGGCCTGTGTCAAGCTGAAAATGCACGCCAACTTCCTCGGTGATGGCGTCGCGTTCGAGAACATAGTGCACGGTAGCGCGATACAGGCCGTTGGCGCGCAGCCGTTCCTGCAGACTTCCCACCGCCTGCGACATCTGGGACTCGACGAAGGGCGTCCCCAGTTCAAGTTTGGTGGCGGTGAGAAGCTGGTTGCGGTTGGGCGGATCGGACACTCCATCAAAGCTGACGCCGCCCACGAAATACGCCAGTTCAGTGGAAATACGCAGCGCAACCCCGTCTCCCAGAGGCACGGCGTCGATGGAGACATCGGAAAAGCGCCCGGTATCAAACAGTTTTTGAAGAGCCTGCCGCACGTCAATTTGCCGGAGCGGACTGCTGACATGCAGAGGCAGCAAACGGTCCAGTTCGGGGCGGGGGAGAGGCTGATCTGAAGGACTAAAGTCTATCCGCGCGATCATGCGGCCCTCGAAGGCTTCTGAGCCGCCGGTCGCGGAATCTTGAGCCAACGCCGCTACGGCGCCGAGCAGCAGCGGCAGGACCATCAATACCGGCGGACGCACGTTCCTCAATGATAGCGTATGCTCCGAAAAGTTCGAGACTATTAGCTGCGGGTTTCGGAGGGGACGATCGAATCGTGCTGCTACCATCTATATGGGATCGCAAAGAGCCTCCCGATTGTTCGATGCGCCACGCCGAATCTCGTTACTCGCGTCAAGTACGCTTCGCGCCGCTGGGTGAGGAGGGCCAAGCCAGGATTCGCGCGGCTACCGTAGCCATCGTCGGATGCGGAGCATTAGGAACGGTACAGGCCGAGGCGATGGCGCGCGCGGGAGTCGGCCGGCTGCGTATCATCGACCGCGATTTCGTTGAATGGTCCAACCTGCAGCGTCAGTTCCTATTCGAGGAGTCCGATGCCGCTGAGGCGCTGCCCAAAGCCGTCGCGGCGGCGCGCCGGCTGGCCCGGGTGAATTCGGACGTAATCGTGGAACCGATGGTCGCCGACCTCACCGCAGCGAATGTCGACGACCTGTTCGAAGACGTCGACCTGCTCCTCGACGGCACCGACAATTTCGAGACCCGTTTCCTGATCAACGATGCCGCGGTGGATCGTGGAATTCCCTGGATCTACGGAGCAGCGGTGGGCAGCTACGGCATAAAACTGGCCATCCTGCCGGGCGTAACGGCGTGTTTGCGGTGTGTTTATCCAGAAGCCCCGCAGGGAGTGCAACCGACTTGCGAAACCGAGGGCGTGCTGGCGCCGGTCACGGCCGCCATTGCGGCGCTGCAGGCGGCCGATGCGCTGAAGATACTGGCGCGGGGCGCGGATGCAGTGACCGCTCGGCTGACCACGATTGACGTATGGAGCGGAACCATCCGCCAGCTCGCGCCTCCCTCGCGCGATGCAAACTGTCCGTGCTGCGTGCGCCGCGAATTGGTTTATCTGGATGGGTCAAGGCGCGCGCCCATCAGCTTGTGCGGGCGCAACGCGGTGCAGATTCATGAACGCTCTCGTCCGCTGGATCTGACGGAGCTGGCCGCGCGATTAAGCGCCGTGGCTGCGGTGCGCGCCAATGAGTTTGCCCTGCGGGTCGCGCTGGACCCCTACGAGTTGACCGTATTCCCCGATGGCCGCGCGATCATCAAGGGCACCACCGACGTGGGCGTCGCCCGCAGCATATACGCCCGTTACATCGGGGCCTAGGTTTTATCGGAACTCCCGATTTCACCTAGCAGGACGATATCCCACCAGATGAGGTTTTATAGCCGCTTATTCGCCATTGGTCTGGCATTTGCAGGCGATTCTGGTCTTGCAGCGAGCAGCTCGCAAGAGTCGCTCCGCGCCGTCCCTCTTTTTTTCATCGAAGATACTCCCAGCCGCTTCCTGATTCAGGTTCCGGGAACCGCGGCGGTTTTTACGCCCGATGGCGTGGAGTTTCATGCCGGCGGCAGCCTGGTGCGTGCGAAATTTCAAGGTGCCAATGACGCTCCACGAATGCAGGGCGTCGAGTCAATGGGTTTCGCAAACGTTCTGGCGGGGCAAGATCCTAGCGAGTGGCGCACCGGCTTGCGCACGCACAGGAAGGTCAGCTATGCCAATCTCTATCCCGGAATAGACCTGATCTACTCCGGGATCGATGGGCGGGTCAAGTCCGAGTACCGAGTCGCGGCGGGCGCTGATCCCAAGAGCATTCAAACCGAATACTCAGTGGATCTTTCGATCGATGCCCAAGGCCGTCTGCATGCGGAGAATCTGATCGAGGACGCACCTGAAATCTTTCAGGACGCCAAGTCCGGCCGCGTGAGCATAGCGGGCCGCTACCGCCTGCTGGATGCGAGAACCGCCGGCTTCGAAGTGGACTCCTATGATCGCGGGCTTCCGCTGGTGATCGATCCCGCGATCTCATATGCAACTTACATGGGCGGCTCCGGACTGGGGGCCGTGACGGGAGTGGCGCTGGACAGCGCCGGCAGCCTCTACGCCGCGGGGTGGACCGAGGCTCTGAACTTCCCCATTGTGCTGGCCGAACAGGCTGCCAATGTGGGCGGCGTTGACGCCTTCGTTGTGAAGGTGAGTCCCTCGGGAGCCGGACTGATTTATGCAACCTACATTGGAGGGCGCGGTGACGATCGGGCCGCGGCTATAGCGGTGGATTCAAGCGGCGAAGCGTACGTGACCGGAGCGACCAGCTCCTCGAATTTCCCGCTATTAGCGCCGGTGCGCGCCAAGCTAGGCGGATCGAAAAGCGCCTTTGTGTTGAAACTGAATGCCGTAGGGAATGCTCTCCTCTTCAGTACCTATCTAGGCGGGACGACCTACGATCTGGGCACCGCCATTGCCGTCGATGCCACCGCGCACGCCTATGTCGCGGGCGATACGCAGTCCGCCGACTTCCCCGTGATCGGCGGCTTCCAAAGCGTCATCGGAGGAGGTTTCGACGTCTTCGTCACGAAACTGAATTCGAACGGAACGTATGTATTCAGTACATTCCTGGGCGGCGCCGCGAATGAGCATGCGGGCGGGATCGCGGTGGATTCGATCGGCAGCCCCTACGTCGCCGGCGGAACTTTTTCCGCGAATTTCCCGCTGGCGGGCGCGATTCAGACGACCAATCACGGCGGCCAGGACGCGTTCGTCGCGAAGCTCAGCGCGAGCGGGACAACCTTGGTGTACAGCACCTATTTGGGAGGGAGCGGGTCGGCCACACCGGAAGAAGCGAATGGGATCGCGGTGGATGCCGGCGGCAATGCCTACGTGGCTGGCGTTGCCAACTCGGCCGACTTCCCGGTTACCGGCGGCGCCTTTCAAGTGAATTTCAAGGGAGTCTCCGACGCGTTTGTAACCAAGATCAATGCGGCGGGCAGCGCGTGGGCATATAGTACCTACCTCGGGGGCGCGGATCTGGACTGGGCCAGCGCCATTGGAATTGACAGTGCCGGCAACGCTTACGCAGCCGGCTACACTTCCTCGGGAGATTTTCCGCAGAGCAATCCGGCGCAGGCGGCTTTCGGAGGATTGTACGACGGGTTCGTCGCGCGGCTGAATCCCGCCGGCAACGCTTTGGGTTTCTCAACCTGGTTTGGAGGAAGCGGTTCGGATGTCGTCAATGCTTTGGCAGTGGATGCCAGCGGCAATATGTTCCTGGGAGGCCAGACCAATTCGCTGAATCTGCCTCTGGCAGGTCCGATCCAGGCAGCCAACAACGGAGGGAGCGTGGGATGGCTGGCGCGCCTGGGAGTGAGCGCTCCGCCGCCGCAGATTCCTTCGGCAGTATCGGTAACGCCGTCCTCCGGGAGCGGAAATGCCGCAGTGTTTTCGGCGCAATATTCCGATAGCGGAGGTGCCGTTGTGCTTACGGCGGTCTCATTGCTGGTCAATACCAGCGCCTCCACCGGTTTTGCCTGCTACGTTACCTATAACCCCGTGTCACAGGTATTGAGCTTGGCGAACGACGATCCCGCCACCGGTTCGCAAGTGGTGACCTTCGGCGGCGGGAGCCAGCAGAATAGCCGGTGCATCGTGAATGGCGCAGGGAGTTCCGTCAGTCTGGCGGGCAGCACGCTGACGCTCAACATTTCACTGACCTTTCAGCCCGGCTTTGGCGGCAGCGACTCGGTCTATATGTATGCCGCGGACGCCGGCGCGAACACCGGATGGGTCGCGCGCGGGACCTGGACCGTGGTCATTCCGCCGCCGCAGCCTTCGGCCGATTCAGTGTCTCCCAACGGCGGCAGCGGCGGGAGCCAGACTTTCACCTTTGTATTTTCCGACAATCAAAGCGCATCGAATCTTGTGGGCATGGCGATGCTTTTTAACACCACCAGCGCCACTGTCACCAATTCCTGCGACTTGGTATATGACCGCAATGCCGGAACCATCGCGCTGGTGTGGGATAACGCGGCCGGCGCCGATCAGAAGGTGCTGGCATCGCCATTGCTCCTGCAAAATAGCCAGTGCCGGGTCGGTGCAGTCACGGCGGCGGCATCGGGACTCTCGCAGATTATCACTCTCGCGCTTTCCTTCAAGGGACCCTTCAGTGGAACCAAAAACATTTACATGTACGGTTCCGACGCGGGCCTGAACACCGGGTGGGTGCTGCGCGGCACTTATCTTGTGGCGGCGGGCGGACTGCCGGTGGCGAATTCGGTGGTGCCGGGCGCAGGATCGGGTGCGGCGCAGCGCTTCAGTTTCACGGTGTCGGATCAAGGAGGCGCGGGCTTCCTCACCGGGACGGCGATGCTGCTGGCCTCGTCGTTCAGCACTGCCAACGCGTGCAGTATGGTTTACGATCGAACCGCAAATGTGGTGTCGCTCGCCTACGATATTCCCGCAAATGGCGCGACTCCCGTGACGCCGGGCTCCGCCACCGTGGCTTCCAATGGACAATGCACCCTGAACGGCGCGAACACCACCGTCGTGATCGGAATCACGTCCATCGTGGTGACGGTGGACCTCAGCTTCAATGCCGCTTGGTTTGGCGCCAAGAACATCTACCTGCTGGCGGCGGAAACCAGCATCAACTCTGGCTGGATCACCGTTGGCGGATGGACCGTGACCGGAGGAGCGCCCACGGCCGATTCCGTCGTGCCGGCATTGGGATCGGGAAGCTCGCCCAATTTCACATTTACCGTGAGCGATTCTGCCTCTCCATTCAACATCACAGGCATGTCCATGCTGATCACGGCTGGCGCCCCCTCTGTCCTGACGAATGCCTGTTTTCTGGTCTACAGCCGGACTGCTGGAACCATCGGGCTCTACAACAACGCGGCCACCACGCTCAGCACCAAGCCGACCGGTTCATCGGCGAATCTGTTCAACTCGCAGTGCGCGGTGGGATACACGGTGATGACCACCACCGGCAATTCGGTTTCGTTCACTATAAACGTCGTATTCCTGAGCTTCAGCGGCGCCAAGTCGGTATATCTGCAAGCTAACGAGCCGAATACCAATTCCGGATGGGTGCAGCGCGGCACCTGGACCGTTCCCTAAGAGGTTGCAGAAAAACTCGCCGCTCATGCTCCGAAAACGACAGGTCATGAACCTGTCCCACCAAGGATCAGTCGATTACGAAGCGTAGTGGGACCGGTCCACGACCGGTCAGCGAGTTTTTCAGCAGCCTCCTAAGCGTATCCCGGCTCTCTGCACGGTTCTCTGCGCGGCCCCCGGACCCCGCGCCCGAATCTCGGGGTGCATACTGAAGACACATGTCCGTCTATGAAGATCGCAAGCAAGCGCTCGAAGAATATGAGTTCCGCATGGGCCTCGAACGCGGCCGCCTGGCGGTGACGCTCGACCTGTTGACCGATGCGCTGGTGCTGGTGGGACAACATGGAGTTTACTGTCAGAGCGCGCGGCAGCCGGGAAAGCCCGCCATGGATGTCCAGATCATCAGCAAGTGCCTGACCGATGCTAAGGAACTGGTCGCGACAGTGATGGCCGAGATCCAGCGCAAGAAGTCATAGGACCTGTAAGAATCAGAGGTTTTGCAAGAATGGGTTGCGTTCCTTCTCGCGGCCGATCGTTGTATTCGGTCCGTGGCCCGGAACTACGACAGTTTCCTCTGGCAAGCCCAGCAGTTTGTCTTCGATCGAGCGCAGGATCTGGCGCGGGTTTCCGCCCGGCAGATCGGTGCGTCCGATGCTGTCGCGAAAGAGCGTGTCACCCGCGATCAATTTGTTTTCCGCGGGAATCCACAGCGATATGCTGCCCTGGGTGTGGCCCGGAGTGTGCAAGACCCGGAATTCCGCCGGACCGAGCGCGAGCACGTCGCCGTCCCGGGCCGCATCGTCGATGGCCGTATGCGACGGCGTCTCCATGCCCAGCCAGGACGCCTGCACGTCCAGATGGTCGTAGAGTTCCTGATCGTCCTGGTTCATTAGCATTGGCGCTCCCGTCGCCGCTTTGAGCCTGGCGGCTCCGCCGATGTGGTCGATGTGGGCGTGGGTGATGACGATCGCCTTCACGCGCAGCGCGTGCTTCTCCAGAATGGCGAGAATGTCCTCGATGTTATCCCCGGGGTCGATCACGATCGCTTCGCGCGTCCGCTCGTCGCCGAAGACGGAGCAATTGCATTGCAGCAGGCCAACCGGCAGGATTTCGTGAATCATATCTGGTTCAGAGCAGGGTCGCGGGTGCGGCCTCATTATACAGTAGGAGTATGGATGCAGCGGCCAGCGTCACCAAAGGTTACCAGGGGCTGCGCGAAAGCGCTGCGTGGATGGACCTCGCCACTCGCGGCAAGATTCGCGTCCTGGGTGAGGATCGCGCGCGCCTGCTGCATGCCATGACCACGCAGGACGTGAAATCCCTGACGCCCGGCCATGGTAGCTACGCTTTCTTCCTGAACGCGCAGGGCCGAATCCTGGGCGACGTGAACGTGTTCTGCCGCGAGGATGGTTTCCTCCTCGATACCGAACCGGAA
>DATJEI010000269.1:0-3051 GCA_035496735.1 Bryobacteraceae bacterium | reverse complement strand
TGCGGCATCATGAAGTCGGCTGACGCCGTGGCCCGTTATAAAACAAAGGTTCCGGCCGCGCTGGATCGAGTGCGCGCCATGTCAGGAGAACAACTCAGTAACGTTATCGACTTGTTCGGAATGGTGCAGGCGCCCGGGGTGAACTTCCTGGCTATGACGATCAAGCATTCGGTCCACCACCGTGGCCAGCTCAGCGCTTATCTGCGCGCGATGGGCGGCAACGTCCCGGGTATCTACGGGCCATCCGCCGATACCCAGGCAGCGGTCGCCGGCTGAGAGTTGCGGGCTTCCGATCCGACTTCAAACGCGGACCGTCCTACTCGGCGGTCCGCACTTACGTGTCCTTCGGTCCTACAATCTCCGGCGGCCAAGATGCCGAAGATGGCCCCCCCTCGACCCCACAGATGAATCCGATGCGCTGCGGTGGAGCGTAACGATAAAGAGAAGCGCGTGCGCTTCCCACATTAAGAGAAGCGCGTGCGCTTCCATAACATCCGGCCGCATACGATCAGGAGTCCCACAGTTGCC
Source organism: Bryobacteraceae bacterium (assembly GCA_035496735.1). Taxonomy (GTDB): domain Bacteria; phylum Acidobacteriota; class Terriglobia; order Bryobacterales; family Bryobacteraceae; genus Palsa-187. The sequence continues at coordinate 2,523 of DATJEI010000269.1, read as the reverse complement.
GCCAGCAGCGCCAGCAAGACAGGAATGTTCATTGCAATGCTGGGGATTTTGGCGTGAATGCCGAGCCACACGAAGATTCCAATGGCTGCCAGCGTAACCACGAACTCCCACCAATGACGCGGAGGCGTTTCTCGCGCCAAGGGATCATCGCCGTGCAGAATCGCGGCGGCGCGATCCGCGTCCATGCCATAGCGGTCGCATTCCCGTTCGGATGCCAGCCGCCAGGAGTCTTGCTCGGAGGCCGGCGCTTCCGCCTGGCTGATCGCGAGCGCTCCCGCAATCATCACTAGCGAGCCTCCGGTCACCAGCAGACGCGCGGTCAGGCTCTCGCCAGAGAGTTCACCGAATACCAGCGCACCCCACAGCAGGCCCCAGATCTGATTGGTATTCGAAAGCGGAATGCCGCGGCTGATGCCAATATATTTCGCGGCATATTGCTGGAACAAGTCGCCCAGCACCCAGCAGAATCCGCCGAGGAACAGCCAGAACATGACCGGCTCCGCTTTCACCAGATCCGCGACAACCTTGTGATATCCGCCGTCAAAGGCGAGCGCCATCGCGAGCGTGGTGCCGAGTTCTCCAAACGTGAAGACGGTCACGAAGGACAGTGGATTCATTCCGCTGATATACGCCTTGCGGTAGGGGACATACATGGTTCCCCACAACAGCCCCGCACCCAGCGCCGCTAAGATTCCCAACGTGGCGCGGTGCGATGCTGCCTCCTGCTGGTGAGATGTTGCGTAGGCGAGAACGCACGCTCCAGCCACAATCGCGACCGTGCCGCCAATGACCCGCGCCAAATCCTTCGTCCCGGCGCCGCGCAGTTCGTTGAACAGCAGCCAGCCCCAGAACAGCCCCACCAGGCTGTTGATGTTCCACAGCGGGAAGGCAATCGAGAGTCCGACATTGCGGACGGCGAAGACGGTCAGCGTGTTTGCGACGGCCCAGCACATTCCCGCCAGCAGCGCCCAAATGACCAGGTGGATCTTGTCGCGGAAGTCCGAGAGCAGATAGCCAGTGCCCTTCAACATCACCGGCAGAGTCCAGCGCGCGACAAACACGCCGGCCACCATGCCGAGCGATATCAGGAACGGCGAGAATCCGGCCGTCACCAATTTGGTGGGCGCTTCGGCTGCGCCCAACCACGCGCCGGCCGCCAAACCGCACGCCACGCCCAGCCCGTGCCGGGAGGCGCTGGATAACACGGTCTTCACTTCCAGTGCGGAGTTCGCGCCCATTTCACTACGTAAGCAGAACCAGCAGGACGATACCGAAGATCAAGACGGCGACGGGAATCCAGAAATGGCTGTCGGTCAGGATAGCGGTGACAAGCGAGCGGTCGGCGGTCAAGCGGTCCCCGGGTAGGTTCACAGGCAGTGATTATCCCACGATTGCAGAGTTGCGAGAGCGGCCGCGATCGCAGGTATGCTAAAGCTAATCGCTCCGCTTCCTTTCCTCGCGCACGATGCCGGTTTTCAGGAAGTCATTCAAGCGCTCGTGCGCTTTAATCATTTCATCCCGCGCTGCGGATAGCTCACGCGAAGCGTTGTGAATGCGTTGAACTCCGTCCGGGTGAATACCGCTCGGAATGTCGTTCGTAGCCGCAGCGAAGGCATCGGTAGCCGCTTCTGCACGCTTAGTCGCGTCCTCCAACTCCCGAAATAAGGCAGCTTTCTTATGTCGTGTGTCGGGATCATCGTCCACGCACTTGACGCAGATGGGGACCTGGCTTTCGTACAGCTCGGTTTCAATGTGGCAATAAGCGCATCGCGCCATCAAAAATCCTCCACCGCGAAGAGGTCCCAGCCTTCCCGGTATTAGCGCCGCCACTTGGGGGCCACCGAAGGATGATAACTCCTACCCAATTTGGGTGTCAATCGGGTCTTCCCAGTTTCGCGCCTCGGTTCGGGCTGTAACCTGGGCTGGAGGCTCCAACTCGGGCCGGCCTGGTATCGCCCCTATAATCAAAGAATGAGAATCGCGTACCTGGACGCGTTTTCGGGTATCAGCGGGGACATGACGGTGGGCGCGCTGCTGGACGCGGGGGCCCCGGCCGGAGCGCTAATCGACGCCCTGAAGAGCCTCGATATGGGCGCGGAATTCGACGTGGAGAAAACCCGGCGCGGCGGCGTTACGGCTTCGAAATTCCGCGTGATTGCGCCCGCGCAAGGCGACAGTCAGGGCCACGGTCACCGCCACTTGAAGCACATCCTGGGGATGATCGACGCAGCGCCGCTTTCCGATCGCGCCAAACAAAACGCGTCGGATGTGTTTCGCCGCCTGGGCGACGCCGAAGCCCGGGTCCACGGCGTGCCGGCCGAAAAAGTTCATTTCCACGAAGTAGGGGCGGTGGATTCCATCGCCGATATCGTGGGCGCCTGCGTGGCGCTGGATCTGCTCGATATCGGCGAGATCCATACGTCGGCGATCAATGTCGGCAGCGGAACCGTGCAGACGGAACACGGCGTGCTCCCGGTGCCTGCGCCCGCCACCGCCGCGCTGCTTGAAGGCAAACCGATTTAC
>DATJEI010000268.1:0-14593 GCA_035496735.1 Bryobacteraceae bacterium | reverse complement strand
GACCGGCTGAACATTTAAAATAGGACTGGTGTTTGGCTCCATTACAGAAGTAGTCTCGCGGCGGCGAGCGCTGATAGCCGTTCCCTTGGCCTTGGGTGGCGCCGGTGTTGTCTTGTCGCAAGTTGGGCGGTCCTCGAGTGGCGGCCGTGAGAGCATCGACATAACGATCGTCGAGTTTGACGAAGCCGGCCGCAAACTTGGGCCTGCTGTTCGCAAGAAGGTAGTGCGATCCGACGGCGATTGGCGGCGGCAGTTAACCACCGCGCAGTATTGGTCGGCGCGCCGGGGCTCGACCGACACGCCTTACACAGGCACTTACTACCAATTGGAGACGGCGGGTCTGTTCCGCTGCGTCTGTTGTGGAAACGCGCTATTCAGTTCATCAAGCAAGTTTGATTCCGGCACCGGCTGGCCCAGTTTCAGTGCGCCGGTCGCCGCCGAAAACATAAGTACTCAGACCGACAACAGCCTGCCGGTCGAACGCGTGGAGGTGATGTGCCGGTTGTGCAGTGCACACCTGGGCCATGTGTTTGACGACGGACCCCCGCCTGGCGGCTTGCGTTACTGCATCAATGAGTCGGCGCTGCGATTTGTTCCGAGTCCTGGTTAAAGATCCCGCTCACTACATGCGCGAACTCGCCGATGAGGGTCTTCAGGAGGGCGTGTGCGCTCAGACTCCGAAAGACGGCGGCATCCCCGGTCAGACGCCACTAAGAACCAGGCAAAGCTCCTGGTCGAGGGCTGCGAAGTTACGCTGGTGGACTTCAGCAGCAGCGGTCTGCGGATCGAAGGAACGAACCAGTGGGATGCCGGCGCACGGGTCCGGATCAGTGGCGAAATCCAGGGTTCGGCGGGGCGGATCCCCATCGGTGGGCCGTGCCAGGTCCGATGGTGCTCGGAAGTGGGCGGGGGCCTGTTCCATGCGGGACTGTTCTTTGAGCATGCGTCAGACATTCCGCATGCGCCGGCCGAGATGCTGGGGAATGGCGTCGACTACTATGAGGCGCTGCAGGTGGGCCGACGGGCCGACGCGGATACCATCCGTCGTGTATTTCACCTGATGGCACAGCGCTATCATCCGGACAATCGCGAAACCGGTAACGAAGAACTATTCCGCCAGATCGTGAAGGCGCACGAAGTGCTGTCCGATCCAGCGCGCCGCGCTGCCTTCGACATCCAGTTGGCATCGCACGACCAAGCCCGCCTGCACTTGTTCGAGAACTGGCAAGGCACGCAAGGCGTGCAGGCGGAGGTCATCAAGCGCCAGGCCATTCTGCGCTTGCTTTACAACCAGCGTTTCATTGATGCCGAGCGGCCGTGGATCGTGCTGCGTGACTTTGAAAATCTCATGGGCTGCCCGCGCGAACATCTGGAGTTCAGCTTCTGGGTCCTGCGCGAAGGCAAATTGGTGGCGCGTGGTGACAGTTCCCGCTACGAGATTACTTACCAGGGAGTGGCTGCCGTCGAAGCTGAAGAAACCGGCGGACAGCCGCCCGCGATTTTCCCCCTGCTACCCGCGCCGCCTCACCCTATGAACTGACGCTCCCGTCATCCGCGAGCCCGGTTTAGGCAGGTAGAATCGGAACGTGAAGCCATTCTTTATCGGGATGATCCTGGGTTGGATTGTGCTGCCGCTGATCGGACTGCTATACCTGCGTTTTGCCTATGTGCCGGTAGCGGTGGATGGGCCGGTAATTCCCTTCGAGTCGCTGCTAGCAGGAACGGCAGTGCAGGCCCGGATTGCGCGCGATGCTCCCAAAGTGGCCGCCATTCCGCCGAGCGAAGACAATCTGCTGGCTGGCGCGAAGATCTACCGAGAGCAGTGCGTCGAATGCCACGGACTGCCCGGCGGCACGCCTTCGGCAGCTTCTAAAGGCATGTATCCTCAACCGCCGCAGTTTTTCGATCAAAAGGTGATGGGTAACGATCCCGTGGGGCAAAATTACTGGATCGTTGCCAACGGCATCCGGTTGACCGGGATGCCCGGGTACCGCCAGTCTTTGAACGACCAGCAGCTATGGCAGGTCAGCCAGTTCCTATCCCACCGGGCTGTGCTGCCCGCAGCCGCGACGGAGTTGCTTATCTCGAAACGACCTTAGTACGTCTTCGCGCGTAAGGGCGTTGGTGAGCCAGTAAGATACGGTAAGCGGGATACAATATCCAGAAATCAGTAGAGTTAACCCCTCGTTAGATATAAGTGCCATAATATCAATTAGAAAGATGTCACAGGGAAATGGCAATTCGTTTGCTAGCGTAATCCCCTGGAGGATTGCGGGAGTGGTGTCTTCTCCCTGCTAGGTGTGCCCCGTGAAGGAACTGAGGCAACAGCTCGTCGGCGCGCTGCTGGTGATCATCACCGTTGCGGCGGTGATCGCAGCAGCCATCAACCTTCAACAGCAGAACAAGTTTCACCTGCCGGACGACGGTGTAACTTGGCTCGACCAGAGCCAAGGCGTCGGCCAGAATTCGGCAGTGGTAGCGGTCTTTGTGGCCCGCGGCAGCCCCGGCGAGAAGGCCGGAATCCACAAGGGCGACCGCCTGGTGTCGATTGCCGATCTCACCATCCAGCGGGCCCTGGATGTCACAGCGGTGCTGGCGCGGCTCGGTTCCTGGAAAAAAGTCGAGTACCAGATCCTGCACAACGGGGTGGAAGTTCCCATCAACGTGATCATCGGCGAGGCCGATCGCGACTCCACCATCTTTTATCAGTACGCTGTCGGCGCGGTTTATCTGGCGATCGGGCTGTTCGTATACTTTCGCCGTGGAAGCGCTCCGCGCGCGCAGCTCTTTTTCATTCTGTGCGTAGCCAGCTTTGTCTTGTTCACTTTCCACTACTCGGGAAAGCTGAACAATTTCGATAAAGTGATTTATCTGGGGAATTTGGTGGCGGGGTTCCTGGCGCCCACGCTGTTTCTCCATTTCTGCTGCGTCTTTCCGGAGCCCCAGAAGTGGATTCGCCGGCGCGGTTCGGGCTCGCTCGAAGCTTCCTCCGGCTTGGCGTTTCTGCTGTACCTTCCGGGGCTCGCCATGCTCGCCATCCACCTGGGTTTTGTGTACGGCTGGGTGACTGCTGCCGCGCCGATGCTGGAAATGCGCTGGCTGCTGGATCGGGTTTGGCTGGGCTTCCTGTGCGCCATGTATCTGGCTGGAGCCGCGGTGCTGACATCGCAGTTGCGGCACGCCGACGACCCGGTGGTGCGGCGCCAATTGACCTGGCTGCGCAACGGCGCGGTGGTGGGCATCGTGCCCTTCGCCGGGATTTACGTGGTGCCGTATCTGATGGGCGTAGTTCCCACGCATGCCATGAACCTGGCAGTTTTGTCGCTGCCGCTGATCCCTCTGACCTGGGCTTACGCGATCTTGCGCTACCGGCTGATGGACGTCGACATTATTTTCCAGGAAGGCTATGTCTACACGCTGGCAACATTGTGTGTGCTCGCTATCTTCTACAGCGTGATCTTTTCAGTCAGCAAGACCAGCGATCTGAGCGGCACGGCAATGGTAGCGCTGATTCTGATTGCTGCCTTCGTGTTCCAGCCCATTCGAAAATGGATTCAGGAACAGCTCGACCGCTACTACTTCTATAAAGACCGCTACGATTATCGCCGCACCCTGATCGAATTTGCCCGTGAATTGGGATCGCCGGCCGACATGGGCGAGATGCTCGAGAGCGTCGCAGACCGGGTGATCCGCACGCTGGGCATCAGTCACGTAGCGTTCTTCGTGTGGAACGAAGCTGAGCAGAAGTTCCAGCTGGAAATGGCCAGCAATCGCCAGGGCCGCAAGACGGAAAGCGCGCCTTACGGTTTGGATCTCGGCTTTCTAACCCCGAATCCAGGGAAGCCCTATCTATTTTTCGAGCGCACCCGCAATATGCTGGACGTGGTTTCACACGAATGGCCGGCCGGCGTGCGCCGTTCGATCGCCGAACTGGATCTCACGTATTATTTGCCCTGTGCCGCTCGCGGGCGGACGATCGGCTACCTGGGAGTGAGCCGCACCGAGACCGGCGATTTTCTATCGAGCGACGACGTGGAACTTCTCGTAACGATTTCGAGTTACGTGGGAATTGCCGTCGACAACGCGATGCTTTACCGCTCGCTGGCAGGCAAGGTGGAAGAGTTCGAGCGGCTGAAGGAATTCTCGGAAAATATCGTGGAATCCATCCACGTCGGCATTCTGGCCGCCGATCTCGACGACCGGGTGGACAGTTGGAACTCGCAGATCGAAAGGCTCACCGGGATCTCGCGTGCTGACGCGGTGGGCCGCAAGCTCAGCGAGTTGCTGCCGGAAGACTTGTGCGAGGCGCTGGATCCATCGCGCGCCGCGGGAAGCGTCCACAATATTTACAAGTTCGTGCTTCGTCCGGGCGCGCCGGGCCTGGACGCGGTCACGCTCAACATTGCCGCGGCTCCTTTGATCGCGCGCGATGGCTCGCATATCGGCCGGCTGATCATCTTCGAAGACATCACGGACCGGGCGGAGCTGGAACGCCGTCTGATGCAGGCCGACAAACTGAGCTCGATCGGACTCCTGGCGGCGGGTGTGGCGCATGAAGTCAATACGCCGCTGGCGGTCATCTCGACCTACGCGCAGATGCTCGCGAAACAGATTTCGGGCGACACCGAAAAGGCGCCGCTGCTCGAGAAAATCGCCAAGCAGACTTTCCGCGCGAGTGAAATCGTGAACTCGCTGCTGAATTTCTCGCGCACCTCGACCACGGAATTCGCAATGGTGGATCTGAACAAAGTGATCAACGAGACGCTCACCCTGCTGGAGCACCAGCTAGGCAAGGCCCGCATAGAAGTGAAGCTGGCGCTGGATGAGAGGCTGCCGCGCATCCGCGGCAATCCCGGGAAGCTGCAACAAGTGTTCCTCAATCTGTTCCTCAATGCGCGCGACGCCATGGAAGGCGGGGGGACTCTGGCTGTCAAGACTGCGCGCTCTCAGGACCGGCAAGTGCGAGTCACGGTGGCCGATTCCGGCGCGGGCATCGCCGCCGAAAATCTTACGCGCATCTTCGATCCGTTCTTCACCACCAAGGCTGCCAAGAAAGGCACCGGTCTGGGCCTCTCAGTCAGCTATGGAATCGTGAAGGAGCACGGCGGCGAAATTGAAGTCGCGAGCGATCTGGGCGCAGGAACGCGCTTCGAACTCTCGTTCCCGGAACCGGCGGCGGAAGCCATGCCCGTGCCGCGCGCCGCGCGGCCGCGCCCTGAGCCCGCCCCGGTGCAGGCGATTTCGACCGCCGCCACCTCGGCCGTTTCAACCGTTTCCTCCCCCAGCGGGGCCGTGGCACAATCAAAGATCATCGTTCAGTAAAGATCCATCCAATAAATGGCCAGTATTCTTCCCGATCTTCCGCCGGATGTCTCGACGCCGGAAATGACGCACGGTCATATCCTGGTGATCGACGACGAGCCGGATATCCGCGAAAGCCTGGAGGTGTTATTATCCTCCGAAGGCTATCGCGTGGAACTGGCCGCCAACGCCACCGAGGGTCTGAAACGCCTGGAGGGGTCCACCTTCGATCTGGTGCTTCTGGATCTCATGATGCCGGACAAGAGCGGCATGGAGGTGCTGGAAGAAATTCGTGTGCGCGACCGCGAGACACCCATTTTTCTGATCACCGCTTACGGATCGGTGGAAGTGGCGGTCACCGCCCTCAAGCGCGGGGCGAACGATTATTTTTCCAAGCCCTGGGACAACGAAAAACTTCTGATCGAGATCGACCGCATGATCTCGAAGCGCCGCCTGGAGCGGGAGAATACCGAGCTCAAACGCGCGCTGCGCCAGCGCTACAGCTTCCCGAACATCGTCGGTAAGAGCGAACGGATGCTCAAAATCCTCGACCTGGTGGGCCAGGTGGCGGCGTCGCGCGCCACCATTCTGATCACCGGCGAAACCGGGACCGGCAAAGAGCTGATTGCCAATGCGATCCACGCATACTCGGTGCGCGCCGAGCATCCGTTCGTTCCGGTACACTCCGGTTCAGTGCCGCCGGACCTGCTGGAATCGGCTCTTTTCGGCCACGTCAAAGGAGCCTTCACCGGTGCGGTGGCCTCGCGCAAAGGCTATTTTGAAACTGCCAACCGGGGCACGATTTTCTTTGACGAGATCGGCACCATCTCGCTTGAGACCCAAACCAAGCTGCTGCGCGTGATCCAGGAGCGCGAGTTCATGCCCTTGGGTTCGACCGAAACCGTCCGCGTGGACGAGCGCATCGGGGCCGCCACCAACGCCGATCTGAAGAAGCTGGTGGAGGAGGGGCGTTTCCGCGAAGACCTGTATTACCGCCTCAACGTGATTAACCTGGCGCTGCCGCCGCTGCGCGAACGCAAGGAAGATATCCCGGCTCTGGTCGAGCACTTCTTCACGAAGTACTGCCGCGAGAACGACAAGCTGCTGGATGACAGCGGCCGGTCCCGGCTCACTTTTGAGCCGGAAGCTATGCAAATTTTGATGGACCATGCCTGGCCGGGCAACGTGCGCGAACTGGAGAATGTAGTGGAACGCGCCGTGGTGCTGGCTTCGCAGCCGCCGGTCCCGGTAGACGTCCTGCCGGAACATCTTCTCGAATCGAAGGGGCTGCGCATCCGCCGCGACGAGAGTGGCCATCTGCCCGCGGACGCATCGCTGTTTGAAATCGTCGCGGATTATGAGCGGCGCAAGATTATCGAACAATTGGAAGCATCCGATTGGAGCCAGACCGCCGCCGCCGAGGCCCTACGCATTCCTTTGTCTACGCTCAACCAGAAGATCAAGCGGCTCAACATTGAGGTCCGCAAGCGCTCCGGAGCGTGAGCCTCACGCAAGGCTCCGGGGCGTTCGCGTTCCAGTGAGGCCCCGTTGTTGACAGGTACTGGGTCGCAGGTACTTTCGCTCTAAAAGACACTTGCTTTTTTCAGAAACTAATGGAATGTTATGGTTATGACCAAGCGGAGAGATTTTCAGATTCTCTGGGTGGTGCTGATCGCCGCTGCCTGCTGGGGCGCTTTGTGGGAGCACGAGCCGCTCAGCATATGGGTTCGCCACGCCTGGTCGAACAGGCCGCGGTTCTAAGCCGGTCTGCGGATGCGTAGCCTGCGGAACTGGCGCTTCGCCATTCTGCCGCTAACGCTCTTATTTTGGCTGCCAGGCAGCCGGACCGCAGCCCAGCGCGCCTCCACCCGGAACGATTCGTTCCAGTTCGTGATTTTAGGAGACCACACCGGTGAGGCCGAACCCGGCGTCTATGAACGCGTTTGGCAGGAAGCCGCCGCGGAAGATCCGGCCTTCGTGCTCAGCGTGGGCGATTCGATCCAGGGCTTGAATGACGCGACCGCGGAAGTCGAATGGCGGCAATTCGAGCGTATCCTGACCCCCTACCGGCGCTTCCCGCTGTTTCTCGCTCCCGGAAATCATGACATTTGGTCGGCGCGTTCTGCGGCGCTGTTTCAAAAGCACGCGACGCGTCCGCCGCAGGCGCCCCACCTGGCGCACTTCAGTTTCGACTACCGGCAGGCGCATTTCACGATTTTGGACAATAGCCGTTCGGACACTTTTCCGCCGCAGGAATTGCAATTTCTGGAAACGGATTTGGAGGCGCACAAAGCGCAACCCGTCAAGTTCATCGTCTCTCATCGCCCTTCCTGGCTGGTCGACGCAATGTTTCAGAACCCTCAGTCCCGCTTGCACCAGTTGGCGAAAAAATACGGCGTACGGTATGTGATTGCGGGCCACCTGCACCAGATGTTGGACGTCGATTTAGAGGGGGTGACGTACCTCTCGATGGCGAGTGCGGGCGGGCACCTGCGCGGCACCATGCAATATCGCGACGGCTGGTTCTTCGGATACGGAATAGTGGGTGTCCGGGGGCAGGCGGTTGACTTCCATATTAAGGAGCTAAAGCCTCCGCAGGGGCAAGGGCGGATTACCGAACCGAAAGACTGGCGCAGAGCCGGAGGAGCGCTGACTACATCCGGGGCTCAGGGCCGTTAAGGCTTCGAGTCGTCACCAGCGGAATCCGGAGGAGATTTCTCCAGGTAGCCCTCGCAGCTCAGAACTGGAAGAGCTGGATATTTCGGGAATCGCGAATCGGTGAACGATAGCCGGCACAAGTAGAATACGGATTCTCGATCCGAGCGCATGACCCTGACGTGGGCACAGGCCGCGCACAGTCCGGGGGAAACACGCATGATAAATTTGAGTATAAGGTATAATTATTCATTAGGATGAATATTTAATCATGACCACCCTGGTCGGAATCGTAGGTTTCCGGGGATACAGCGGCGCGGAGCTGGCCGGCATCCTGGAGAAGCATCCGCAAGTTGAGCCGGTGCTGCTGGAGCATCGCGACGCGGAGGATCGGCCGCAGCCCATGGGGCACGCCGGGCCGCGCCGTGAAAAGTTCTCTGCGGAGGCGGTGCGCGACTTAGGCCTTGCCGCGGTGTTCCTGGCGACGCCTCCCGAAGTGTCAATGGAGCTGACGCCGCCGCTGCTGGCAGCCGGCGCCAAGGTGATCGATCTGAGCGGCGCCTTCCGGTTGGGCACCGTCGAGAACTACCGGCGTTGGTACAAGGAACCTCACAACCAGCCGGAACTGTTGGCCGAGGCGGTGTACGGCTTGCCGGAATTCTATCGCTCGCAGATTCCCGGAGCGCGGCTGGTTTCAAATCCCGGCTGCTACCCGACCGCGGCGAATTTGGCGCTCAAGCCGCTCCTCGAATCCGGCGTTGTGGTTCGCGAGGCCGGAATTATTTGCGATGCCAAATCCGGTGTCAGCGGGGCCGGGCGTAAGCCTTCCCTCAAGACCAGCTTTTGCGAAGTCGCGGAGAATTTCTCGGTTTATTCGGTGTTTCATCACCGGCATGTTCCCGAGGTTTTGCGCACATCCGGGCTGCAGGAAAGCGAGTTGAGCTTTACGGCCCAGTTGCTGCCCATCGACCGTGGCATTCTCGAAACCATCTATTTCCGGACCCGCGGCGTGAGTTCGGCGGCGGATCTGCTGGCGATCTATCGGAAGGCATATGCGGACGAGCCGTTCGTGCGACTCTATTCTGCCGGGCAAGCGCCGGATCTGCGCGCCGTGACACACACCAATTTCTGCGATATCGGCGTTCATTATGACGCCTTGGCGGGACGCGCCGTTGTGATATCCGCTATCGACAATCTGGTGAAAGGCGCAGCCGGCCAAGCCGTGCAGAACATGAATCTGCTGCTGGGATTCCCTGAAACCGCGGGACTTCTCACGAGGACTGCGTGAGGCTGCTCATCAAGCTGGGCGGCACGCTGCTCGACGCCGCCGAATCGCGCGAGCGGCTGGCCCGGGAGATCGCGGAGGTGGCCCGGCGGGAGCAAGTGGTGGTGGTCCACGGCGGCGGAAAGCAGATGACACGCTTCCTGGCCGAGCGCGGCGTAGAAAGCCGTTTCATCAACGGGCTTCGCGTGACCACGGACGAAGTAATCGATGCCGTGGTCAAGGTATTTGCCGGCAGCGTGAACGCCCAGCTGGTGTCGTCCTTTCGCGCGGCAGGCGCGCGGCCGGTGGGGCTAAGCGGACTGAGCGGCGGATTGGTGGATGCGGTTCAACTCAATCCCGCACTGGGGCACGTGGGCAAGCCGGTGGCGTCCGACGGCCGGCTGTTGGAACTGCTGGTCAAGGAGAGCTACTTGCCGGTGGTGGCGTGCGTTGCGGGCGACGAGAGTGGCTCCATATTCAATGTAAATGGTGACCAAATGGCCGTTGCTTGCGCACAGGGATATCGCGCGAATCGTCTGATTTTCCTCACGGATGTCGAGGGAGTTCGCAATGCGCAGGGCAAAACCTGCACACAACTTACGGTCGAGGAAGCGCTCCAGTTGGTCGCTACCGGTATTGCCACCGGGGGGATGCAAGCCAAGATCGAGGCTGCGGTGACGGCATTGGAGCACGGAGTGGCGGAGGTTTTGATTGCTCCCGGGGCGCGTCCCGGCGTTGTCGAACAGCTGCTGTCGGGCGCGCCGGTTGGAACCCGCTGCGTTCCGGGTTAAATTGGCCCTCTTTATTGCTCGGTTATAGCCGGAATATAAAGCCCCGAATTACCAGGAGATTGTTTTAATCATTTCAGCACTATAATCCTGCGGGTCTCAACGCGTGCAGTGTTTGGATCCGCGCAACATTCAATCGCTCGCGGTTCGAGTATACTTGCGGTGGGACCGGTTTGAAGCTGGCGAATGCCTTCGGGAGGGACAATGAAAGCGCAGACCGTCGATATACGGGAGTCCGCTGGAAGGATTCTCTGCTGCACAATCTTCCGCCCGAGCGGCCGAAAGTTATTGGGTAAAGGTCACGTCCTGAATGAAGAGGACGTGCGGTTGCTCGAAACCGAGGGACTGGGACAAGTGTGGGTCACCGAGCTCGAGGATGGCGAGGTCGGCGAGGACGAGGCGGTGAGCCATGCGGCCCAGGAGATGGGTTGCGGTTGCCTTGAAATCCGGCTGGCGGCCGGCGGGCGGGCCAACTTATTCGCCACCGAAGATTGCTGCGTACTGGTGGACGACGAGCTTCTAAAACAGATCAACTGTATTTCGAGCGTGGTAATCGCCACCGTTCCCAATTTCACGTTCGCCCGCGCCGGTCAGCGCATCGCGACGGTAAAGAGCACACCCTTCGCGGTGTCGCAATCCCAGCTGGACGCGGTGATCAATATCGTGAAAGATCGTGGGCCCATCCTGCAGGCCAGGCCTATTCGGAACCCTACGGTGGGCGTCTTGTACTCCGATCCGGTACACGGAGACCGCGCGCGGCAGTTGTTTGAAAACATCTTGCGCCAGCGATTGGAGCGCTACGCGGCGGCGCCGAGTTTCATTCTGTCGTGCACCGAAGAGGAAGACGCGGCGGCCCGCAACCTGCAGCACCTCCTGAAAGCGAAGCCGACTGCGGTACTGGTGGGCTCGACCACGGCGCCGGCTGGTCCGGAGGACGTCATTGGCCGGGCCATGACGCGAATCGGATGCCACCTGGAGCGGTTCCTCGCGCCGGTGGAGCCGGGCAATTTGCTCCTGCTGGGCTATAAGGACGAGATTCCCATCGTCTCCGCGCCCGGTTGTTTCCGTTCGGCCAAGCCGAATGTCGTCGACCTGATCTTGCCGCCCATGCTGGCGCGTTATCGCGTATCCGGCTGGGAAGTTGCTTGTATGGGACACGGCGGGCTGCTGGGCTGAATCCGATTCCAGCTCCCGCACGACTGGCGCTTTGCTCTGTTACTGGAATGTGTCAACATTTGAGTAATCATGAGCAAGCCCAGGAACAAGAAACCAATCTCCCGACGCCAGTTCATGGAGGGCACCGGGGCCGCACTGGTCGCGGCGGCTGCTGTACCTTCTCTGCAAGCTCAAAGTCCTGCCGCCAAAGCAGCCCCAGCCGCGGATGCCGCCGGACTCAGCCGCGCCACCATCCACCTGACGGTCAACGGCGCGCCGCACGCGATTGAAGTGGACGACCGCTGGACGCTGGCGGAGGTGCTGCGCGATCACCTGGGGCTCACCGGAACTAAATTGGGCTGCGATCGCGGCGAATGCGGCGCTTGCACCGTGCATATCGACGGCAAGCCCATGTACTCGTGCAGCCAACTGGCGGTCTGGATGGACGGACAGGCCATCACTACCGTGGAAGGCCTCACGCAGAATGGCAAGCTCGACCCCCTGCAGCAGTCCTTCATGGATCATGATGCGCCTCAGTGCGGCTTCTGCACCTCCGGCCAGTTGATGAGCGCGAAGGCGGTGCTGTCCGCGCATCCGCGCGCCACGCGCGAACAAGTGCGCGCGGGCATGACAGGCAATATCTGCCGCTGCTCGAACTACAACCGCTACGTTCAAGCGACGCTCGCGGCCGCCGCTGGAACCGCCGGCAATCCAAAGATCGCGATGATCGACAATGCCGCTGGCCAAAACGTACAGCCCCTCAAGACCCTGGGCCGCGCGACCACGCGCATCGACGCCCGCCAGCGCGTGACGGGCAAGGCCACATATACCAGCGATGTCAGCGTTCCCGGGATGCTGTATGCGCGAGTGCTGCGCAGCCCGCATCCCCACGCCCGGATCATCAAGATCGATGCGTCCAAGGCGCTGGCCATGGCCGGCGTGAAAGCCGTGGTCTCGCACGAAAACTGCGCCTTCGTGTGGGGCGCAGGATCGGTCGCGGGCGGACGGCAGTATGTGGAAGAGGTCAAGAAGATCACCAAGCAGCGCCGCTACGCTTTCAATAATCCGGTGCGCTATGCAGGCGAGCCAGTGGCGGCGGTAGCAGCCATCGACCGGCACACTGCCGAAGAAGCGCTGCGGCACATCACGGTGGACTATGAAGTGCTGCCTTTTGTGCTGGAACCCGAAGAAGCGATGAAGCCGGGAGCGGTGCAGATCTGGCCGGATGGAAATCTGTCGTTGGATATCAAGAATGAAGCCAGGCCTATCACCGAGCGCCGCGGGAACATCGAGGAAGGCTTCCGCAACTCCGCGATGGTGTTTGAGGATCGCTACTCGACCGCCTTCGTGCACAACGCCCAGATGGAGCCGCGCGCCAGCCTGGCTGTGTGGGAGGGCGACAAGCTCACCATGTACACGCCCACCGGGGGCATCGCGAATTGCCGCACCGACATGGCGCGGGACCTGGGCATTCCCAAGAATAACGTTCGCGTCGTGTGCCAGTACATGGGCGGCAACTTCGGCAACAAGAATCAGAATCAGGATGCGGACTTAATCGCGGCGACACTGGCTAAACTGGCAGGCGCGCCGGTGCGGCTGGAGCTCTCGCGCAAGGAAGATTTCATCGGCATGCATGGCCGCTGGCCGACCGTGCAGTATTACAAGGTCGGCGTCAGCCATGACGGTACGCTGCAGGCGCTGCAACTGCGTGGTTATAGCGGGATGGGTCCGTATCGGAAGAACTCGGGAGCGATTGGCGGCGTGGAGCTGTACCAAGTTCCGCACCTGGAAGCGCTGGTGCATCCGGTTTACACCAATAAGACGACCTCGGCGAACTTTCGCGGGCCGGAGTTCCCGCAAGGTTTCTTCGGCATTCAATCCATGATGGATGACGTGGCGTTCAAGCTGGGCATCGACCCGGTGGATTTCGTGCTCAAGAACATGACCCGCAAGGCCAACGACGAGACGCCATACACTAACTACACGCTGGAAGAGTGCATCCGCCGCGGGGCCGAAGCCTTCGAGTGGAAGAAGCGCTGGCGTGCAAAGCCCGGCTCGGATGCGGGGCCGGTGAAGCGCGGCGCGGGATTCGCGTTCCTGGCTTTCCGCGCGGGGGTGGGTCCGAGCAGCGCTGTGCTGGACGTGGATTCGAACGGCCGTTATCGCGTGCACGTAGGCGTCACCGATGTCGGCGGCGGCGCCAAAACCACGATGGGGCTGATCGCAGCTGAAGCACTGGGCGTGCCGCTGTCGCAAGTCGAAGTGGTGTGGGGCGACACCAGCCGATGTCCGTATTCGGTGGGCGAGTCCGGCAGCCGGACTACGATTATGACGGGCTACGCGGTGACCCAGGCCGCGAAGGACCTCAAGCGCCAGATCGCGGAAAAGGGTTTGCCGAAGGGCAACGATCTGCTCACCGCAACGATCGATGCCAGCCCGACAATCGCCGGGAAAGCGCGCAGCTCCTATGGCGCGCATTTCGTCGAGGTCGAAGTAGACACGGCAGTCGGGCACGTCCGTGTCGTCAAGTATCTGGCGGTCCATGATAGCGGGCGCATCGTGAACCCGCTGTCGGCCAGCGGCCAGATCAAGGGCGCAGCCACCATGGGCATCGGCATGGCGCTGCATGAAGAGCTGCTCTACGACTCCCGCAGCGGGCAGGCGCTTACCGCCGGATACTACGGGCATCGCGTGCTGACGCATATGGACGCGCCCGAGATCGAAGTGATGTTTATCGAAAGCGACGACGGGTACGGCCCGTTCGGCGCCAAGAGCATCGGGGAAGCGGGCAAGCTGCCGGCGGTGGCCGCGGTGGGCAATGCAATCTTCAACGCCACCGGACGGCGCATGAAAGAGCTTCCCATTCGCCGCGACAAGCTGGTAGGAGCATTCGCATGAAAGCCCTGATCAATCGAAATCCACGCGATCTCCGGCAGGCGGTGACGTTCGCCGAGCAGGCGCGAGCCAATGGCAGCCAGGCAATGATTGCCGGCGGGGGAAGCGACCTGTTGGGCATGGTCAAGGACCGTATCGTCGCGCCCGACGTTCTGATTCACTTGAGAGCCATCAAGGGTCTTGACCAGGTGACTGTGGCGGGCGATGCGGTCAATATCGGCGGCCTGATCACGCTCGACGCTTTGAGCCATCATCCCGTGGTCCTGCGCGATTACGCGGTGCTGGCCGAAGCCGCCGGAAGTGTGGCGACGCCCCAGATCCGCAACGCCGGGACGCTCGCGGGCAACGTGTGCCAGCGCCCTTGGTGCTGGTATTTCCGCAACGGTTTCCCGTGCTTCAAGGCCGGCGGCAACACTTGCTTTTCCATCACCGGCGAAAACCAGTTTCACGCCATCTTTGGAGGCGGCCCGAGTTTCATCGTGCATCCGTCGGACACTGCCCCCGCGCTGGTAGCGCTCGACGCGAAGTTCCGCAT
>DATJEI010000267.1:0-18111 GCA_035496735.1 Bryobacteraceae bacterium | reverse complement strand
AAATCGCCTTAGCATGTTAAGTACGGAGGGCATCTATGCGCGCAACACCGGGGGTGATGATGTTGTTGGCTGCGGCCGCGGTGGGCGTGACCGCGCAGACGAATTCCTGGGAGCTGAGTCAGCCGGGCGCGAAGCTGCTGGTGGGAATCGACGTCAAGAGCTTGCGCGAATCGGCCGTAGGCCAGTCGATTCGCCAACAGATGAAGCAGACCCCGCCGTCCGCGAGCGCAGTTCAATCGCCTTTGCAGGGTCCAATGCAGGCCATGGCCCTGGGATTCCTCGATCAGGTTGACCGGGTGTTCGTGTCATCTCCTGCGAATCCATCGGCTATGGGCGCGGCGCGCGCGAAGACGAATCCGCCATTCCTTTTCGTGGTGGAGGGCCGGTTTCCCACGGAGGAACTGAAGCCGTTCCTGAAAGGGACGCCGCGTCGGGTTCAGGATGCCGACGTGTATCGTGTTACCCCGACGGACGTCACCACTGTCGCCTTCATTAGGGGTGAAGCTGGCAGCTCAACCGTGCTTCTAGGCGACGAAAAGTCTGTTCTCGCGGCGATCGGCCGGCGCGGCGCGTCACTTCTCCCGCCATCTGCACTGCTGCGGCGCGCCCAGGCGCTGGCAGCCACGCACGATTTTTGGCTCATCGCCGATGGACCGCTCTCCGGGTTCCAGCCCTCCGGCGCCGCGGCAAGCAATCCGCTGGCATCGCAGATTGCCGCTCAGGTGAAGGGTCTGGACATGGGTCTTGCGCTGCGCGACGGTTTTCAATTGGAGCTGAGCGTCGCGGCCGAGAGCGAAGCGGTGGCGGCGCAGATGACTCAACTTCTCTCCACGCAAATCCAATTGGCGACACTGCCGCAGGCCAACCGCCCGGAAGCGGCCGACATCGCCCGCAAGCTGCACATCGCGGCGCAGGGGAACCGCATGCAGGTCAGCCTCGCTCTCACGAAAGATGAATTTGAGCAGCAACTTCGCACGGTGCAAGCGGCGCGCGCGCAGGCAGCCGCTTCGGCTTTCCCACAGGCCGCTCCGCCGGCCGTGCGCCCGGCCAAACCGTCTAATCCGGGCCAGATCACGATTTATGGCCTGGAAGGCGGCCCGCGCGTAATCCAATCAACGCATTGAGGATAGTGGACCGCGAGTCCGGAAGGACTTGACCGGCTCGCTAACATAGGAGCATGATTACGCTCCGATTAGCGGAAGAACGCGGCCATGCCGATCACGGCTGGCTCAACTCCTATCACACCTTTTCGTTCGCCAATTATCACGATCCCAAACACATGGGCTTTCGCGCCCTGCGCGTTTTGAATGACGACCGGGTTGCGCCCGGCAGAGGCTTTGGCTCGCACGGCCATCGCGATATGGAGATCATCTCCTACGTGCTGGAGGGCAGCCTCGCGCACAAGGACAGTACCGGCACCCAAGAAGTTCTTGAGGCTAACATGGTGCAGGCCATGTCGGCGGGCACCGGCGTGATTCACAGCGAGTTCAACGGCTCGGCCAAGCAGCCGGTACATTTTCTGCAGATCTGGATTGAGCCAGCCGAGATGGACGTGGAGCCCTCCTATCAGCAGTTCGCCTACGACCCCGCGGAAAAGAAGGGACGCCTGCGGCTGATCGCCGGGCCGGACAAGACGACAGCGGAACCTGCCGCCTTCATCCATCAGGACGCGCGCATGTACGCGTCGGTGCTTGCGGCAGGCGACTTTCTTGAACAGCCAATCGTTAAGAGCCGCCACGCTTGGGTGCATTGCGCGCAGGGAAACATCACGCTGAACGGACGTGCGCTGAAAGAAGGCGACGGCGCGGCGATCAGCGATGAATCGGCGCTGCAGATTACGGGCGCCGGGCCCGCTGGCGGCGAGTTTTTGGTATTCGATCTCGCCTAGCCGTTGACCATGTCAGATAACAAAGCAACGCCAGTCAACGTAGTAGTGGTGTTCTATTCGCGGTATGGCGAAACCGAGCAACTCGCTCTTGCAGCCGGCGTCGGGGCAGTCCAGGCGCACGCCAATATTCGCCTGCGACGTTTAAAAGATCTGGCGGACCCCGAGACAATTGCGCGCGATCCTCGCTGGGCCGAAAACCTGGAGCGCATGAATCGCGACTACATCGCGCCACGCGAGATCGACGTGGACTGGGCGGACGTGATTCTAGTCGCGTCCTGCTCCGATTCACTGCGTGAAACCGAAAAGTATGTCGAAGCGCTTCTGGCCACGCCCGGCAGGAATGATCGTTTGCTGATCGTCCCCTTGATAGACTCGCCAGGAGACCGTCTGGCATCGGCTCGCGAACAGGCCCGCAAAGCAGTCGAAAACGCACGAAAGTTAAAGACGTGAATACCTTGGTCCGTTTCGAGCGCGATCAGGATGTCGCGGTGGTCATGATCGACAATCCTCCCGTCAACGCGCTGAGCCCGGGAGTGGTCGAAGAGTTGAAGGCGGCGATCGAACAAGCCAACGTTGATCCCGAAGTTCAGGCGATCGTCGTCGTCGGTAGCGGGCGCACGTTTATTGCCGGAGCCGATGTTCACGAGTTTCAGAAGCCTACTTTCGGCGAGTACGTTGTGGGGTTTCGTGCATGTCTATCGACGATAGAGGATTCCGCCAAACCGGTGGTGATGGCGATTCACGGCGCGGCTTTGGGCGGCGGTCTGGAGACAGCGATGGCCGGGCACTACCGTTTGATCGCGCCGTCGGCTCAGGTGGGACAGCCGGAAGTAAAGTTGGGTTTGATTCCGGGCGCGGGGGGCACGCAACGGCTGCCGCGGCTGGCGGGAGTCGCCCAAGCGGTCGAGATGTGCGGGTTCGGCGCTCCCGTCAAAGCACACGAGGCGCTCGCCGCCGGCATCGTCGACCGGATCATCGACGGCGAACTGCGCGTGGGGGCGGTAGCGTTCGCGCGTGAAGTCGCGACGAAGCCGATACCAAGAACCCGCGATCGCAACGAAAAACTTGCCAACGCCGATCCGGCGATTTTTGAGGCCGCCCTGGAACAGGCGCGCAAGAAATGGCGAGGGCAAACGGCTCCGCTGGCGGCGATCGGTGCGGTGGAGGCGGCCACCAGACTCACCTTCGCCGGCGGCCTGAGGCGTGAAGCGGAGTTGTTCGATGAGTGCGTGCGTTCCCCGCAGTCAAAGGCGCTCATTTACGCTTTTTTCGCGGAGCGCGCCGTTACTAAGATTCCCGGTATATCCAACAGCACGCCCACTTATGACATCGTGCGTGCGGCCATCGTCGGCGCAGGCACTATGGGCGGAGGCATCGCCATGGCCCTTGTCAACGCGGGAATTCCGGTGCTCATCAAGGAGACCAGCCAGGAAGCGCTCGATCGGGGCATGGCAAACATTCGCCGCAACTATGCCCGCCTGCCTCCCCAAGCCGCAGACCAAAAGCTAGCGCTGATGACCCCGCAGCTAACCTTCGATGGTTTCGACAAAGCCGACATCATCATCGAAGCGGTGTTCGAGAACCTGGCAGTGAAGGAGCAGGTCTTCCGCGAAATCGACGCCGTCGCGAAATCCGGCTGCATCCTGGCAACCAACACCTCGTCGCTTGACATCGACCGGATCGCCGCCGCCACTCTGCGTCCCAACAAGGTCATCGGCCTGCACTTTTTCAGCCCGGCAAACATCATGCGGCTGGTTGAGATCGTGCGCGGCAGCCGCACTCTTCCTGAAGTTACAGCCACCGCCGCGGCGCTCGCCAAGCGTCTCGGCAAGATTGGCGTGATTGCGGGTAACAGCCCGGGCTTCATCGGCAATCGAATGATCAACGTCTACGGCCGCGAAGCGCAATTTCTGCTGGAAGAAGGCGCCTCCGTCGAAGAAGTCAATCAGGCGCTATTTGATTTCGGCATGGCCATGGGGCCCCTCGCGATGTACGATCTGGTGGGCAACGACGTAATGCGCGATATCGCCGCGATATCCGGTCCGGCCAGCGTTCGAAGTCCGCTAGTGCTCCCAAAGTTATGCGCCCTAGGCCGGCTGGGACAGAAGACCGGCAAAGGCTGGTCGCAATATGACGAGAGCCGTAAGCCTTTGGCTGATCCCGAAGTTGCGGCGCTAATCGAAAGTACTGCGCGCGCAGCGGGCATCGAGCGCCGTGTCATTTCGAGAGAAGAGATCGTCGACCGCTGTATTCTGGCACTAGTGAATGAAGGCGCACGCATTCTCGAAGAAGGCATGGCGCTGCGGGCGTCGGATATCGATGTGATTTATCTCACTGGCTACGGCTTCCCGGCGTGGCGCGGCGGCCCCATGTTCTTCGCGGATAGCATTGGCCCGGCGAACGTCGTCGCGAAAATTGAGGAATTTGGGCAGCGCCACGGCGCGGCTCTGTGGACTCCAGCGCCGCTTTTGAAACGGCTTGCGATCGAAGGCAAGACCTTCGCCTAGTCAGTCCAGCCAGAAATTGAATTTCTCCGACGTGCCGCGAACCGCGCCATCGAAGGGGATGATGACCCCCAGGTCCCTCAAGTCCCCAACCGGTTTGAAGCTGTGATCCACCGTAAATTCAAAGTGAATCGGCTTGGTGTAATCGATGCCGGAAGGCAGGTTGGCCTCAAAGTACTTTTCGTTCCGCCCGGAGTAAGTTTGCGTTCCCGCCGGCTGGCCGTTTATCGCGCACGCCATCTTCACCGCTGGTGAAGCGGCCGCGACCACTTCGGGAATCACAAACTGGAGCGAGAACTTCGGCGGTCTCGTGGAATCCAGCAGAGTAACCTCGAAACTGAATCGCTTCAGACTCCAGGCCCATTGCAACTCCGTCACCTCGGTCCATCCCTCCAGCAAACGAATCGTGGCGGGAGCAGAGAGCCGCCGGCTGCGCATGAACAGAAACTTACGGGCGTCTTTATCCAAATCGGTTGGATTAGAAGCCTGAGCACACCCCCGAGTCAACTGATCGATGATGCGCCATCCGCTTCGTCTGACAATCCGTTCCAGAGCAGTGGGAGAAAAGATCCATTGATTGGTAGGGTCATCGTTGGTCTCGCGATGATCCAGCAGGTAGGCGAGCGGTTCATCCTTGATCGGCACGCCGGATTTGGTCACGTCCGCCACGCGGGTACTCAGCACGCAATAGCGCGACTGGTTTGCCAGCGTCTCCAGCGCCAGGTAGGGGTTCTTCAGGTGATACAAGACGCCCAGCGAGAAAGCCAGCCCGTAGGTGTCGCCCGGCAACTGAGTGGCCGTGTCCGCGTTCAGTTCATGGATCTCAACCGGAAGATGGAGACGATCGCGCAGCGCGCGCACGCCAGCCATCCAGTTGTGATTGCTTCTGGGGTTATCGGCGGCGGCGACTTCGCAGCCCAGACTTGCGAAGAATAGGGGGATATCGCCGTCCCCACATCCGAAGTCGATTACCGGGCCGGACCGGAAGGCGCGCTCGAAATCGGAGAAGTGCCGCTGCAAGAACGGCGTGATGTGATCGATCGAAGCCATGCTGTCGTACGGGTACCAGGACAATTGCAGCGGCAGAGGCTCTTTCTTGGCTTCCGCTAATTGTTTCGAGAATAGAGGGCGGCGCTCGAGGATTTCCTGAGCGCTCGCAGGCAGACGGGATTCGGTTGAATTCACAAGGCTCATCTTTCTCCGCTGATTAGGGCGAGTGGGGTGAAGTTTCGGATCATTTATATCGCTCCAGGTTTGGACCCAAACCCAGCCTGCTGCCGAGCCCGAGCCAGCGCGAGCCGGCCGCCAGGCGCAGTTGCGTCTCGGCCCTCTCTACGCGCTCTTCGAGCGCCGCTTTTTCTTTTTCGAGCCGGGTGATGCGCGCATCCAACTCGGCCTTGCTTGCCGACGGCGACCCAGCCCCCGAGACGACGGTGGGGAGTTTGGCAAAAGGCTGCTTGCGGGCCACAAAAGGGCGGCTCCAAGGACCTTCGAAAGCAATGCCGAGACGCTCTACCGCTTCCCCTTGAAACGCAATTTCAGTAAATCCCGCGGCTCGGAGTTTGCGCTCCAGATCCTTCATAGAGAATAGCCGCATTACCAGCGTCGCGCCGATTCCGCCGTGGAATTCGAGATTGCCGTGAATTTCGAGGGTTTTGTCCGCCTTGCGATTGATCAGCACGTGCTCGCCGCCCAGTTTGACAATGGAATATTCGTGCAGATCGGGATAGTGTTCATCGGTCTCGTCGGCGAGGTGCGACGACGGCACCGTGACGCACAGGAATCCATTCGGCTTCAATAACCGGCAAGCCTCTTCGAACGCGCGATCAATGGGCGGAGCGACGTGTTCGAAGACATCGCTCGACAGGATAAAGTCATATGTACCGTACTGATCGGGATGAGGCGCGGTGATATCCAGATACGGCTCGCGATCGTAAAATGTGTTGACATAGTCGACCTTTTCGGCCAGCGGAACGGCGTAGCACAGGGCGTCGCTCATGCCGAACCCCGTGATATGACCGTATTCCGGAAACTCGGGAAGCGGCAGCGCCTCGCCAAATAATTCAAGCGCGAGCATGTAAATCAAAGCGCGCATGCGCACGTTGGACCCGCAGCCGGTGCAGGTGGATGTTTCCCACGGCAACGCTTCTGCTGTGTTCGAAGTGCCACACAAATTACAGGTAAAGGTGATCATTAAATTGGGTCGTCATCGAACAGAGTAACCCAAAGCCGATATCATTGAATTGTTAACCCACGACGACTTGGCGGACATGACGGCGACCCCTCCCAGAAAGACCAATACGCTGCTGCGCGTAATCATGAGCGCGGTGCTGGCCGCGTTCGCCATCTTTGTGGTGCAGTACAAAAAGTCTACCGAGCCTACCAAGCCTGGCGCGACCACGCCGGCGAAACCCTTCTTATCCACAGCGCCGTCGTCGGAAGGATCCAATCGCTTCGCTTGGGTGCCGCACTATCCCGGCGCAACCATCGAGAATATCAGCACTAAACAGACCCGGGATCAATTGAGCTACGGCTTCAACTTCCGAACCGCGGACGATTTTAAACAGGTTCTCGGGTTTTACAGCCAGCAGCTCCAATCCGCCGGTTTCAAAGTGGAGGTGAAGAATTCGGGCGAGATCGGAGGAGAACTACACGCGGACGTCGAGGGCGGCAGCCGATCCTTGGACGTCGTCGCAGCCAAAGTGGTGCAGGGTACGGGCGCCGAAGTTGGCGTCACAGCCGTACAGCGATGAAGCAAACTCCACCCGTCACCCGCCAGCCTAGAATCGCGCGCAAGCCGGAAGTAAAAAGTCCGGCGGGACATTGGCCCCAGTTGCACGCGGCCATCGAAGCTGGCGCCGATGGTGTTTACTTTGGCCTAAAGCACTTCACTGCGCGCGCCAAGGCGGGTTTTGGCGTCGAAGAGCTGCCGGAGGCCATGCGTACACTTCACGCACGCGGCGTTCGCGGCTATATCACTTTTAACACTCTGCTGTTTGAACATGAGCTGAAGGCCGCCGG
Source organism: Bryobacteraceae bacterium (assembly GCA_035496735.1). Classification (GTDB taxonomy): domain Bacteria; phylum Acidobacteriota; class Terriglobia; order Bryobacterales; family Bryobacteraceae; genus Palsa-187. Next base: position 10,698 of record DATJEI010000267.1, on the reverse strand, counting down.
GCATGCGATCGCCGCCATTGCCGAGGCCGGCGCCGACGGCCTGATCGTCCAGGATTTGACCGCCGTGCGCCTGGCGCGTGAAATCGCTCCTGGCATAGAGCTTCACGGCAGCACGCAGATGAGCATCACCGACGCGCGCGGCGTGGCGCTGGCGCGGAGCTTGGGCGTCAACCGCGTTACGCTGGCGCGCGAACTGTCTATGGAGGAGATCCGTGCGATCGCCGCGGAGACCGAGTGCGACCTCGAAATCTTCGTCCACGGAGCGCTGTGCGTGGCATACTCCGGCCAATGTTTTTCTTCGGAAGCCTGGGGAGGCAGAAGCGCCAATCGCGGGCAATGCGCGCAGGCCTGCCGCCTGCCTTACGACTTGCTGGTGGATGGGCGCATCGAGCCGCTGGAAGACGCGCGCTACCTGCTATCGCCTGGCGATCTCTACGCGCTGCGTCAGATTCCGGAGATCGTCGAGGCCGGCATCGCTGCGCTCAAGATTGAAGGCCGCTACAAGGACGCCGACTACGTGGCCCTCACCACCCGGGCTTATCGTAAAGCTGTCGACGACGCCTGGGCGGGACGCCCGCTCAGCGTCACCCCTCAGGAAGAATTGCAATTGGAGCAAGTATATTCGCGAGGCCTCGGACCCTTCTTCCTCACCGGAACCAATCACCAGGCGGTAGTAAAAGGGCGCGCTCCCCGGCATCGCGGCGTGAAGATTGGACGCGTGACGCGAGTGGAACCAGATCGTGTGTTTGTGGAACCGGCCGCTGCGCACCAGAGCGCGCCGCTGAAGCCGGGAGACGGCGTAGTGTTCGACGCCGCCGACTGGCGCAGTCCCGAGGAGGCGGAAGAAGGGGGCCGCTTATTTGCCGTGCGCACCCATTTGAGCGGAGAGATTGAGCTGCAATTTGGCAATGGCGCGGTCCGTTTCGCCCGCATTCGCGCGGGGGATTGGCTATGGCGCACCCATGATCCCGAAATCGGCCGCATCGCGCGGCCCTTTCTCGATCCTCCCGTTCCGGTGGCCCGGCAGCGCGTGAACGTCTCGGTCGAAGCCCGTGAGGGAGCGCCGGTACGCTCCGTTTGGTCGCTCGAAGCGCAACCGCAGGTGAGTGTGCCGGTCGAATCGCGCAATCCCTTGCACCGGGCGCAGAACCGGGGGATTACGCTGGACTCCTTGCGCGAACAGTTCGGGCGCCTCGGGAATACCGCGTATGAATTGGGCGAAATTACTCTGGATGCGGAAGGATCACTGTTCGCGGCCGTATCGACGCTCAACCAGATGCGGCGCGAGGCAGTGGAGAAACTGCAAAAAGCCGGAGCGTATCGGCCGCCCGTTGAAATTCACGACACCGCTGCCGCGCTCAAGAACTTGGCAGTCGCGGCGCGACCCCAGCAGCCTGACGACGCGCCTCAACTTCATATTCTGGTTCGTACGCCCGAACAACTCGAAGCGGCGCTCTCACTCGGGTCCGCGCCTGCCAGCATCACGCTGGATTATCTGGATCTCTATGGTCTGCGCCCCTCGATCGAGCGGGTGAAAGCCAGCGGTATTCCGGCGCGAGTCGCCAGTCCGCGCGTGCTCAAACCCGGCGAGGCGCGCATTCTGAATTTTCTGGTCAGCCTGGACTGCCCGATCCTGGTCCGCCCGGCCGGCTTGGTACACGCATTGCGCGAGCGCGATCACGCGCCGCTGATCGGCGACTTTAGTCTGAACGTCGCCAACTCCATCAGCGCCGCGTTGTACCTGGATCTCGGCCTCGAACGGCTGACTCCGGCCCACGATTTGAACGCCGCGCAGGTTGCCACCCTCGCGCTCGGCATTGGCGCTGCGAATATCGAGGCCATTGCCTATCAGCACCTGCCGGTATTTCATACCGAGCACTGTGTCTTCTGCCGGTTCTTGTCGAACGGAACCAGCTTTCGCGATTGCGGCCGCCCGTGCGAAAAGCACCGCGTCGAGCTTAAGGACGCCAAAGGCCGGGCGCATCCGGTGCTCGCCGACGTGGGTTGCCGCAACACGGTTTTCGGCGCGGAGGCGCAGGAAGCCAGCGCTCACCTAGGCGCGTGGAGACAAGCCGGAATCCGCCACTTCCGCCTGGAATTTGTGCATGAGTCGGGCGAGCAGTTGCGCCAGGTGTTCCAAGCCTTTGAGTCCGTCCTCGGCGGACGCGCCACCAGCCGGGAACTATTCGCGCAGCTTCGCCGCTCCGCCCCGCAAGGAATCACCGAAGGCAGCCTGTTCGTGCCCTCCGATTACCTGAAACTTCCGGTGTTACAGTAGCCGGCCGCCTTCCACGGGCCGCTCATGAAGCGTATAATCGACGCAGAGCAGGAGGCATCATGAGACGCTGGAAAATCGCCGTCGCGGCGCTTATCTTGATGGGCGCAATCAACGCACAGACGAAAGGGTCCGGAACTACCCCGCCACCCGCTACTGGCAACACCGCACCCCGGTCCACGCAACCGAATATCAATAACAATACGACCACGCCCTTTCCGGAAGGCAACAACCCGTATCAGCCGCCTATCTTTATCTCAGGCAATGTGATGCTGAGCGACGGAACGCCTTTGACCGACCGTGCGAAGATTGAGCGCGTGTGTAACGGCGTGCCCATTGTCGAGACGGAAACCGACAAGAAAGGACGTTTCAACTTTGAGGTCGGACACAGCTTGGAATTACCGGACGCGAGTGTCGGCTCTGATATGACCGGCCGCGGCTCACCTTTTGGCAACATGCCCGGCGCAAGCAGCAATATGTCCAATCGCATGGGTAACACTGACCGCCGGCTTTGGGGTTGCGAACTGCGCGCGGCGCTTCCGGGTTTCCGTTCCGACGTGATCCAGCTCGACACAATTCATTACATGGACAATCCCAACATCGGGACGATCATCTTGCATCGATTGGCAAAGGTGGATGGATTGACCATTAGCGTGGTTTCCGCTCTCGCGCCAAAAGACGCACGCAAGGCTTATGAAAAGGGGCGGGAGGCCGAAGCCAAGAAGAAGCTGGACGACGCCCAGAAGAATTTCGAGAAAGCGGTTAGCGTATATCCGCAGTATTCCGCCGCTTGGTTCGAACTGGGCCGCATTAACGAGCAGAGCAATCGCATCGATGAGGCTCGCAAAGCCTACCAGCAGGCCATCGCGGCTGAACCGAAGTTTGTCCTGCCCCGCGAGCAACTCTCCTGGCTTGCGTTGCGCGAAGCCAAGTGGCAGGAACTGGTCGACCTGACCGATCAATGGTTGCAGTTGGACCCTTCAAATTCTCCCGATGCATACTATCTCAGCAGCATCGGTAATCTGCAGATGCAGCATTCAAGTGTCGCGGAGAAAAACGCCCAAGAGGCTGTCCGGATGGACCCCGGCAAGAAGAACATGCGGGCGCGCTATGTGTTGGGCCTGGCACTGGCGCAGAATCACGATTTCACAGCGTCGGCCGACGCCATTCGCTCCTACTTGGATGCAACTCCGGACGCGAAAGACAGAGCCGTAATTCAGAAGCAATTGGAGCAAATCCAAGAGGCGGCGCAGGAAAAGGTACAATCCGGCGCAAATCAACCGAAACCTCAATAGCCACGCGCTACACTGAAGGCATGAGGCCGCTCTTTTTGCTCGCCTTAGCGGCCGTTTTGCCGCTGTGCGCTGCCGATGCTGCCTTCCAGCGGGCCGAAAATAAACTGGATCGTATCCAGTCCGGCCACGCTCGTCCGGGTTCGGTTATCGTATTCACGCCTGCCGAAATGAACGCCTGGGCGCGAGGTCGCGTGCCGCAGATGTACCAGGGCATTCGTGACCCCAGCGTACAACTGGGCGCCGGCACCGCCACCGGTTCCGCGTTCGTCGATTTACTGAAGATGCGGCAGGGCGAAGGGCTGGCCACCAATTCCCTGATCGCGAAGCTGATCGAGGGCGAACGGCCGCTTAAAGTCTCCATCCAGCTTGAATCCGCTCAGGGACGCGCCACCGCACGTCTGACGCGCCTGGAGATCTCCGGTATCGCGGTCACTGGAGTGGCCTTGGATTTTCTGGTGAATGAATTCTTCCTTCACCTTTTTCCTGACGCCAAGGTCAACAAGCCATTCGAATTGCACGATAACATCGAGCGCATCGAACTTCGCCCGGACGGAGTGCGGGTCACGATGCGGAAGTGAGTGCCGCTTTAGCGGCTGCGCGGCCCGTTTGGATGCAGTCCGGGATGCCGATGCCGTCGTAGGCATTGCCTGCCAGATGTAGTCCGGGAATCGCGCGGGCGCGCGCCCGGATTTCCGCGACGCGCTGCTGGTGGCCCAGAGTATATTGAGCCATCGAGCGAGGCCAGCGCGCGATCACCTGTGAGACAGGCGCCGCCGTCAGGCCTAGAATTCGACGCAGCTCTTCCCGCGCGATTGCGGTCACCGATTCATCGGATTCAGTCAGGATCGCGGGATCGCCGATGCCGCCAAAGAAGCAGCGCAGCACAATGCGGTCATCCGGAACGCGGAACGAAAACTTGGTGCCCACGAAGGTGCACGCCGCCAGACGTTGACGCTCTTTCTGAGGCACCAGGAAGCCAAAGCCCGCGCGCTTGCCGTCGAAGTCCGCCGCGCGGTAGATCAACGAGAGCGTCAGCGAAGAACTATAGTCGATGCTGCCAAGCAGTGCCGCGAGCCGCTCATCGAGTCCCGCGACCAGACCCGCCGCCGACCACGCCGGACACGCCACGATCGCTTGATCGGCGTCGATCCACTCGCCTCCGGCGCGGACCCGGAACCCGTTGTCCGAGCGCTCAATCGTTTCTGCCTCCGCGCGGCACACCTTCACGCGCGCTGCCAGAGCGTCAACCAGCGTGCCGAGGCCGCCCTTTAATGTGCGGAAGAGCGGGCCGCTGGGCGCCGCGCCGGAACGTCCGGCCAGAACTCCGCGCACCAGGCTCCCGTACTTCGCTTCCATTTGCAGAAAACGCGGCAGCACGCCGCCAACGCTCAGTTGCGCCGGATCGCCTCCATACACGCCCGAGAGCAGCGGCTCGGCCAGATAGTCCAGCGTTTCCTGTCCGAAGTGATCGGTTACAAACTCGGCGACGCTACGATCGCGCGAATCTCCGGGCTTGCGAAAATATTCCAGGCCCATGCGGACCTTGGTCCCCCAGCTCAACAGCGGCGACTTAACCATGGGCATGACGCGCGTGGGCACAATCATCATCACGCCTTCCGGCAGCGCGACCAGTGCGCCGTGTTTCAAGATATAAGTGGTGCGCTGGTGATCGTTGGAGCCGATCACGTCGCCTTCCAGGCCCAACTCTTGGATGAGAGCCAGCGCCGCCGGCTTGGCGGAGAGGAAACTATCCGGTCCGCATTCGAGCGTGCAGCCATCGGCCAGGCGGGTTTCTATGACGCCGCCCAGACGCGGCTGCCTTTCGAGGATGGTGCAATCGGCCCCTGCGGCGGTTAGATCGACGGCGGCAGAAAGGCCGGAGATGCCCCCGCCCACGACGATCACTTTCCGGCTGGCCTCTGGCACCTGGCCCTGGCCCCTTTTCCCTACGGCCGGAAATCGCGCACGATTTCGACGCAGGCCTTCACGTTTTCCACCGGGGTTTCCGGCAGAATCCCGTGGCCCAGGTTAAAGATGTGACCCGGCCGCGAACCGGTACGCTTCAGCAGTTCATGCACCCGCATCTTAAGCTCTGGTAGCGGAGCCATCAGCACTGCCGGATCCAGATTGCCCTGGATCGCCGAGCGGTAGCTGATATCCAGCCATGCCTGATCGATATTAATGCGCCAGTCAACGCCCATCACGTCGCCGCCAGCGGCATGCAGCTCGCGAAAAAAACCCGCTGCACCCGTGCCGAAATGAATAGCGGGAACACCCGCCGCGCGAATGCGTTCGATGAGCGCGCGTGAATAAGGGGCCACGTAGCGGACGTAATCGTCCGGTCCTAACGCTCCCACCCAGCTATCGAACACCTGTACGATGCGCGCACCAGCCGTAACCTGTAGCACCGCGAAAGCCCCCAGCACGTCCACCAGCTTGCCCATCAGCCGGCGCCATAGAGTTTCGTCGCGGTACATCATGGACTTGGTCTTCAGAAAATTGCGCGAGGGACCGCCTTCGATCATATAGCTGGCCATGGTAAACGGCGCGCCCACAAAACCGATCACCGGCACGCGGCCGGCCAATGCACGGACCACCTGCTGGATTGACTCGCCCACATAGCCCAGATCATCGGTATTCGAGATCGAGAGGCTATCGACGTCGTCGCTCGTCCGCACCGGATTATCGATCACCGGACCTTCGCCCGGGGCGAAGCGCAGCTTCAGGCCCATCGGCTCCACCGGCAGCAGCAAATCGGCGAAAATAATGGCTGCATCCACGTCCAGAATTTCAACTGGCTGCAGTGTTACTTGGGCGGCCAAATCGGGGCGTTTACAGATCTCCAGGATGCCGTGTTTGGCGCGGATGTCCCGGTATTGCTTCATATAGCGGCCCGCTTGCCGCATAAACCACACCGGGCGGACGTCGGTCGGCCGGCGGCGGCAAGCATCAAGAAACCGGCTACTCATGGGGGCCACACGCATTTCCCCAAATTAGCACAAACGTTCTTAGGAAATCGTGTTTTTTGCGCGTCCGCGGCGGATTCTCTTTAGAATCTGCGGCGCTTTGGCGCTCAGCGCGGCCGGAAGGGCAGGTTCAAATTGCAGATCGGGAGTATGGTAAAGCTGGAGCCGCTCCGCTAACTGGTGTCTTAAGAACTGTTTAGCGTGCTCGATGGCCGCGAGCGTAACCGCTTGCTGCTCGGGCGTGCCTTGCAGCAGCAACCGCACATTGGCGCGGCGAAAATCCGGCGAAACGTGAACCTCGCTGACAGCTGCCGGACCGACTCGCGGATCGGTCAACTCATAGTTGATCAATTCGTCCAGTTCCTCGCGGAGACCTTCGGAGACGCGCTCATTGCGGTGCGGGTCCAAATTTCAGAATACACCCGACCAAGGGGAGCATTTCAGACTTCCCTCAGCTCATGCCCCCGGGTGGCCTTTCGCGATCCACTTAGACCAATAAAAAGTCATCGGTGTCGTGCCGGTGTTGGTAATCCCGTGCAGCGTGTTTCCGGCGCAATACATGATTGCACCGGGACCTGCCTGGACGATTTTCCCATCGCATTCGATTTCGCCCGTTCCCTCGCTGACGATCAGGAACTCTTCTTCGGGGTGGCGGTGCGGCGGATGCGGGCTTGCGCCCGGAGCCAGAATTGCCATGCCTGCGCAAATGCCGCCCAGTTGATCGGTAGGGCCATTGTAATGCGTGAAAACCCGGCTGCCTTCCATGCTGGTGCTCGCCACGTTCGTCAAATCCAGCACGCCGTCGCGCAGCTTCGCCGCGGCTGTGGCGACGGTGACTGCGTTATCTTTCTGAAGCATCCTGCCTCCCTAATGCACAAATAACCGAGCGGTGCCCATTCATCTGGCTGCGCCAGAATCGTGCTGCTCCATTTTATAGCGATGAGACCGGTATTGTCGGCATTGGCCGAGGGTCGTACGGGAATTCGGGGAATTCCCTAGTAGGCCCAATAGGGGCCGGTGCCAGCGGGCGAGGCTTGACCTTCAATCCCGACGAACACTGTTCGTCCTAAGAAGAACGGTATACCCCAATCGAAGGAACCGGAATTCGGGCCGCCTATGTTGTTAAACACGACTGAGGGCGAATCGATGAGGGGCAAGGCATTGGCAATCGAGAACGCAACATTTATTGAGATTGGAACACCGGTTCCTTTGGGATTCGGGCCGCTATTTATGGCGCTGAAACTTACGGGAGAGGCTGGGCAATAGAAGCCGTTGGCATGACTGTTGGCGGCGCAGTCGGGCAGGCCGGTAGTGGATGAATCCAGAAAAAAGTAGCCGCTGGAACCGCTGTCGATGAAGCTGCCCGAATGGGCGATGCCGTTGAAGGTCGTGGTGAAATCCCCTCCCGAGTCGGCACCCTGAGCCTGCGCGCCAACCAGCCCGTTGTTGGACTGCGTGCCAATCCCAAAAATCATGGAACCAGCCAGGGACACCGAGCCTGCAGCTCCCACCTGAGGAAGAATGATTGCCAGGCCGTTATTGTCCTGCGGGAACATCCAGACCGGATTCTGCAACTGGGAGGCTAAAGGAACGGAAGCCGTGATGCAGCCCGTCGTCGGGCAACTGAAATACACCGCGGGAGGCGCTGATGTGGTGCAGGCGGAGCCGCAGTCCTGACGGAAAAGACCTACACCAAGGATTCCATTGGCGCCCAGATCAGCTACCGTTTGAGCGGGAGTCCCTCCGGCGCTGCACGATGCAGGAGCGCCAGCGAAATTGGTGGGGCTGATGATCTGAATGGGCACGGCTGAAGCCACTTCGCCGGCCATTTGAACATCTACCTTCACGAGAGGCCCCCATTGGTAGGTGGTGTCGGCGTACTGAACACAGTTCCCGATCGGATTATTGCCGGCGTCCACGAGATAGGGCACGCTCAACATCACCAAAGATGCCGGGATGCGAAGTCCAGTGGAACCAGTGTCGACCAGAACATGGTCGATGCTCTGGCATGTGATAGTTCCTGGCACACATATCGTGACAGTTGTATAGAGACTATTGTTAACGCCCACTGACTGACCGTTCACGATCGGACCATAATCCATTACCACGGGCTGAACGTTGTTAACGGCGGGCGGAGGTGTTGTGGTCACACCCGAACCGATGCGTCCACTGCCACTGCCCGCACTACAGGCCGCGAGACTCATCAACAGAACCGCCGTGGCGGATTGGCGCCAGCGGACCAGCCTCACTTCACCGCGTCCTCGGTTACTCCGCCGGGCAGCATGGAGTTAAGATAGGCGCGCCCATGGAAGGCGCGGGAGTGACCGGCGCTTTCGACCACCAGATCGGGGTTGCGCACCACGGCGACTTTTCGTCGGGCCGATTTAGAACGCAGGGTATTTTGAAATTCGGTATTGTAGGGGCCGAGCAATTGCGCCAGATCGGGGATCGTCGGTCCGGTCCATGAGACTCCAAATACTTTGCCGGCGGGCGTAACATACTCGCGGATCAGAGTACCGTCATCTCGGGAAATCTCGTGGACCGTATAGCCCCGTCTTTCTACAACCGCGCGTTTGGCGTGAAGATTGGATTGGTCGGCCACCACCGACTCGGCGGAGCCTCCCAGCGTAGCCCCTGCGGGGGATGCCGCCATGGCCAAGATCGAAAGAAGAAACAATTCATTACGCATGAGTGCTTTACGCCTGCTGCTCTCGTTAACGTACTGACGCCCTACTGGAGGCCTTCGTTACCCGGAATGCGTCCGCCAGACCAAGCATGCCTTCACAATTGTAAACGGCTCACGGTGATGGACCCCTGGAAGCACAATTCGGTGTCGCGTCCGGGTGTGCGCGGGCGAGCCTGGTAGGAGCCGGCAAAACGCAAGGCGTCGCCCTCGCGATGGAAGCGCACATCCAGCGGCTGGTTATCGGGATCGCAAATCACGGTAGCAGCAAGATCGCCATTATGAGTATGCGGGAGATTCACGTTCCAGTAATTCTTGGGCGAGCAGTCCTGCGCGAGCAATTGTGCCAGGACGGGCCGCGCCAGCTCGCGCGAGCGATTCCATTCGAGCGGGACGCCCTTCCGGATGTACTGCGAAACGGCAATTGCCGGCTTGCCCAGCAACGCCGCTTCACGCGCCGCGGCAACGGTGCCGGAAGTAAACAGATCCGAGCCCAGATTTCCTCCGCGATTGATTCCCGAGAAGACCCAATCGATTTCTTGAAAGACAGCGGTCAGCGCGACCCGAACACAATCGGCGGGAGTTCCGGTCAGCGTGAACTCGCGCGGCGCGATCTCGGCCAAAAGCAGGGAGGAATCTTCCGTCACGCGGTGGCCGGCGGAGGAATGAGGATCGCGCGGAGCGAGCACATACACCTCGCCCAGTTCCGCTGCCAGCGCCTTGAGAACCGCCAGTCCGGGTGCATCCCAGCCATCATCGTTGGTTACCAGGATGCGCAATGGAGCCATACCTCCTATCTTGGCAAATGGCGGCCTCAGGAAAAATAGGGTAGTGCGCTAAATCTGTTTGGCTAGGGTTGGGCAGGGAGAATAGGAAACTCAGACGTGATGATTATTCGATCGGGATAGTGAACTATAACCGTTTCCTTGCAGCGCAGAATGTTGCTGCATTCACCCTCAAGTCGAAAATCAAATATCACCTGAAACGGAGATTTGGTCTTATCGTTGGCCCTGAAGTGCCATCGCTTCGCAGCCTGGACAGACGCCGGACGGAGCATGGGCGGCCCTGAAAGCGCCCTCGCGTCGGCTACGGTCCCATCTGCATTGATCCTAAATTCCACAGCCACTACACCCGTAATTCTGGCATCGCGCGCCAGGGGTGGGTAGCTGGCGCCTTGAATGTCTTCCGGCACCCAGTCGCCAAAAGATGTAGCACTCGCCAGTAGTAGATAGGCCGCCAGAACACCGAGGGAACCACGACGGTAGTTCATGGGCGCAAGAATATCACAACCCACCCGTTGGACGTTGCTTTGCTGCCGTTTGATGCTTTTTGGGGTTGCTGGGGAGTTCCCCGGTGTACAATGCTCCCAGCGGGGTGACCTGCGCTTACGCTTGGGCTACTTCAGACGGACTAAGAGGGGCCAGCCTCTTTTCCCGTAATCCCTGGCGTAAACTCGATTGCCGTCCTTGTCCCGATCGC
>DATJEI010000266.1:0-13026 GCA_035496735.1 Bryobacteraceae bacterium | reverse complement strand
TTGACCAGGTGGCGCGGATCGAGTAAATGCTGCGGCCGGAAATCGTTGCGCGACCAGCGGCTGCCAGCCTCGAATTCGATCCCCAGAAAGTAGCCGATTTCGCGAAATACGCAGTACTTTACTTTGCCGACCAGCACCCCTTTAGGGTACGTAATGCGGTACGGCGTTCCCAGAGGCACGGGGCGGTCTACCTGAAGACAGGCCCCCGAAAGCGAGATATCTTCAAGGTTGGCGACGCTGCGACGAACGCGGCCAGCCTGATCCTTCCACTGCACATCCACCAAGTCGGCACAAAGCAAACGGGGCTCAATACGCCTGTCCATCATATCTGAACTGTTTATCGTCGTTTCCTGCATATTTGTTTAGCAAATGGACCCTAGGCAATTTGTACCTAGTCAGGGGTTAGGGCTGGTGCTTGACGCCCGCCGAAACTCTCATGCGCACATTCCGTTGGTACCATGTGGGACGGAGCCTCGTCTGCGGACCGTCATCCTTCATCTCGTCCTCATCGCTATTTTCGGCGTCTTTTTGCCCCTTCGCAAGGGGCTCGGCTTTCTGGAGCCCATCATGATTACGGCCTATTCCTGTCTGGGGGTCCTATTCGCCGCACCCGCGGCGGCCAAAGCGTTCTCTATGGGCCGGCCTCAAACCATGCGGGAAGCCGGAGTGCGGACGGCCAAAGCCGTAGGCTACGGCGAAGGCATGGCGCTGGTGATGCTGATCAGCGGACTGGTTAGTGTGAGCGTTGCAAATGGGCGGGCATTGTATCCGGAGTTGGATGTGCTGGGTCTAAGCGCCGCGCTGGGCCTGGCCGCCGCCACAGCGCTGGCGCTATTTTCCGGCTGGATGACGCTGCGTTTTTCGGGGGCCTGGGCGCGAGCGGGCATGCGTGTGGTTTTCATGGGGCTTCTGATCCTGTTTGTGCTCCAAGGCTCACGGCTTCCCGAGATTCCACTGCGCGGGATCGAGCTTTCCGTGGCGCTCTCCGCGTTGATGGTCATCCTGCTGCGCCGGCAAGTGCATCCGAAATGAACGCGGGAACCCAAACTACGCCGGCCAGATTCGATCCGGATAAACTGCGTCTACTGGTTCGCGTGGGAGTTTTTGTATTGTTGGTCATCCTGGGGAGAATGGTTTTCCCGGTGCTGATGCAGCCCTTCGGAGGACTGCTGGTGGTTTCGGCACTTTCCGCTTTCGCCACGGGCGCGCTGGCGAATGCCCTGGTAGCTCGCGGATGGGAGCGCGGCCAGCTTTCCGATTTTGGCCTCGGCTGGGCGCCAACGTCAGGCCGCGAACTGGCGACAGGAATTGCCGGTGGCGCGGGCGGCGCGGTGCTAATTGTGGTGGCTGCGGTGGTTTCGGGGCTGGCTACCTTCGACGCGGTCCCGCTTGCGGAACGAGCGTGGGGAGAAATTCCGGTTTTAGTGGTAGTGCTGCTCTTCGGTTCCGTGGGCGAGGAATTGGTGTTCCATGGCTACGCCTTCCAGCACCTGGTGCGTCATATGGGCGAGTTCGCTACGGTTCTGCCGGTCGGGATTCTGTTCGGGCTGATGCATCTGGGAAACCAAAACGTGACGTTGCTGGCAGTGGTCAACACCATCGCGTGGGGCGTGCTGCTGGGATGCGCCTACTTACGCACGCGCACCCTGTGGCTGCCCATTGGAATGCACTTCGGATGGAATGTGGCCATGCCCTTCCTGGGAGTGAATCTCAGCGGGTTTACAATAGCAGTGACGGGATATGAGCTGCACTGGAGAACCGGCGTTCTCTGGGGCGGCGGCGCGTACGGCCTGGAAGGCGGCTTGCTTACGACGGTGGTCGTGGCAGGGCTGTTCATAATGTTGTATCGTGTGATCCCGCAGCGAGGTTAATGATGCGAAGACTCGCGCTGGTGGTGATTGTTTCAATAGCGTCCGCCCGCCTGCACGCCGACTCCAAGAAATTAACGCAGGACCAGCGCATCGAAATTTTGCGCGGTTTAAGCTCTGAATACGCCAAGATCAAAGTACTGCTGCCGCGCTCAAAAAAGGCTCTGGAATTCTCGAACGACGGCACCTGGGATCACGATGTCTGGCAAGCCGCATTCAAAGAGTTTGGCCCTGCCGGCCGCATAGGCGACTTGATTCAAGTGACCCATGTGGAAATCGACAAAGACCGCATTGTCCTGGATCTTAACGGTGGGATGAAGGGCAAGCGGAAATTCCTGGACCACCTTGAGATCGGCATGGGCGCGCAGACTACTCCGATCAATGGGCCCGCGACGAATGCGCCGAGCGGTACCACCGTCGCACTGACGTTCGGCGGCCCGATAGGAGAAGTCACATCGGCGGAAATCAAGAAGATGCTCCAGCCGATTCTGGATTTCGAGGGAGAAACCGTGACGGCAAACTACGTCGAAACGTTGCCGGAGCCCATTAAGCAAGCGGTTAAGGCCAAGAAAGCCATTGAGGGAATGAACCGGGATCAAGTCCTTCTGGCGGTAGGCAAACCGGTGCGCAAGAGCCGCGAGTCCAAGGAAGGCACCGACTATGAAGATTGGATTTACGGCGAGCCTCCCGGGCGGGTGACCTTCGTTACCTTTACCGGCGACAAAGTCGTAAAAGTGAAGGAAACCTACGCCGGACTCGGCGGTTCGGTGGCGGAAACGCCGCAGCAGCCGTAGCGACCAGTATCAGTACTCCCCTCGTACCATTACTCGCCGAACCTGAGTACCTTGTGGCTTCTGCGTTCCTCGGGCCAAACTAAATCCAAGGATTTCTGTCTCTTAATGGAGCGCACCGACTTCGAGTCATGGAACGGGAAGGAGGTCGCCAGGCTGCTGGCGCTGGTGGAGAACCAGCGGCGCTATTACCAGGAAATGGTGGCCAGCCTGCCGGTTGGGCTAGTGGTGCTCTCGGCGAACCGGACGGTAGTGTCCGCCAACCGGGCATTCCGGCAGGCGTTCGGACTTCGCATCGAGGACCTCCGCGGGAAGAGCATTGAGCGGATCCTGCCCTCCGACCGGCTGATCGAAAAGATCCGCGAGATGGCGGTCGAGGGAATCCCACAGCCCGGATTTTTGTTGCATCAAGCCGGGAAGGTGCTGCGCATCTCCGTTCTTCCTCTTCGTAGCTGGGACGAAGAGACGGAAATGGAAACGCTACTTATGATCGCCGACGTCAGCGATGTGCGCTCGGGCGCGGCGCCGGTTGCCGATGCTCCGCGCGCTGTGCGCACCTCACCCGCGGTTCCCGTCCCTGCCGAAAGCTTGGGGGCGATCCTGTGGCGGGCGGATGCGGGCAGGCTCCAGTTCACCGACGTCAATGGCCGGATCGAGCAGATGCTGGGATATCCGGCGTCCTACTGGCTTCAATCGCCGGCGTTCTTCGCGCAACGGATTCACAAAGAAGACCGCGAGGCGGTGCTTGCACTCTACCGGACTGCGGTTCAGCACGGCCGCGAAGTGAATGCCGAATTCCGGGCCATGACGGCGTCGGGCGAAACGATCTGGTGCCGGGAGACGGTGCGCCAGGCCGAGCCTGGTGTTCTGGCTGGAGTGCTTACGGCGATCGGACAGCGCAAGGATCTGGAACAGCTTCGAATTACGGCTGAACGCAATTCGGCTCTGCACAGCCTCTCCGCGCGTCTGGCGCATGACCTCAATAATCCTTTGATGATTATCTCGGGGTATGCGGAGGAGATGCTCAATCCGCTGGAAGCGAGCGACCCGCGCCGCGCGGAAATCGAACAGATTCTCGCGGCTACCGAACGTATCGGTAGCCTGACGGCGCAACTGCTCGAATTCACCCGCAGGCAGGCGAGCCCGGCGGAGCGCGTGGACCTCGCGGCGCTAGTCTCCGGCCTGGGCGGGAAGATTGAAACGCGAGCCGCCAAGCCGGTATGGGCCATGGCGAACCGGCAACAGCTCGAAGAGATCCTGCCGGTGTTGGTTTCCACTTTGCGAGAGGACCGCGCACCCATTGTCGTCACCTGCGATACCGCCGTCATCACGGACCACATCGCGGGCGCTTTACTCGCTCCCGCGACCTACGCGCGAGTGACCGTGGCGGCAGCCGGCTTCGTAATGGAAGCCGAAAAGCGTATGGTGATTTTCGAATCGTTCCTGCACAAGACCCCCGGCAAGTCGACAGGCGCGGCGCTCGCGCGGGCTTACGCCGCGGTGAGGGAGTGGGGTGGCGAACTGGGCTTTGCGAGCGAGACGCCGCAAGGGTCCGTCTTCACGATGTATTTGCCTCTGGCGGAACCGGATGAGGAGCCGAAAACAGAGCCAACGAGTGGGGCGGCACGGCCCACGGATGCCCCGCGCGAAACCATACTGGTGGTGGATGATGAAGCCGGGATTCGCAGCTTGATCGCCAAAATCCTGCGGCGGGAGCACTACCGCGTGCTGGAAGCTGGCACTGCCGCCGAGGCGGCGACGGTGGCGGCAACGCATGGAGCCGCGATCCAGCTCCTGGTCACGGACGTGATGTTGCCGGACCGCAACGGGCGGCAACTTGCCGAAAAATTAGTCGAGACTTTGCCGAAACTGAAGGTGATGTACATCTCCGGCTTCACCGACGATGAATCGATACGCGCCGGCACGTTTCCCCCAGGCGCTCGCTTCCTGCAGAAGCCCTTCACGCTAGGCGCGCTGCTGGGGACGGTGCGCGAGACGCTGGATCAATAGCCGTGGCGCGCCGGCCTTCCTTGAATTGAACCTGTTGAAGGAATCTGTTGGATACAACCTGTTGGATAGAACTTATTGGATTGAAACTATTGGATTGAACCAGGCTGCTTGGGTTCGAGCTTGATCTCTCCAAAGGTCGATTCGTACTGCGTAACATTCTGATTGAGCACGTTGGCCAGCGCCTTGGCCTGCTGCGGACTCAAATAAACCCCTTCGAAATTATGAATCGTCACGGCGTCGGGCGCGGACTGGTTCATGGTTCCGAACAGCAAAAAGAAATCCCACAGGCTCACGCGCACCTGAACGCTGTTGGCATAGTGCTCACGATAGTCGGAGGTGTTGGTGAGCTGGATCTTGGTTTGCGGCGGCTGCGGAGTCATATACGTTCAGCATAAAACGTCCAGCAGGAACGCGTACTCGACAGCGGTTTCCTTCAGGTACTCGTAGCGGCCGGATGCTCCGAAGTGGCCGCTTCCGAGGTTGGTCTTAAGCAATAACGGGCGATCGTTCGTCTTCAGCGCTCTGAGCTTCGCCACCCATTTAGCGGGTTCCCAGTAGGAGACGCGGGGATCATTCAAGCCGGCGGTGACGAGCATCGCCGGATAGTCTTGAGTCGTTACGTTTTCGTACGGCGCGTAAGACCTCATGTATTCGTAGAACTCGCGCTTGCTGGGATCGCCGAATTCTTCGTACTCTCCGACAGTAAGCGGCAAAGAGGCGTCAAGTGCTGTATTCAGCGAATCGACAAACGGAACGCCGGCGACCACGGCGGCGAATAAATCCGGGCGAAGGTTTGACACCGCACCCATCAGGAGCCCGCCGGCGCTGCGTCCCATAATGGCGAGTCTGGCGGGGGACGTGTACTTTTCGGCGATCAGTTTTTCGGCGCAGGCGATGAAGTCGGTAAATGTGTTTCTTTTCTTGAGCAGGCGGCCGGCTTCGTGCCACGACTTGCCGAGGTCCATGCCGCCGCGGATGTGTGCGATGGCGTACACGAAGCCGCGATCCAGCAGGCTCAGACGGTCCGAACTGAAGGACGGGTCGATGCTGATGCCGTAGGAACCATAGCCATAGAGCAGCATGGGGGCCCGGCCGTCGCGCACCAGACCCTTCTTGTAGACTAGCGAGATCGGCACTTCGACGCCGTCCGGCGCGACCGCGTAAATTCGCTCGGATTGATAGAGCCGGGGATCGTAGCCGCCGAGCACTGCCTGCTGCTTTTTCAACTCGCGTTCGCGGGTTTCCATGTTGTAGTCATAGACCGACGCGGGTGTCACTAGCGAGGTGTATTGGAAGCGCAGCAGTGTGGTCTTAAATTCGGCATTCGGACCCAGCTTGGCGGTATAGACTGGCTCGGGGAACGCGATCGAGTGCTGCGCGCCGGTGCGCATGCCGCGAATGCAAAGCTGAGTCAGCCCGCGGTGGCGCTCTTCGGTAACCAGGTAATCCTCAAATGCAGTGACGCTCTCAATCGTGATGCCCTCCCGGCCGGGAATCACTTCCTTCCAATTCGCCTTCGCGGGGTCTGTGATCGGCGCTTCCACTACACGGAAACCCTTGGCTCCATCGTTGGTGCGGATAAAAAACGAGTCGCCGTGATGGGTCGCGTCGTACTCGGTTTCGTAAACCCGCGGCAGCAGTATACGGAAGTCGCCGGTGGGTTGGTCCTTGCGCAAGTAGCGGACTTCGGAAGTCAGCGAGCTGTTGATGTTGATGAAGATGTAGGCCCGACTGCGGGTCGACGAGAGATCTAGAGTGAAGCGCTCGTCCGGCTCGTGATAAACCAGCGGGTCTTCTTTGATTCCCAGTGTGTGACGGAAGACTTTATAGGGCCGCAGCGCTTCATCCAGTACCGTGTAGAAGAAAGTCGCATTATCGGCGGCCCATTCGAGCGTGTACGACGTATTCGGAATCTCATCCGCCAGCAACGCCCCGCTGTCCAGATTCTTCACGCGAACGGTGTACTTTTCATCGCCCTCGAAATCCACCGAGTAGGCCAGCAGGTGGTGGTTGGGGCTGGCGATGAAAGCGCCGAGGCGGAAGTATTTATGGCCTTCTGCGAGTTGGTTGCAGTCGAGCAGTACTTCTTCAGGCCCCGAACTTTTTTTGCGGCACTGAATAACGTACTGCTTCCCTTCCTCCGTGCGCGTGTAGTAGAAGTATTCGTCGCGCTTCACCGGCACGCTCAAATCGGTCTGCTGGATGCGGCCGAGCATTTCGGCATAAAGGACGTTCTGTAAGTCTTCCGTGTGTTGCAGCTTCTCTTTGGTGTAAGCGTTCTCCGCTTCCAGATACGCGATTGTGTCGGAGTCCTTACGGTCGCGCAGCCAGAAATAGTTGTCGATACGGGTATCGCCGTGGACGGTCATCGAGTGCGGAACGATTTTCGCGACGGGCGGCATGGGAAACTATATTCTAGCGATGACTCGCCGGACGCTGCGCCTGACTGTAGCTTTTCTGCTGACCGCACTACTGCTGGCAGCCTCCGGTCCAGGATTCCGTTCTCGACGGCTATTCGAGGAGCATTACGCCAAGCACGGCCGCGAATTCGGCAACATTTCGCGTCAGGAATACTTAGAGCGTGCACAAGCACTGCGCGACGCTCCCGCCGCTGGATCAATTCTGCAAGCCATAACTCCCGACGGGATTATTTCGCGGTTCGACCGCAGGAGCGGAGCATTTGGCGCGTACAACCCCGACCGCACCATCCGCACCTTCTTCATCCCCAACGCGGGCGAGCGTTATTTCCACCGCCAGGCCTCGAAGCGAGGGGCGAATTGAGCGGAATGAAAATGACCGACGCCCAGGTGCGACACTATCTCAGCGAGAACGGCTATCCGGAGCATATCGTGCGCGAAGGACGCGCCGGACTCCTGCGGCGCTGGCGCGACTTTGTCGAACAGGTGGAGCGCGGTTATTCGCTGGGCATCGAAGACTACCGCAATGATCTGGACGTGCGCGGCATCATTGCGCTGGCCCAAGCCGACGATGCGGAAGTTCATGCCCTGGACCAGCGGCTGCGCAAGCTGCTGACGGCCACCGGCCTGCGCGTTTGGGAGAGCGGGCCGGACGATGCCTTTTGGGATTTCGGTTATCCGCGCAACGCAGGTCCGGATCTTATTGAGGATCTCCGAAACGAGAAGCTACTGCTCTAGGTAGGTGTACCCGTTTAGACCGTCTTCATAGAAGCGCAGCAGCACGCCGGATTCCTCATATCCGATGCGGCCTTCACGCACCGCGGTTTCGACGTCGCGGCGGAACTGCTCGGCGAGGGTAGTGGACTTGAACTGCACGTAATCCAGCACTTCGCGTACCGTGTCGCCACGGATCAGGGCGTCGATCACTACCGCGCCCTTTTCATCTAACTGCACATGCACGGCATTAGTGTCGCCGAACAGGTTGTGCAAGTCGCCCAGGATCTCCTGATACGCGCCCACCAGAAACGTACCGAGAATGTACGGTTCCCCGTTGAAAGTATGCAGCGGCAGAGTCTTCTTCACGTCCCGGCGGTCGATG
The DNA here is from genome assembly GCA_035496735.1 of Bryobacteraceae bacterium. Taxonomy (GTDB): domain Bacteria; phylum Acidobacteriota; class Terriglobia; order Bryobacterales; family Bryobacteraceae; genus Palsa-187. Next base: position 4,841 of record DATJEI010000266.1, on the reverse strand, counting down.
AACTGGTCCACTTTGCCGTCGGAGTCGCAGGAAATATCGCCCAAAATGCCGTGATGCGATGGCTCCTCGTTCAGCCGATGGATCGGCATAATGGGGAACAACTGCTTCACCGCCCAGCTGTCGGGCATGCTTTGGAACAACGAAAAGTTGCAGAAGTAGGTGTCGGAGAGCAGCGAATCCAGGCCTTCCAGCTCTTCCGGAAAATCGTCCAGCTCCTTGGCCATCTTCTGAATGCGCCGGCAGATTACCCAATAGATGCTCTCGGCCCAGCTTCGCTGTTGCAGCGGCAGGTACCCCAGACTGAATAGATTGAGGGCGGAATCGAGCGCCTGCTGGGCATCGTGAAAACTCTCCAGCAAGTTCTTGGAGCTCAGCCCGCGCAGCGTGTCCTTCAAGTCCAGCAGCGGCTGCTCAACGTCGTCCGTAAATTCGGGCAGCGTCTCTTCTTCGCCGAATCCGGTTACGCCCAGGACATTGAACACCAGCACGCTGTGATATGCCACCACCGCGCGTCCGCTCTCGGACACGATGGTCGGATGCGGTACCTCGGCTTCGTCGCACACACTTTGGATGTGATACACGATGTCGTTGGCGTATTCCTGCAGCGTGTAGTTGACGCTGGATTCAAAATCCGTCTGCGAACCATCGTAGTCGATGCCCAGCCCGCCGCCGACGTCCAGATAATTCAAGCCCGCCCCGGAGCGCCGCATTTCGACGTAAGCGCGCGCGGCCTCGATCACCGCGGCCTTTATCTGGCGGATGTTAGTGATCTGGCTCCCCAGGTGAAAGTGCAAAAGCTGCAGGCAATCCTCCATCCCCTGGGACTTCAATTGCTCGAGAGCGCGCAGTGCCTCGGTGACGGTAAGTCCGAACTTAGATCGGTACCCGCCCGACGATTTCCATCGTCCCGACCCCCGGCTCGCCAGCTTGATGCGCAAGCCGATCACCGGCCGCACGCCCACGCGCGCCGAGTGTTTCAGGATCAGGTCCAATTCGGTGTATTTCTCAACCACCGGGATGATCTGGCGCCCGATTTTCTTCGCCAGCATCACCATCTCAATGTATTCGTCGTCCTTGAAGCCGTTGCAGATGATCGGCGTCTCATTATCAGCGATGGCCAGCACCGCCAGCAGCTCGGGCTTCGATCCGGCTTCCAGTCCGAACTTGTACTTGCGGCCGTACTCGAAGACTTCCTCCACCACCTGCCGCTGCTGGTTCACCTTGATCGGATACACGCAGCAGTAAGTGGATTTGTAATTGTGCTCGGCAATGGCGTTTTGAAATGCCTGGTGCATCTCGCCCAGCCGGTGTTTCAGGATTTCACCGAAACGGATCAGGATGGGCAGCGAGATCCCGCGCAATTGCAGATTATCGACCAGTTCTTTGAGATCGATGCCGCGCGTCGGGTCCTTGTCGGGACGCACCCATACGTGGCCGTTGGCTCCGACCGCGAAGTAGCCCTTGCCCCAACTGGCGACATCATATAGCTCACCCGCCTCAGCGATGGACCAGCGGTCGGCCGGCTCGCGAAATGACGCGGTCTCATTGGGTTTTACAGTTGCCATGAAACTTCAGTGTCCTTCGATTCTTCCCGCGCCGCAAGTGAATAATGGATGGCAGAGTTGCGCGCTGTTCACATGGTATATTGAAAGGGATCGCTCGTGTGGGCGGCTAGCTCAGCTGGGAGAGCACCGCGTTCGCAATGCGGGGGTCGGGGGTTCGAGCCCCCCGCCGTCCACCATTCAAGTCTCCCCCGGGATGCCCTTGCGAACTAAGATAATACCTTAAATTCAGGCCCATCGAGCCGATAACAATTATTGATTTGTACCGGCAGTCGGTTTTCTTTATAGTGAAATTGTAGTCACGGAAGCCGGGTGCTTCCGTCCCCGTTTTACCCCCGTCGTTCGTTTCACTCCCGTCCCCGCAGACCCTGGCATTCCTAGCTGAAGTTTATGGGCGCATGCTTCGCGCATGTGCATAACACTTTATTCCCAAATTTTCCAATAGGAGTTCAGATCAAATGAAAACCAACTACATGAAAAAGGCGTGGATGCATATAGCACTGGCTGTTAGTTTAGTGGGCGGGCTGACAACCGTGGCGCACGCCGAAGGCTTCTCGATCGAGGTGCCCTTTGCTTTTGAGGCCGGAGGCAAGAGCTTCCCTGCCGGAAACTATATCGTGGATTCGATCGCGAGTGGTGTTCTAGTCATTCGCGATGCAGCTTCCTCCGAATCGGCGGCGATTTTCGTTTCGCCGGCGGGGTACTCATATGCGTCCAAGACGGGTCTGGTCTTCGAGAAAAGCTCGGAGATGCCGGTGTTATCGAGTGTGAAGCTGGCCAGTGGCCTGACAGTGACGGTGGTTCCGGCCAAGCGGCTGAGCGCCAACCTCAAAATGCCGCCGAAAGGAGTGGCGCTTACCCACCCGTAGTCGAAGCCGATCCTGAGGAAGAGACGATGGAAGGGAGGGTTCCTTTAAGGGGACCCTCCCTTCGCGTGGCCGCAGATCGCCTGGCATATTATGGGAACGTGAGTACTGGACGCACGCCGGGTTTAAGCAAAGCGCAGCAACTGGAAAAGATGCAGCGCGACTGGGATGCGCGCGCCCGCGAAAACGCCCTGTATTACGTCGCGACGGGCAACTCCGAGTGGTCCGACGAAGAATTCTACGCCTCCGGCGAACAGGCGATCGCCGGGGACATTCTCACGGATATGACGAATATCTGTCAGGGTAAGGACCCCAAGGCCATGCGCGTCCTGGAGATCGGCTGCGGCGCCGGCCGGCTCACCAGGGCTCTCGCCAACGTATTCGGCGAAGTGCACGCCGTGGACGTCAGCGGAGAAATGATCGCCCGCGCGCGAAAGGCGTTGTCGGGCCATCCCAATGCGCACGTCTACCAGAATAATGGCTGCGATCTTACTGTGGTGCCGCCGTTGGCGTCAGGCAAGTCCAGAAAAGCATACTGGGCGCCGCGGTGGCTCGCCCGTATGGCGCCATCCAGCTGGAAAATCGAGTTCGACTTTGCGTATTCCAATATCGTCTTTCAGCACATCCCCAGCCGGGAAGTGATTGAGAACTACGTGCGCGAAGTTCACCGCCTGCTCCGTCCCGGAGCCCTGTTCAAGTTCCAGGTGCAGGGCTACCCGCTTGACCCGCAAGATCTCCACCCCGACGATACCTGGACTGGAGTTTCGTTCTCCGAGCCAGAGGCCTGCGCCATGGCCGAGCGCAACCGCTTCGAACCGCGTTATCGCCACGGCGCTGGAACCCAGAATTTTTGGCTGTGGTATTTCAAGAAGCCGTAGCGATCGCATCCGCGTCGATTGCCCGTCTGCGTCATATGCCCGCCTGGTCCTATGATGGAGGCGTGCTGCTTTGGCGTGCGTTGATCCTGACTCTGGTGATGGCCGCCGCTGCGCCCGCCCAGGGAATCATCGATTTCGAATCCGGAGGCTTGAAATACAAGGCTATGACGCGCGGCGGCGTCACCGTCATGTTTTCGGTGCTGCCTATGCGCATCCGGAACTACGCCGTCCTGCAGATGGCCATTTCCAACGGCGCCTCGGTTTCCTGGACCGTCGAGCCGGAAGATTGCACTTTCGAGAAGGCAGAAGGTCAGAAAATTCAGGCGCTGCCCGCCAAGACCGTGGTCAACACCCTATTCGAGAAGGCCGGACGCGGCGACGTGATCAAGCTGATCGCCGCATACGAGTCCAGCTTATTCAACAACGCCCAGATCCATTCCACAAACGGTTATGAAGCGCGGCGCCAGAACGCGTTCGCCGACATCGGATCGTCAAAATTAAAGGCTGCGGCAGCCGCCTCCGCGATTGCGCTGGTGACCACCAAGCTCGCGCCGGGACAATCCACCGATGGCGCAGTGTTTTATCCCAACCAGGGGAAGCCTCTCGGGAGCGGAAAATTAATCGTCAATATGGCGGGAGAAACCTTCGTTTTTCCGCTGGAAGACGCCCGGCCGACAGCGAATCCGCGCTCAGATCACCAACACTCGAACATCCCCTAGCGCAGCCTGCGCGGGAAGCCGAAGCTCCGTTCCGGGCTCTGCGAACTGCGTGCGCACGTAACCCAAGGCGGCGACTTTGCCGAGCCCGGGAGAGAACGCCGCACTCGCGATTTCACCGGCGTCGGCTTGGCCATCGGCCGATTTGAGCTTGCTGCCGGCTGCGGGTGCCTGGCGCAAGTCGACCTCAAGTCGGCGCAGCACGCGATGAATCTGCGCGCGGCTGCGCACACGTTCGACGATCTCCTGCCCTAGATAACAACCTTTGCTGAAATGCACGGCATGCAATTGTCCGGTTTCCTGCACCAGATAGCGTTCCGTGATTTCCTCGCCGTAACGCGGACGCCCCTGCTCGATGCGAACCGTGCGTGCGTCATCCGGAGTGGCTTCCGCGATTCCCTCGGTGTCCAGGGCCGCTATCAGACCGCCTTTCTTCGCCGGGTTCAGAAAGACAAAAAAGCCGCCCGCTCCGGTGGAACTCACGCGCGCGACGATCATCCCGGACCAAGCCCGCGTCGCATAATCCACCTCTGGCACGGGCGCACCCAGGCGCTCCAGGATCGCGGCCGCCTGCGGCCCTTCAATGCCGATGGTTGCCATTTCTCCAGTCGCGTCTTCGAGCGTGACATCGTCGGCAATAATATAGCGATCAATGTGATCGAACAGCTTCTGCCGGGTTTCCGGTTCGGTATCGAGGAGGAAACCATCCTCGCGGCAGAACACGTTCACGTCGCCCAGGATTCGGCCCTGCGCGTTCAGGAAGAAAGCGTAGCTACCATGGCCGGGCGTCAGGGATTTCACGTCCTGCGTGGTCATGGC